>JBBRGZ010000038.1:0-18070 GCA_038223395.1 Chitinophagales bacterium
ATTATAGATATGAATATCGTAAAATTGGACAATCCCCTTTGCTCTCAATGAATACATCTATCCCTATTAAATTATATGCGCGATTTCCAAAGTCTTTTGATTTACCTTTTGACGATTTTAGTATAATTCACGAAACCTATACATCAGATAAAGAGGCCTATTTAATTGGTACCATTCACATTGAAAAACTGAGGTCTACTCATTGGCTTTTGAATAAGGAGATTAATATTATGGCAGTTTAGTACGCAAAATTTCTGCTTTAAATTTGTAAATTTTGTATCTTTGACGCGTTATGGAAGACATTTTAAAGGAAATTAAAATTGCTGATATCATCACTATAAGTGCAACCTTATTTGCCATTATTGATGTATTGGGCAATGTTCCGGTTATTATCAAACTCAAAGCCGACATGACAGATTTTAAGCCAGGGCAAATTACTTTTTTTGCCGGTGGGCTGATGATTGCTTTTTTATTTGCAGGTGAATCCATTTTAAAAGCCTTGGGACTTGATATTAATTCATTTGCAATTGCAGGTGCTATCGTAATTTTTCTAATAGCAATGGAAATGATATTAGGCGTTAAGATATTTAAGGTGGATCCGGACAACAGTAAATCGGGCAACTTAATCCCAATAGGTTTTCCATTATTAGCCGGTGCAGGAACACTCACAATTTTAATATCTTTGAGAAGCATTTATTCCATTTATAATATACTTATTTCAGTTGCAATAAATTTAATTTTAATTTATATCATATTGCGCTCAACAAAGTGGATAGAAAAAAGACTCGGTAAAAGTGGTTTATTGGCGATTGAGAAATTTTTTGGAATAATAACCTTGGCGCTTGCAATTAAAATTATTAGGACAAATTTCTTCCCTTCTTAATCCCAACTTAATCAATAGACATATAAAAATCAATTACCCTATTGATTTAGTTAGATTTACCCTGAATAGTAAAAAATTGAAAAAAGCATCATATTTGCTTGAAACATATGAATTTATTAGAAATATAGTATTGTTGTTTCTTAAATTGCTTATTCAGGGTTAATACAAAGTTCGAGAAGACTTACGTTATTTAGTCATGAAAATTACCTTGTTGTTTATCACTTTGATTCTAATTTCCTGTTCAAACAATTCTGCAATGTTAGATAATGCCAATAAAGAAAAAAGAAGCGTTTATCCCACAGAATCTTTAACGCATTTACTTCAACAAGAAAAATATATTGCTGATGATATTGTATTATTGATTGACAAATCAGAATACACGCTTCAGTTTCAAGTACATGGCAAAACCATTAAAACTTATCCGGTAGTATTTGGTGGTAACCCAATTGACGACAAACGTATGGAAGGTGATAATTGCACCCCTGAAGGCAATTTTACAATTCGCGATTTATATCCGCATGCAAAATGGAGCAAATTTATTTGGGTCAATTATCCCACTGGTGAAAGTCAGAAAAAGTACGATGCCTCAAAATTAGCAGGAGAAATCCCTTTCAATGCAACTATTGGAGGCGAAATTGGAATACATGGTGTGCCAAATAATATGAATGCAATAATTGATAATAAAACCAACTGGACAAAAGGATGTATCTCATTAAAAAATGCCGATGTAGATGAGATTTTTGAATTTGTTGAAATTGGGACAAGGATTTTAATTCAGAAATAAAATATTTCCACTCATAGATAATTATTTCTATTTATGAAATAACAATCTATTTAGTAAGCTATAAATATTAAAAAAAGCAGGGCACATTGCGCACCCTGCTTTGCATTTAACAAAATTATTTTTATTCTATTACAACAGATTTTGTATTTACTTTTCCATCGTGTTCAATTGTTACAAAGTATATTCCCGGCGTTGCGTTCTCGAGATAAATACCTGCAATATTACTCGCGTCAGTAGCTGTATAAACAACCTGACCAACTGCATTTACAACTGAAATATTTGCATGTTCGATATCAAACATATTAATTGTAAAATTACCTGATGAAGGATTTGGATAAGCAACAAATTCGTTATTTAAAAAATAAGCAGGATCATCTAAATATTGCGATACAACATCATCACCAAAACGTGCAAGTGTTCCCAAGGTAGCACAAGCTGTATTTGTTAATGTTATTTGCTCCGGTATGCCGGTAGTGGTAAATACAGTGGCATAGGCAATACAATTGCAATCGTTGTGATCTAAAGAATCCATTTTAAAAGAAACCTGCATTGCAATATCACCGGTTACTGCCCCAGTTGAAGTTACATATCCGCTTGCACCATTATACATATCGTTAGGTTCTCCCATAGCAAAATTACCTTGAGAAACTTTTCCTCGAGAATCGCCGGTAACAAAACTCATATAACAAGGTGAGCCGGAAGCACTTGATGCACTTACATGAGAATATCCATCTGCAGCAAACTGTTTTTTAACATTATTAATAGTAGTAAACGAACCAGTAGTAATTTGATCATTATCAGGGTCAACGTTTCTTGCGTAATAGACATCAGTTTTCAAATCACCTCCATTACAAATGTCAACGATAGTTAGAAGTGATTGTTTTTTAGTTAAAAAATATGTAGTCTGACTTATAGCAAGACCTAAACCTGTATTTGTTCCTTGCCAAATGCTTTTTCTAATCATTCCACCATTTACATTGGTAGTATTGGCGCCAGGAAATGAAGGGGCACCGGCTATAAATGCAGTTGGATTATAACAAAACGGTTGCAGGTTTCCATAAACAGTGCCGCTACCTATTTGAATTGCCCAGCCTTCTTCAGGAGAACCCGGCATAACAAAGTCGCCACACTGGTCAGGAACACCAAGGTCCCAACCATCTTTTCCATTATCAACTGTATAACCCAAAGTGCCATCTAACATATTTTGGTGGTAGTCTGCCGGAGCAGCAACAATTACTCCTCCACTTCCGGATGTATAGGTTCCGCAATCAGAAATTGCAACTTCAACATATTTTCCTTTTAAATAAGATACGCCGCCAACAATTTGGCTATAACTAAATGTTACTGTGCATATAGCAAATAACATTGTTAAATTAATTTTTATAAAATTCTTTTTCATAATGTACGATTTAGATTATTGATTTAAAAATGCATTATAAGTAGTGGAACAACGTGTAGACATATTAGCAATGTACGCATTCCAATCATCGAGTGTCCATGTATGATTTCCAATACGTTCAGGAAACAATAGCATAGTTGCAGTTTTAGCAGAGTAATCTACATTAAATTCCACTAAATTATTTTCAATAGAATGAAAATACTTTTGGGCTTCAAGCTCGCTTTTAAATTGTAAATCAGAAATGTCGAGTGTAACAAATTTCTGTTGCAATAATTGATCGGTAATTTGAACTTTAAAATTTTGATCAACCCTTACAGCGTTCTGGGTATAACCGGAAACGGTAAAAAGGAGGCCAATTGCAATTAGCAATGGTTTAAATAATGGTTTCATCAATTTAAAGATTTAATTGTGAGATAAATAAATTCGATACTAATTTAATCAAATTATTTAAAAAAGTAAGGTTTTTGGATATATTAATGTAGTTTTATTGGTAATTAATTGTCACAAATTCCGATTGCATTCGGCAAATTAAAATAGCAAGCTCCCGCTGTCATTTAGTTTAATGAAACCCTATGTGTAAATATGCAATTTATAATTAGTCACGTATAATTTGTAAGAGTTTGACAATTCATATGCAAAAAGGCACTTTCTGCTCAGAAAGTGCCTTTTAAGAAAGTTAAAAAGTTATTTTAATACCCGTCGTTCTGAATAAGGTTCTGGTTTATTTCTATTTCACTTTCAGGAATTGGATACACCAATTTATTATCATCATAATTCATTGGTCCAACAACGCCGTGTAATCTTTTAATATCATGAATTTTGAAACCTTCAAATGCAAGTTCTAAGCGACGTTCTAAAAGAATATCATCAAGATTAACTGAAATTGCAGCAGGCAAACCTGCTCTTGTATGCGTCATATTATAATCGTCAACCGGAGATGCGCCAACAGCAGAGCCAAGACGTGAATTACATTCGGCACGAATTAAATACATTTCTGCTATGCGAATTAAAGAAAGATTTCCAAATTCATTATTAAATTTTCCAGTATAGGTAATTCCACCAACTTCGTAAAATAATGTTTTGCGTATATCGGCAGGATCATATAAATCTAAATGTACAGTTTCAATTTCAATATCACTTCTTCCGCCATTTGCATTTGTTGAAAAATAAGTATTCATTGCATTCGTGCCATCAAGTTCAGATATCTGTGTTGCAAAAATATCTTCATCTGTATTATTATCTTGATTAAAACAATCGGCGTAATTTTCATTTAAATTAAATTCGTTAGATGCAATAACACGGTCAGCAGCATCGCGGGCACCTGGATAATCTTCCTTTTGAAGGTAAACGCGTGCAAGTAAAGCTGCAGCAGTATATTTATTGATATACTCATCATTTTTTTCCGGTAATAAAGATTCGGCAAGCATTAAATCAGTAATTATCTGCGTATAACATTCCTCAACTGTATTTCTAACAACATCAGTATTATCACTATTTGTTAATGTAGGAATAAGAATTAAAGGCACACCTAAGTCAGTTGCTGCCGTACCTGCATCATATTGCTTTCCAAACATTCTGGTAAGTTCAAAATGACACCAAGCTCTGAGCGCCAAAGCCTCACCTTCAACTCTTGGTTGATCTTCGAGCAATACTACGTCTAATGCATTTAACACATTATTACACGAATTAATACATTCGTATGCATCAGTCCATAATCCATTTACATCTCCATTATTTACTAATATATCTCTATTAAAAATTTCACGTGGCGCCGTGTATGTGCCTACCCATAAAATTTCATTTGCACCGCCTAATAATTCAGCATTGCGCAGCATTTCTCCGCCTGCAAGGGAGACCTGCGAAAAATTATCATAAGCTCCAATAAGCGCCTGTTTAACTCCTTCATCACTATCCAACGCAACCTCATTGCTTAAATTCTGGGCTGGTTCAAGATTGAGTATATCCTTACATGAAGTAATACTTAAGGCGATGAAAGTTGTAAGTATGATTTTATATGTCGTTTTTTTCATAATAATTTCTTTTTTGTTTCTTACATTAATTAATTAAAGTGCAAGACTTATTCCGAAAACCATTGTTTTAGGTTGTGGTGCACTATAGAAATCTATACCATAAAATACATTATCGGTAAAGGAGTCTGTAGAAACTTCAGGATCCCAGCCTCTGTAATTTGTAATGGTTGCAAGATTGTATGCCGACATGTAAATACGCAATGAACTCATATTTAATTTGTTTGTCATACGTTTTGGAAATTCATAACTCAAGGTAAGTGTTTTCAACCTTAAATAAGATGCATCTGATAAATATCGGCTTGAGCGCGCTGCTGTTCCATTTTCAAATAATAATCTATTTTCAGGTATATCGGTTACATCACCCGGATTTTGCCAAGCATTTAATTGATCAACAGTTTGATTGTCGTATTGACTTGCATTTGAACTCATCCAATAATCACCCTGAAGATTCACATCATTGCCATAAACACCTTGAAATGTAAAATCTAAAGATATATTTTTATAGGCTATATTATTTGTAATACCTGCAATAAAATTCGGATTTGGATCGCCAATAATTACATAATTTGCTTCATTAAAATCGTTGGTAGTTGCATTACCTGATGTACCATCGTTAATATACCATAAACCATCGCCATTGTCAGGATCGACACCAGCATATTCAGCACCATAAAAAATCCCCAATGGCTGACCAACCATTAACACATTAAGAAAATCGCTTCCTCCAAGGTCGATTAAAGTCTGACCGTTTGCGAGTTCTGTAATTTTATTTTTATTGGTTGAGAAATTAAGACTTGTGCTCCAACTAAATTTACCAACAAAATTTTCAGTATTTAAAACAAATTCAAATCCTTTGTTTTCTAAACTTCCAACGTTTTGAGTTTGAATAGCATACCCTGTAGTTGCCGGAACGGGCACATCTAATAAAAGGTCTGTAGTTTGTTTAATATAATAATCTATTTCTCCATTAATTCTATCCTTAAATAAACCAAAATCAAGTCCAATATCTGTTTGAGCTGTTTTTTCCCAAGTAAGGTCTGAATTTGCAATAGTTGAAGGATAAAGAGACGAAGTACTGTTATACGTTCCAACTCCATAAAGCCCTTTATAATCAAAATTACCTATACCCGCATTTCCTGTAAATCCATAACTCGCGCGTATTTTAAGAAAGCTGATTACAGCATTTTTTTCAAGGAAACTTTCATTACTTAAAATCCAACCTGCCGATGCAGATGGGAAAATACCATAGCGATTGTTTTCACTAAATCTTGAAGAACCATCAGCTCTTGCAGTAATGTTGAAAAGATATTTTTCCTGATAATCGTAATTAATTCTCGCAAAATAAGAAAGGAAACGATAATAATCTTTTTGAGAAGATCCTAATACAATTTCTGCAGCACTTGCAAGTGTTTGTAATTTATCGCTCGGGAAACCTTGTCCTTCTACATAATTAAAATAATCTTGGTATGCATTATATTCTGTTCCTACAGTCATTGCAAAGTTATTGCTTTCATTAAGTGCCTTTTTATAAATTAATAACAACTTTGTATCGAAGTATTGGACACCAGAATTATAATTAGTTGCATATCCCCCAACAGATAAACCTACTTCACTCTTGCTTCCGTAAAATCTTTCTTGCGCATGATTAGTAATATCACCACCCAACTCCCCTCTTATGGCAAGTGCAGGAAACAACTGATATTCGGTAGTTAAATTTGTTAATGTTCTAAATGTAGTACTTTCAAAAAACACATTGTCAACTTCAATTAACGGATTATAATATAATGTAGTAGGCTGATCGTAATATTCGCCTGTTGTATCTTTTGGTGGTGTAATTGGCGACTGAGCTACTATTTGTAATGGAGTAGAAAATGAATTATCGTCCGGTATATCATTATTAATAGAACGGCTTAAATTTAATGTTAGCCCGATTGTTAATTTATCAGAAAGTTTTGCATCCAAATTGGTTATCGTATTAAATCGATCGCCATGATTACCTAACATAATACCATCCTGAGAAGAATAACCCATGCTGGTAAAATATTGAAAAGTTTCTGTTCCACCTGAAGCCGATAAGTCTATCATACTTGAAACTGCATCTTGAAATGCCAATGGTTGCCAGTCAGTATTTGTTTCATTTGTTCTCCAATCACTATAACCTGAAATTTTATCAAATTTATTATTCACTTTATTTACATAAGCATCAACAGCATCTTCAACTGATGCATACCCTGTTATGGCATTTGCAAAATCGTATTCACCTGCATTAATTGCAGCCTGCGTATAATAATCCACATATTCTCCACCATTTAAAAAATCTCTTAAACGTGTCGGCTTACTTGTTCCTCTTTGATAATCAACAGTTATTTTTGATTTACCTGCTTTACCTCTTTTGGTTGTAATAATAATTACGCCATTTGCACCTCTTGAACCATAAATGGCACTAGCAGATGCATCTTTTAACACTTCAACACTTTCTATATCATTAAAATCTATATCATTCAAAGGATTAAGATAGACATTATAATAATCGTTAATAGCAACTGTATTTATTGGAATACCATCAACAATAAATAAAGGTTGATTACTCGCATTAATTGATGAATTTCCACGAATGCGAATTTTTACATCTCCACCCACTTTACCATTGTTTGCTTCAATAAAAACACCGGCAACTTTTCCCTGAAGGGTTTGTTCAACTGTTGAAACAGGTGTAAGTGCAATGTCGTCACCACTAATTTCACTTATACTCCCTGTAACCTTGGTTTTAATCTCAGTGCCATATCCTACAACAACAAGCTCGTCTAAAAGGTCAGGGGATACATCTAGCAAAATATTTAAAATATTACTTGTTTTAATTATTGCTTTTTGTGCCTCATAGCCAATGAAGCTATATACCAATGTACCGCCACTTTTGGGAACAAGAATGACATATTTGCCCTCGCCATCAGTGATAGTTCCTTTTTGGGTTCCCTCTAAAATAACGGTGCACCCAACGAGCCCTTCGCCTGTTTCGCTGTCTTCTACCTTTCCTGTGATAGTGCGATCTTGAGCGTAGATTGTTGTGCCAATTAATGCAAATAAAATTGTGAGTAAATACTTATTCATAGGTCTTGGTTTAGTCGGTGGCTAAAGTAGTTCATTTCATAATAACCGTATAACATTTTTTTGATAAAATTCGGAGGATTGTGACAGGGTAATGTAGAGTTTTTAGGGCATTATTGGGTAAAACCAGATGTTTAAATTCTTACATTATTCAATTTTGCCAAATGTATAACCATATTGAACGAAATAGTACCTTTGATAAAATTTCTGCATATGAAACGATTAAGCATACTTATAATAAGTTTATTTATTGCGCATTCCTGTATGTATGGCCAAAAGGAAGCTAATAAACCTCCGGTTGCTGAGCGTATTCCATATACTATTCATGGTGCTTATGGCGACAGAGTTGATAATTACTATTGGATGAATAATAGGAAGGATAGTAAGGTAATAGATTATCTGAAAGCAGAAAATGCATATACTGCACAAATGATGCAATCAAGCGGAGATATTCAACAACGCATATTTAACGAGTTGCAAGGCAGAGTTAATGAAGAGGACATGAGCGTTCCATACAAAAAAGGAAATTACTATTATTATACACGGTATGAAAAAGGTGGAGAATATCCTATTATTTGTAGAAAGAAAAATAGCATGAGTGAAAAGGAGGAAATAATTATAGATGGAAATACTTTAGTTAAAGGACATAATTATTTAAGTTTCGATATTTCAATAAGTCCCGATGAAACTAAAGCGTGCATTATTATGGATGTACATGGTAGAAATTTTTATACTATCAAAATAAAAAATCTGACTGACGGTAGCTGGTTAAAGGATGAAATTGAGGATACGCGCAACGGCTGCGAGTGGACTTCTGATAACTCGGCAATTGTATATGCCGTTCCTGATAAAGAAACATTGCGTGTGTATCAAGTTAAAGAACATATTATCGGTCAAAAACAAAGTGAAGATAAATTATTACTGCAGGAAGATGATGAAACACTTGATATTTATTTATATAAATCGCGCAGTGAAGACTATTTTTTTGCTGATGCTGAAAGAACTGATGCAAGTGTAGTGCGTTACACTGATGCAAAACAACCTACTGCTTTTAAAGTAATTGCACCACTGCAAGAAAATGTATTATATATTGCAGATCATACAGAAGGGAACAATTTTTTAATTAAAACGAATTATAATGCTAAAAATTATAAGTTATGTTCATCTACAATTGGCAATAATTCAAAAGAAAATTGGGTGGATGTTATTCCTGAAAGGGATCAAATATTTTTGACTGATGTAGAATATTTTAAAAATTTTATGGTTGCCGAAGAAACTGAAAATGGGCTTACTACGATGCGCATTATTAAGCCCGATGTTAAAGATGCCTATATCCAATTTGATGAACCTGCTTATTATGCTACTTTAGGATATAATCCGGAATATAATAGTAATGATTTGAATTTTGTATACTCTTCAATGATAACACCTTTTAGCACTTATCAATATGATGTGAAGACACAAAAAAGCATATTATTAAAACAAGATGAAATTCCGAGTGGTTATAAAAAGGATTTATATAAAACAGAGCGCATTATGGTGACTGCACGCGATGGGAAATTAATTCCGGTAGCAATTGCATACAGAACAGATGTGTATCAAAAAAACGGTACAGCTCCAGGGTTTATTTATGGTTACGGTGCTTATGGTTATAGTAATGAAGATTATTTTAATAGTGATGTGTTATCCTTGCTAGACAGAGGATTTGTATATATTAATACGCATATAAGAGGAGGACAAGAAATGGGTGGCGCATGGTACGAAGATGGAAAAATGATGCATAAAAAAAATACCTTCACCGATTTTATAGATTGCAGTTTATATATGCTAAAAAATAATTACGTTTCCTCCGATAAATTATTTGCAAACGGTGGCAGCGCAGGTGGTTTATTAATGGGAGCAATCACCAATATGCGACCTGATTTATATAAAGGAATTATTGCTGATGTGCCTTTTGTAGATGTTATGACTACAATGGAAGATGAAACTATTCCACTTACAACTTTCGAATGGATGGAATGGGGAAATCCAAAAATTAAAGAGCAATATGATTATATGTATAGCTACTCGCCTTATGATAACGTGGAAGCAAAAAAATATCCAAACTTACTTGTTACAACTGGATTAAACGACAGTCAGGTGCAATATTTCGAACCTGCAAAATGGGTTGCAAAGTTGCGTTATACCAAAACAGATGATAATTTATTATTGTTTAAAATAAATATGGATGCAGGCCATGGCGGACAATCAGGCAGATATGAGAGTTTACAAGAAACTGCTTTTATGTATGCATTTATGTTGCATATTTTAGGATTAAATTAAGTTGGAGCATTAATCTTTATGGATATTACTATAAATACACCCGCACTCCTATTTCCTGCTATCAGTTTAGTAATGCTGGCATATACAAATCGATTTATGGCGTTGAGTGCTGTGGTACGCAAATTACACGACGAATATCAAGATAATAAAGAAAATAAATTGCTTCCCTTACAAATTAAAAATCTTCAATACAGAATTAAACTTGTGCGTCGCATGCAATTTTTTGGAGTGATGAGTTTTCTGCTGGCAATATGTTGTTTGTACTCTATATTTATTGATAATATTGCTACTGCTAATGTCTTATTTGCAATAAGCATACTTTTGTTTTCAATAAGTTTAGTATTATCGCTTATTGAAATATTGCGCAGCACAAAAGCACTTGAACTTGAATTAAGTGATATGGAAGAAGATAACAGCGAAGGATTTGCAGCTTTTATTAAAAAGAATTTTTAATCCCAATTATGTTTTCGAATAATGTTGTTTACAAAGTAGTTAAAAAAGCCATCGTATCTACATTATCAGCATAATCGGTTAATTCTGGAAATTGTGTTTGCCCAAATGGGGTATTTCCAGGGTTTTGTGATACCACACATTGCAAATCGGAGGCAATATTTTGAATTTTTGATGATAGCTCGTCGCTATTTGTATACCGTTCGGAAAATAAAACAGAAATGGGTGAAAATAAATCTTCAGTTTCACGCAACATAAAAAAATCGTTAGTAAGATGAGGCGTTTGATTTAATAATAATAATGCGCGATTATAATCAAAATTATTATTGTATTTGGTATTATCATTGATATATCTAAAATCTTCCCAAACGCGAAATAATAATTCAACATCAAATAATTCCGGAATAAATATTTTACTCACATTTCTGCATCCCAAACCATAATAGTAAAATACGTCTTTGCCTAAAGCATATAATTCTTCCTCAGTTTCATTTCCATTTATTATAGCAATTGAAGTTCTGTTGCGACGGATAATATTGGGATACTTACCAAAATAAGCATTAAAATATCTAGCCGAATTATTGCTTCCGGTTGCAATTACAGCGTCAAATTTTTCAAGTCGCTCAACAAATTGAATTTGTTGCCCAAATTCGCGATTTAATTGCAGTAACAATTTATGCAACCATGGAAAAAAGAAGGTATCCCTCGAACTCAGTTTTACCATCGCTCTATTACCACTCACCAATACACTTAATAAATCGTGCATGCCCACATAAGGCACATTGCCAGCGAACACCAAACCAATAGTTTTTGGATTTTTTTGATTGATATTATAATTGCTTGTCCAAGCATTTAATTTATCGAAAGATAAAAATTGTTCCCTGAAATTTTGCACCATCAGTTCGCAATGCAAATGTGTAAACCAAGGATTAAATTCTTCCGTTTTTGCAAAAACTTCTTGTAAGTCGGAATTTTCTGACATTAATAATTTTCCTACTTCAGATAATATATTTAACCGTTGTTCAGATTTCATTGAATTAATTTGGGATAGTTGCCTGACATTTAAATTTATAAAAATTCACATCGTTCAAAAATCATGAATTTTTTACAAAGGTAATTTGCGTTTTTATATTACATCAGAATAAGCGACAAAAAGTGTAAAATTCAAAATGTGAGCTGGTTAAAATCACCAAAAAAGGGTGAAAAAAAACAGGAAATCTTATTTAGACAAATTATAAATATTCTGCTATCTTTAGGGTATGCTTTGAAATATAAGGCAAGTGCCTCTATATTTGGGCACAAAACGTAAAAGAAAGGAAAAACTATGGCTATTGTAATAACATCAGATTGTATAATCTGCGGTGCCTGCGAGCCCGAATGTCCAAATAATGCGTTATATGAAGGCGGCGTTGAATGGGCTTTTGCCGATGGAACTACCGTAAAGGGTTCTGTTACTATGTTAGATGGAAGTATGATTGATGCCGATCAAAAAAATGCACCAATCTCCGACGATATTTATTTTATTGTTCCTGAAAAATGTACCGAATGTCAGGGTTTCCACGAAGAGCCGCAATGTGCTGCTGTTTGCCCGGTTGACTGCTGTTTACCGGATCCTGAACATGTTGAAACAGAAGAACAACTTCTGGCCAAAAAAGCAAAAATGCACATTTGAACCATCCACTATAACTTTACCAATGCGTCATCTTTAAACAGTTGACGCATTTTTTTTGTGCTCATTTATAATTGTTTAAAAATTACATACTCTGTAAATTTTGTTTTGCGTTAATTTGCGTGAAAATTCACTTATGGATAAGAAGCGTGTTGCCGTTTTATGCGGAGGATATACAGCAGAAAAAAATATTTCGATGGGAAGTGGTGCTGTAGTTTTCGAAAATATCGACCGAGGTATTTATGATGTTTATTTAGTAATCGCTGAAAAGGATGGATTTTTTGTGCAGCCGGATAATATCTCGGTTGACTTAAGTGATTTTAGCTTTCAGAACGGAACTGAAAAAGTAAAATTTGACCTTGTTTTTAATGCAATACATGGTTCTCCCGGAGAAGATGGGAGAATTCAGGGTTATTTGGATATTCTTAATATTCCTTATACCAATTGTGGAGTTGCTTGTTCGGCACTTACTTTTAACAAATCGTGGACAAAAAGTGTATTAGCAGGAGCCATTTTGCAGGCTAAAGGCTATTTAGTGCGCAATTCGGGTGTTTCAATTAACGATGCGCTAGGCTCAATTCCTCGCACATTTCAATTGCCATTATTTGTAAAACCGAATAATAATGGTTCAAGTTATGGTGTTTCAAAAATTAAAGATTTTGTTCAACTCGAAAGTGCTATCCGCGAAGCTTTGCAATTTGATAGTGAGGTATTAGTTGAAGAAGGCATTGTAGGAAAAGAAGTTACTTGTGGCGTTTATAGATATCGAGATGAAATAATTGTAATGCCTATTTGTGAAATAGCCACAGATAAACACGAATTTTTCGATTATACCGCAAAATATACTGCCGGCGAAAGTGATGAAATTATTCCCGCACGCATTTCCGACACTGAAAAGGCCGCAGTAGAGCATTTTTCAAGCTCAGTTTATCAATTGCTGAATTGCCGAGGTGTTGTCCGTATGGATTATATATTGCGCGATGGCAAAGCCTTTTTCCTTGAAGTTAACACTGTTCCGGGATTAAGTGAAGCGAGTATTGTTCCTAAAATGGCAAAAGCTTCGGGACTCAGCCTAAAGGAATTTTTCAATAGATTACTCGAAGAAGCCAAAGCCGGATAAGTTTTCGATGTATTTACTCAACTTTTCAGGCTAAATTTGCCTGCCTTATTATGAGCAACCCCAAAAAGAAGTCCACAGAAAATTCAAGTAACTGGCGTTTTTTCATTTCGAAAGCGTTTTGGTTGAACGTTTTTGCTGCAATAGTGATGATTGTCGTTTTTTTATGGCTATTATTATTCATTGTACAGCAGTATTCGCGTCATGGCGAAAGTCAAACTGTGCCGAATCTTGTTGGAAAAACTAGCTTAGAAGCGCAACAAGAACTCGATAATTTGGACCTTGAATACGCCGTTATGGATTCCACTTTCGATGCAGATGAACGTCCACTCAGTATAATTTCTCAGGATCCAGTGGCAAATTCAAAAGTTAAAAGCGGAAGAAAAATTTACGTCACTATCAATATGAGACAACCTCCAAAAACAGAAGCTCCCACTTTTGAAATTGGAACAAGTTATATCAGTGTGCGCGAAATTCTAGAGAGCCATGGCTTAAAAGTGGGCGATATTATTTACAAACCCTTCGAATACAGAGATGTATATCTTGATATGAAAATTCATGGCGAAAACAAACCGCTCAAACCGGGAACGCAAATCCCCAAAGGATCAAAAATTGACCTTGTTTTAGGCAATGGTTTAGGGGATACTAAAATTGCAATTCCCGACCTTTCCGGCTTAACTTATATAGAAGCTGTAAATCTTTTACAATTAAAGGAGTTAACAGTTGGCACAGTAATCACCACAGGTACAATTAGTGATAAAGATGAAGCGTTTGTGTATAAACAATATCCGGAGTCAGCAAATGAAGGAATGGTAAATCTGGGGTCAATGGTGGATATCTGGATTTCGGATAATCCAAATGAAAATGCACCACAGGATGATGAAAATCCTTAAGTAACTAAAATTAACAGAAAGCACAAAAATAGAATTGATGAAAAAATATATAATCTTTTTATTTGGTATTTTAATAATGCAATGTGGTTTTTCACAGGAAATGCTTTCTCCGTTAAAATATAATTCCGCATTATTTAATACTCAAAAAAATATAGCGGGTAGCAGAACAATAATTGAAAACAGAGATACACTTTGTTTACCTTTTTTGGATGATTTTTCTGACAGACAAATTATTATAAACGAAACTTCATTGATATGTGGCGACACAATTAATTATATGGCATCAAAGGTTTATCCCAACAGTTTATTTTGGATTGACAGCAGTGCATTTGTAAATAATACTTATCCAAGTTTACCACCAACTTATGGAGTAGTTACCTTGGACGGACTTGCAAAAAACGGTCGCCCTTATAACGAAGCTTCTGCTTTTGACATGGCGGATGTTTTAACTTCAAAACCCATTTTTATCGGAGATTCACCAATTGATTCGGTGTATTTAAGTTTTTATTTTCAACCTGGTGGTTTTGGTGATTATCCTAATGCAAATGATTCTTTAATACTGGAATTTAAATCAAATACTGGCGAGTGGGTTGAAATTTGGCAAACTGTAAATAGTTTAGGCAATGTTCCACAATCTTTTAAGCTAGCTATGGTGCCAGTTGAAGATATCTATTTTTATGACGGATTTCAATTTCGTTTTCGCAATTGGGCGGGCGTAAATGGCAATAACGACCATTGGAATATTGATTATGTCTATGTAGATGAGAACCGTACATTTAATGATACTTTATTTAGAGATGTTGCAATTATTTATCCTCCCGAAAAATATTTAAAACAATATCGCCAAATGCCTTGGAATCAATTTAAAGATCACCAGGCCTCAGAAATTGCACTAGAGCATGGCGTATTTATGTATAATAATTTTAATACCATTATTAATACTTCATATCAATATAGTGCAACAGAAAAATATAGTGGCGAAGATATAATCGCCCCTACTGTTCCTATCTCCATTAACCTAAATCCATTTACAATTGCATACGATGGTTTTTCAACTTTTACAATTCCATCCGGCACACCAAATTACGACGCAGATAGCATGGTAGTGGATTTAAAATATGTATTAAATCCTGCCGGCGATATTAATAGAAGAAATGATACGCTACATTTCGATCAGGCTTTTTATAATTATTTTGCTTATGATGATGGCAGTGCTGAGAAAGCATATGCAATAGTTGGAACAGGTGCAAAACTTGCGATACATTTTCACGCAAATGAACCAGATACCTTAAAAGAAATTTATATTCATTGGGCCTACGTGGATGGCAATAAAGGCAATCTTTTTTTCTCTCTAACTGTATGGGATAATATAGATACTACTCTCGCTTCTGCAGGTGAAAATGTTATTTTTCAAAACGATTTTCTTACGCCAAAATATATCGATTCTGTAAATGGATTTTATGTTTACAAACTGGTTGACTTTTTAGGCAACCCCACGCCTGTTGTTGTAGATGGTGATTTTTATGTGGGATGGCTACAAAGTCAAGATGCATTTTTAAATGTTGGTTTTGATGCAAATTCCGATGCCCATGATGATGTGTATTTTAATATTGGTGGAAGTTGGCAAAAATCGAGTTTAGCAGGTGCAATAATGATACGTCCTCAGGTAGGTGGTAATTATTCCCTGTTTAACCCAATAACGGAAGTTAAACCGCAAACATCATCTGTAAATGTATTTCCAAATCCGGCAAGCACAATTTTGCATATTGATTTGGATACACAAAATGTAATTGAATATTCTGTATTTGATCAAACAGGAAAACTCTTGATACGCACAACCAATACAGAAAAAAATATAGACATCCACGCTTTAACACCCGGATTTTATATTATCAAAATGAACGATTTAAAATCAGGTGCTGTTTATCTTTCAAAATTTATTAAAGATTAATATCGTCAACAAAAAATAAACAATACAATGGATATAACTGTACAAGAACTCAAACAACGCATGGATGCCGGCGAAGAATTGTTAATTATTGACGTGCGCGAACCACATGAATACGCTGCTTTTAATATAGGTGCGAAAAATATCCCCCTTGGTTTAATCGGACAAAGCATGTACGATTATGATGATGATTTAGGACAGGAAATAATTGTGCATTGTCATTCGGGTGCGCGAAGTTCATCCGCAAAAGCAATGCTTATGCAATTTGGCTATACCAATGTAAGAAATCTATTGGGTGGCATGGTTGAATGGCAGATGAATTATCCCAAATAATGTTAAGCAATCAGCCAATAATATTTTTTGATGGTGTTTGCAATTTGTGTAATTCAAGTGTACAATTTGTAATTAAAAATGATAAACATCACTATTTCAGGTTTGCATCTTTGCAATCAGAATTTACCCCGACATTTTTTGCTGAACATCAATTTGAAATTACTTCCGATTCTATAATTCTATTCTATAATAACAAATTTTACGAAAAATCTTCTGCAGCATTAATAATCGCCAAACATTTGTCTTTTCCTGTTAATGCATTAATTGTATTTTGGATTATTCCTGCCTTTATACGTAATTGGATATATACTATCATTGCAAAAAACAGATATCGGTGGTTTGGCAAAAAGGATAGCTGCATGATTCCTGCTCCAGAATTAAAGTCATTATTTTTAGATTGAGTAAAATTTTGCTGCCTCCAAATCCTACTATTTTAGCATTGCTTAAAATGATGACAAGAATATTACACTAAAAAAATTGTGAAATTTACTTAACTCCCCTATTTACGGTAATTTCGAGGCACCAAAAATTGCTCAATAACTGTTTTTAGCATGCCAACCTACACAAAACAATTATTGTATTTCCAATGCTTTAGCTGTTGCATTTTATTAAATGTAGGAAATATTACGGCTCAAAATTTAGTGCCCAATGGTGATTTTGAATTACATACAGATTGCCCCAATGATCTTGCACAAATTTATAATGCAGATTATTGGTTTAATGCTACTAATGCAACTTCCGATTATTTTAATGTTTGCGATACTACAGAGATAGCATCTGTGCCTAACAATTTTTTAGGCATTCAAAATGCACAATCAGGAAATGCATATGCAGGAATTTATATTGGAGGAACCGGTGGCACTCCATATAGAGAATTCATTGAAGTAGAACTTTCTGAAACACTCAAAGCAGGTTGGCCTTATACTTTAAAATGGTATACAAATTTAAGTGATAATAGCTCATGCACTCCCAGCATTATAAGCGGTTATTTAGCAAACGAATTAATGACAACTTCTACAACATCCTTTTTAGAACAGTCGTCACTAGTTGAACAAACAATTACAATCCTGAATGCAAATAGTCTGATTGATACAGCTAATTGGTATCAAGTAAATGCTTGCTTTATTGCTACAGGGA
>JBBRGZ010000039.1:0-17994 GCA_038223395.1 Chitinophagales bacterium
ATGAGCTGCAACGGATGTGTTGCGCATGTTAAAGCCGCGCTGAGCAAAGTTGACGGAGTTATAGAGGTTGAGGTTGATTTACAAAAAAAACAAGCAGAGATTTATTCTGATAAAGCAATTGCATTTACTGAACTTGAAAAGGGATTACAAGTAAGCGGTGGAAACTACCAAATTCTGCAAAATAAAATTGAACAAAATCATACCCATAATCAACACCAGATTGAGAAAAGTAAACTGCGTACAGGCTCAGGTATTTTTTATTGTCCTATGCACTGCGAGGGAGATAAAATATATGCTTCGCCGGGAAGTTGTCCTGTTTGTGGAATGGATTTAGTTGAACAACCAAGTGTATCAAAAAATACAGAATACACCTGTCCGATGCATCCCGAAATAATTAAGAATAAAGCAGGTGCTTGCCCAATTTGCGGAATGGATTTAATTCCAATACACAAAACAGTGGAATCAGAGGATAAGACTTATGTCACAATTAAAAAAAAGTTTATTATCGCTATGGTGTTTACGCTGCCAATATTTTTAATCTCTATGTCGCATATGCTTAAAAATAATCCATTATTGCAATTAATGGATATGCAATATTGGAATATTGTTGAGTTTATTTTAAGCATACCTGTCGTATTTTATGCAACACGCATGTTTTTTGAACGCGCATGGCGTTCTATAATTACATGGCATCTAAATATGTTTACACTCATCGGAATTGGTTCAGGTGCTGCCTGGATATTTAGTGTTATCAGTTTATTTTTTCCAAATCTTTTTCCCGCTCAATTTAAAACAGAACATGGAACAGTATATGTTTATTTCGAAGCTGCTACTGTTATTTTAACTTTGGTTTTATTAGGTCAATTATTAGAAGCTCGAGCGCACTCAAAAACAAATTCTGCTATAAAAAAATTATTGGAACTTTCTCCAAATCAAGCTACCAAAATAATAGACGGCGAGGACCAAATTGTAGCAATAGAAACAATTGAAATAGGCGATAAATTACATGTAAAACCAGGAGAAAAAATTCCTGTTGACGGCAAAATTGAAGAAGGAAGTGCTTATATAAATGAATCAATGATTTCAGGAGAACCTGATGCCGTAGAAAAACAAGTGGGGGATATTGTTCGCGCCGGAACAATAAATGGGAATAAATCATTTATTATGATTACCGAAAAGGTTGGCTCTGAAACCATGTTAGCCAAAATAATTGATATGGTAAATACGGCAAGCAGATCAAAAGCACCGATTCAAAAATTAGCAGATAAAATATCAAGTTATTTTGTTCCAATTGTAGTTTGCATATCTGTGTTAACTTTTATTATTTGGGCGATATTTGGTCCCGATCCTCAGTACGTATATGCATTTGTAAATGCTGTTGCAGTTTTAATTATTGCATGTCCATGCGCATTAGGTTTAGCAACACCAATGTCTATTATGGTTGGCGTTGGAAAGGGTGCACAATCAGGTGTATTAATTAAAAATGCAGAAGCACTCGAAAAAATGCATGGTATAGATACAATTATTATTGATAAAACAGGCACAATTACAGAAGGTAAACCCTCAGTAGAAAAAGTAGTAAGTGTAAATAAAAATTATACTGAAACCGATATCATAAAAAAAATAATTGCGTTAAATACGCATAGTGAACATTCTCTTGCTCAAGCTACATTACAATATGGTAAACAAAATAATATACCTATTGAAGAAGTTTCTAATTTTGAAGCATTCTCCGGCAAAGGAGTTACAGCCATACTCCATGAAAAAAGTATTGCATTGGGCAATGAGAAATTAATGCAAGACCATAAAATTGAAATCTCAGCTGATATCAAACAACAAATAATTAAAGAACAAAAACAGGCTAAAACAGTTTCCTTTTTGGCAGAGGAGAAAATTGTGATTGGTTATATTGTTATATCAGATAAAATAAAACTATCCAGTAAGGCTGTAATTTCAGAACTACAAGAATTAGGACTACAAGTAATTATGTATACCGGTGATAACACAGAAACTGCAAAGGCAGTAAGTGAAACTTTAGAATTAAACGGATTTAAAGGTAATATGTTACCTGAGAATAAATTGAACGAAATTAAAATTTTACAAATTGCTGGGCGAAAAGTAGCAATGGCAGGCGATGGAATTAATGATGCACCTGCATTGGCTCAAGCCGATATTGGAATAGCAATGGCAACCGGAACTGATGTTGCAATTGAAAGTGCTTCCATTACTTTGCTGCATGGTGATTTAATTGGTATAGTTAAGGCTCGTCAGTTAAGCATTAAAGTAATGCGCAATATAAAACAAAATTTAGGTTTTGCGTTGCTATATAATGTAATTGGAATTCCCATTGCTGCAGGATTATTATATCCTATTTTTGGATTATTGCTTTCGCCTATGATAGCCGCTTTAGCAATGAGTTTCAGTTCGGTTTCTGTAATAACAAACGCTTTGCGGTTAAAATATATCACAATTTAAGAAATTAAAATTAAGATTGTTATGGAGTTTAATTTAATTTCTATTAACATATATGCTGAATTATAGAAAAATTGTGGAGTTTTTACACATATGTGGTGTAATATCAAAAGTGCTTTACTTATAATACATCAGAAATAAAATAAGGAATAATTTTTGCTTAATCTTAATATAAGGTTTAATGTCGAAAATAATTATCTCACTATAAATATTTTATTATGCAAATTCAAATAAATACAGACAAAACAATTTCCGGAACAGAGGATTTAAGAATGATGATTGACAGCATAATACGCGACGGACTTTCAAGGCATGAAAAAAAAATCACACGCATCGAAGTGCACATCTCTGATGAAAATGGCAAGAAAAAAGGTCAAGGCGATAAACGATGTTTGCTGGAAGCACGACTAGAAGGCAAACAACCTATTGCAGTTTCGTATACAGCAAACCAAATAACTGAATCGGTAGAAGGAGCTGTTAAATCTTTAATAAGTGTATTATCGAGAATTCCTACTCCACATTAATATTTTTTAAACTTATAAATGAAATACCAATGATAAACTTTTCAGAAATTAGCAAATCCGAATATGAAAAATTACTTCTTTTTCCTGTATATGTTTCTTTATTAGCTGCAAATGCATCTGGAAATATAGACAATAAGGAAAAAGATTCTGCTATTGCTTATGCTCATTTTAAAACGTATGCTTCCAATCCTGAGTTAATAGATTTTTATATGGATGTTGACAAAACTTTTGCTGAGCAAATTACTCAAATTGATTCAAATTTACCCGACGAAAAAGATAGCCGAGAAGTTGAAATAAAAATGCATTTGAATACTTTAGAGCAAATTCTTGCAAAACTTGACAATGCTTCCAGAAAAATTATGCATCATAGTATGGCCTCATTTAAAGACCATGTTTCTAATGTGCATCATAATGTATTGGTAGATTTTATATTTCCAGTACCAATAAATGGAATTTCTGAAGGATGATTGAAATGATGCATTAAAAGAACAATTTGAATTAGCAATTATATTTTAATCTTTTGATATTCAAAATTCTTGAATAAAAATATATGCACTAAATTTAATATTCTTTTAATGTAATAAAAATTAGTGGTCTAATAGAACTATTTCAACAATCATCAAAAGATTTACACTAAATCTATAACATTTGATTAGGTGAAAATTCATTTCTACTATTTGTTTTGTCAAATATCCTTGTTCAACTTCAATTATAAGAATTCTTGAGGATTAACACTTAAGTAATATCAAGAATAGTAAAAAGCAGGTTTGAGGCATTTTGTAAGGTTAAAAAAATACTTTTAACCTATAATCCTCAGGAACCATCCCGTTTATAGTGCTGATGTAAAAAATATTTTAAAAGATTAAAAACGGGAATAAAAAACCCGCGAAAGTATTAATTTTACTGCTTTAATTAAAATATCGGCTCAATTTGAGATTTGTAATTAATTAACCCTAATTCTTTCATTTTATTTTGTAAATCATTTTATGAGTTCTGGAATCATTATTACAATTTGTTCACTCCTATTATTAGCATATGTCTTTGATATCACTGCGGTATTTACAAGAATCCCTTCTGTTATATTGTTATTACTTTTAGGATGGGCAGTAAGACAGGTTACGCTTATAACGCAAATAGAAATTCCGGATTTAAATCCTTTATTGCCAGTTTTAGGAACGATAGGATTAATATTAATTGTTTTAGAAGGCTCCCTTGAGCTTGAATTAAATAGGAGTAAATTACCGGTTATTGGTAAATCTTTAATTAATTCGTTAATCCCAATGCTCATATTAGGATTAGGGTTGGCATACGCATTCCAATACTTTGGTGGGGTAACATATAAAACCGGCTTAATCAATGCCATTCCATTTTGTGTAATCAGCAGTGCAATTGCAATACCGAGCGTAAAACATTTGAGTATTTTTAATAAGGAATTTATCGTCTACGAGAGTAGTCTGTCGGATATTTTTGGAGTCCTCTTTTTTAATTTTATTGCATTAAATGAAGTTATTAATGGGCAATCGTTCGGCAAATTTGGGATTGAAATTTTACTAATTATTCTCATTTCACTTTTCGCTATAGCAGGCCTTTCTTTTGTATTAAGTAGAATAAAACACCATATTACCTATACACCAATTATTCTGCTTGTAATTTTAATTTACTACGTATCGAAGGAATATCATTTACCGGCGTTAATATTTATTTTGGTATTTGGTTTGTTTCTTGGCAATCTTGATGAGCTCAAAAGATTTAAATGGATAGAAAAATTACGACCTGAAAAGCTGGATAAAGAAGTTAAAAAATTTAAGGAGATAACAATTGAAGCAACATTCTTGATTCGTGCACTTTTTTTTATCATGTTTGGATTTTTAATGGAGGTGAGAGAAATATTAAATCTTGAAACCTTACCTTGGGCTGCAGCAATAGTTGGCGGTATTATTGTTATCAGATACATTATGTTAAAAATAACCAAGTTGCCAACTATGCCGCTATTATACATAGCTCCCAGAGGCTTAATTACCATTTTATTATTTATCGCAATAGTGCCTGAACAATCCATTTTAATAGTAAATAAATCTTTAATCATACAATCCATTTTACTTTCTGTATTTGTAATGATGTTTGGTTTGATGCTAAATAAAAAACCTGAGGCTTTACCAATTGAAACTGATCAATTATAACGCATCTCATATGTATTGGTATCGAGATAAAATTCAACGGCAACCTTGAGAGTATATAAAGCATTGAATCTTATTCCACTTTATGATTGAAAAAGGGAGAAATATTATTATTATTTTTTGCAATCTTAAAAAAATAGTTTCTTAGCTTTACTACATAACTTTGTGGCGTTTTAACCTTAATTCTGATGCATAGTGCCACATCTTAAAAAACTGTTGTTCGCATGAAGAAAATAAAAATTTCATCACTTCATAAAATAAAAATAATTCTTGAATGGACGCAGGCAAGGCTAAACAAAAAACAGTTTATTTTACTTTCAAGTGTTTTAGTTGGTTTATCGGTTGGGCTTGCAGCCATCGTTTTAAAAACCTTTGTCCACTATATTTTTCTCGCTGCTACCTACGATAAATTAGGCAATAACCGATACATATTTTTAATATTACCTCTTATTGGCATTTTACTTACGGTATGGGTAATACGCTATTTTTTAAAGGGGAAACTCGATAAAGGATTATCGCACATACATTATGCGCTTTCCAAAAAGTCTAGTATAATTCCTAAAGAACAAATGTATGCTCAAATTATTACAAGCTCGCTTACGGTAGGTTTTGGTGGATCTGCAGGATTGGAAGCACCAATTGTTATAACAGGAGCTGCATTTGGTGCTAATTATTCAAAAACATATCGCTTAACTCACAAAGAACGCACTTTACTTTTGGCATGTGGAATTGCTGCCGGAATTGGCGCAGCTTTTAATGCCCCTATTGCAGGTGTTTTATTTGCTTTGGAAGTGCTACTTATCGACATTACAATCGCTGCATTTACTCCTTTAATTATTGCATCCGCTACCGGGGCACTCATATCAAAAATTATTTTACGAGGCGATATTTTGTTATCATTTCAATTACAACAACCTTTTAATTACAATAATGTACCTTTTTATGTTTTATTAGGCGTTTTAGCAGGATTTATTTCAGTCTATCATTCGCGTATATTTTCAAAAATAGAAGGTCTTTTCAGTAAATCGCCTAAAAGAATTTATATCAATGTAATAATTGGAGGATTAGCTTTAGCAGGGCTCATTTTTCTTTTTCCTGCTTTATTTGGAGAAGGATATCAAAGTATTAAAACATTATCGACATTACATCCGGAAGATTTATTGGATAAGAGTGTTTTTCAAGGTTATAAAGATAATGCTTGGATAGTTTTAGGGTTTATTGGAATACTTGTTTTTTTAAAAGCAATTGCTACTGGCTTAACTCTGGGCAGTGGTGGTAATGGAGGTAATTTTGCACCTGCATTATTTGTCGGTTCTTACTTGGGATTTTTTATTTCGCGTTGTTTAAATATGCTCAATATTTCTAATCTGCCCGAAAGTAATTTTACTTTAGTGGGCATGGCGGGAATTTTAAGTGGATTATATCACGCACCTTTAACGGCAATATTTTTAATTGCAGAAATAACAGGCGGATATACTTTAATGATTCCATTGATGATAGTATCTTCAATTAGTTATGCCATTTCAAAATATTTCGAGCCCTTTTCAATGGATACGAAAACCTTGGGAGCTAGCGGAAAAATATTTACTGACGATAGAGACCATAATATATTAACTACCATCAATACATCAAATCTAATCGAAACAAATTTTCAAAAAATTGCTCCAAACGAAACCTTAGGAGACTTAATTAAAGTAATAGCAAAATCACAAAGAAATATTTTTCCTGTTGTTGATGAAGAGGACAAATTACTTGGCATTATCTTTCTTGATAAAATTAGAGAAATTATTTTTAAAACAGAAATGTATTCTATTATTTTGGTGAAAGAATTAATGAGTAAGCCCGAAGCAACAATTCATCCTGAAGAAACAATGGAAAAGGTGATGAAGAAATTTGACGACACTGGTGCTTGGAATTTACCTGTAACTGATAATGGAAAGTATATTGGTTTTCTATCAAAATCAACACTATTTTCAAGTTATAGAACAAAATTAAAAGCTGCTACAATATAACAAATGACAGATACGCGTTCAAATAAAGATTTAATAATTGGTGAAAGAGCAGATTACATATATAAAGAAGGTATTCTTTATTCCTATTCTAAAAGTACAATGAGAACTGTAAAAAATATCAGCGAAAATATTGCCCTTGTAAAAAAAATAACCAATGGCAAAATCATACCCATTTTAATATACCTTACTGATTCGCCTGTTCCCGATAAAGAAACAAGGAAGTATTCTACTGAACAATTGCCTCAAGTTTATTCTGCAATGGCCATGGTCGCAAAACCGGGTCTAACTAAATTAATCATGAATATTCTCTTCAAAATAAAAAAACCTGTAATTCCAATTAAATCATTTACAGAAGACACAGAGGCTCAAGCTAGGTTACAACAATTTATTTAACTGGATTCTCCAACCATACGATATTATTCCACATAAAAATAAAAAAATACCCTGACGCAAAACACCCTGAGATAGTCATTTATATACAGTTGGCATTTCAAATTTCCGCCGCACCTTTGTATCATAAAATTTCATCATTTTAAACTTAAATATCATTATGAAAAGGACTAAAATAATTTACTGGATTCTAACCATCCTCTTTGGAGGGTTTATGCTTTTTTCTGCAATACCTGATGTATTTTCAGTGTCAGATGCGGTTAAAATGCTTCACGACGATTTAGGTTACCCGGAATATATTATTCCGTTTTTAGGAGTAGCTAAAGTATTAGGTGTAATTGCAATTCTTATTCCCGGTTATCCACGTATTAAAGAATGGGCCTATGCCGGATTAATGTTTGACCTTATTGGAGCCACATTTTCACTATATAGCATTAATCACAGTCCGACTGGGTTTTTACCTATGTTTCCAATTTTAATTGTTGGCTTTTTAGCTTATTTTTATTATCACAAAAAATTATCTTTAACACATATAAATTAACAATTATGGCAAGAACAACAACTTATCTCAACTTCGAAAGAAACACTGAAGAAGCATTTAATTTTTATAAATCCATTTTTGGTGGAGAATTTGGCGGAAATGGCATTTCCCGTTTTAGCGATATACCTCCTTCCGACGAAATGCCGCCAATGGCTGAAGCTGACAAGAATTTAATAATGCACATAGAACTTCAAATTGTAGGTGGCCATTCTATTATGGGAACAGACGCACCGGAAACAATGGGTTTTAAAATAAATATGGGAAATAACATACATATTAATCTTGAACCGGATAGCAAAGCAGAAACAAAAAGATTATTCGATGCTTTAGCAGAAGGCGGCAAAGTAACTATGAATTTAGAACAAATGTTTTGGGGCGCTTACTACGGAAGTTGCACCGATAAATTTGGTGTGCAATGGATGTTTAATTGCACTGCAGAATAAAATAAATACAACTTTATAAAAAAAGAATACGGAATTTCTGTATTCTTTTTTTTAATTTAATACCTTCTGCTTATTGTATTTATTTCTGTATTCAACAGGTGTGAGTCCTGTTATTTTTTTGAAAATAGTTCTAAAAGCTTTTGTATCGGTATAACCAACATCAAACATCACTTCGCTAATATTTTTTCTACTTGTTTCGAAGCTGCGTTTTGCAGCTTCCATTTTTATTCGATGTATATACTCAAGCACTGTATTATTAGTTGCTAATTTAAATCTTCTTTCAAAACTGCGTCTACCAACCGCTAACATATTTGCTAAATCGTCAACCGTAATCTTTTCACCAAAATGCAATTCAATAAATTCCTGTGCCTTTTTTATTGCCAAATCACCATGATTTTTCTGACCTTTAAATAATGCAAAGGTAGTTTGACTTTCCCTATCAATATCAATTGCAAAATATTTTGAAGCCAAAATTGCAGTTTCCCTATCGGTATATTTTTCAACAAGATGTAACAGCAAATTCCAATAAGAATTTGCGCCACCGCTGGTATAAATTCTGGTCTCTTCTGTGATAATACTTCCTTCTACAACTTCAACCAAGGGGAACATTTCTCTAAACTCATTTTGAAATCCCCAATGCGTCGAACACTTTTTGCCATCTAATAAACCGGTTGATGCAAGTAAAAATGCGCCAACACAAAGTGAAGCAACTTCAGCCCCGGCTTGATATTGTTTTTTAATCCAAGGTATAAGTGCTTTGTTTTTTGCAATCGCAGATTTCATATCGCCAAACAAGGCAGGTATAAATATAATATCCGTTTCTGTTACATTTTTAATTTGTTGATCAGTGTGCACCGAATATAGACCATCATTCAATTTTACTTCATTTTTTTCTCCAACGAGCTGCACATTAAACAGAGGCGATTTTCCAGAAATTACCATAAATTGATTTACAGCTGAAAACAAATATTGTGGATCCGCTATAGCCTGCAATACCGACGATTCGGGAACGAGAATGGTTACATTTTTCATGTTTCAAAGATAGCAAAAATATTTGTCGTAAAACACCCTTTTATTGTCATTTAAACACAAGGAAATTTATCTAATTAATCTCCAACTTTGCATACAGCAATTCAATTTAACGCTTTTATTAAAAGTATATTTACAAATCAATCTAAAAAATATGGAATATAAAAAAATTACCGTTGAAACAGTTATCAATGCCACTATAGAAAAAATATGGACATTGTGGAATCAACCGGAACATGTGAAACATTGGTATAATGCCTCCGATGATTGGCATACACCTCAAGCCACAAATAATTTAATTTCCGGCGGTTGTTTTAATTACCGTATGGAAGCACAGGATGGAAGTTTTGGTTTTGATTTTGTCGGAATATATGACGAAGTAGTTCCAAATGAAAAAATCAGTTACACTTTAGGAGACGGAAGGCAGGCTAATATCATTTTTACAGATGAAGGCGACACTGTTCGTATCACAGAAACCTTTGATGCAGAGCATGAAAACTCAATTGAATTGCAGAAAACCGGATGGCAAGCAATACTTAACAATTTTAAAAAATATGTTGAATTAAATTCCTGATTAATTTCAAATTAAAATATGCTAATTATAAATTCCTATCTCACATTCAATGGCAAATGCAAAGAAGCAATGTTATTTTATCAATCCTGTTTAGGAGGCGAACTTTCTTTGCAAACTATTGGAGAATCTCCAATGGCAAAACAAATGCCCGATAAAATGAAAGACTGTATATTACATTCTACACTCATTCAAAAAGATTTTATTCTTTTGGCATCTGATATGGTTGCTGATGGCGGCCTAATTAAAGGGAATAATGTTTCTCTTTCTCTTACTTGTTCAAGTGAGGAAGAAATAATAAAATTATATCATAATCTTTCTGAAGGCGGCGTTGCAGATCATCCGGTAGAAAATTCATTTTGGGGTGCATTATTTGGCGACTTAACTGATAAATATGGAAATCATTGGATTCTTAACTTTGATAAAAATTCTGCAAAATGACTAAACTAACTGCATTTAATTTTATTACCATTAATGGGTTTTATAAAGATCTGAATAATGATATGAGCTGGCATACACATGGCGAAGAAGAAAATCAATATTCGATTGACTCGTTAAAATCTGACAATATGTTATTATTTGGCAGAATTACGTATCAAATGATGGCTTCGTTTTGGCCAACCGAAATGGGTAACAAAGCGTCAACGCAAGTTGCGGAAGGAATGAACAATAAAGAAAAAATTGTTTTTTCTAAAACATTACTTTCTGCAGATTGGAAAAATACACGTGTATGTAATAATTTGATTGAGGATGTTAAAAAACTTAAAAAAGAAGCTAAATCCAATATGACAATATTAGGCAGTGGAAGCATTATTACTCAATTAGCAGAAGCCGGGTTAATTGATGCATATCAAATAATGATAGATCCGATTGCTATAGAATCGGGAACACCAATATTTAATGGAATAAAAAATAATCTTAAGCTAAAATTTGAGTCATCTAAGAATTTTAAAAGTGGTGTCATTTTAATTAATTATAGCGCCACTTAAATCAAATATTAAGGGAATGATAGAAGTATTTTCAACAAATGTACTAGATGAAACCGAAGCCGAAAGAATAATATCAATCTTAAATCTAATGATGCCATCTTGTAGAATAACGTATGACCTTTCCGATTGCGACAAAATTTTAAGAATTGCAGGTGATAACATTTTAATACATAAAGTAATTGAAATATTAAATGAGAATAATTACAAGTGTAAAATTTTAGATTAACAAGTATTATTTATTTAAAAATTATTATTAATGATAGCAAAATCTTTTAATACGATAGATGAATATATCGCTACTTTTCCTGATGTTACCCAAACTTTACTGGAACAAATGCGCATCATCATTCATAAGGCTGCACCTGTAGCCAAAGAAACAATTAGTTATAATATGCCTGCGTTTAAAACAGAAAAGGTGCTTGTATATTTTGCAGCTTACAAAAATCATATTGGCTTTTATCCTACAGGGAGCGGAATTAAAGCATTTAAAAACGAAATTCAAAAATATAAAAATTCAAAAGGTGCCGTGCAATTTCCTCTAACAGAACCTTTGCCTGTTGCGTTAATTACAAATATGGTAAAATTTAAGTTAAAGGAAGTTGCTCGACTTTATTAATTAGAAAATTTAGTAAATATTTAATTGCAAAGTTTTGATCTCAAATAAATAAATTTAGCAGATTAAGGCATTTTCTTTTCTCGGGAAACTCTTTACGCATACTGTTGCATATATTACCCAACTGATCAAAAGTGCAGTCTACCCTTACCAATTTTATCTCCAAATTTTAATAAATTAGGTATCCTTTACCCTCTAAATGCTCAAATATGAGCATATTATTATTTATCAATACATTTTGTTTATTGGGTACAAAAGTTGGATTATAAAAGCATATACTTAAATTTTTATTATTATGAAAAAATCAACTGATAATTCAAAAAATACGACTAAAAAAAATGATGAAGGATATCCATTATATCCACCTGAAGATGATATTTATTCAGAATTTAAGGAGGAACAAGATATCGATCCAGAGGATATTACTTCCAAAAAACCATATAAAAACCCTAAAAATAAAGATTTTGAAGACGATCCTTTATTTGAAGATGAAGATAGCAGCGATTTAGATATTCCCGGTTCAGAATTAGATGATGATATGGAGGATATTGGAAGTGAAGACGAAGAAAATAATTATTATAGTTTAGGAGGCGATAATCACAACGATTTAGAAGAAGATCAAGGTTAATTTAACGCATTTAATAATCAATTTATATATGGAAAACCCAAAACAATTAGGAATTTACATGGATCATGCCCATGCAAATATTATGGACGTGCATGCTGATACTTCAACGCTCACTTCAGCTGTTGAATCTGAATTAACAACAGAGGTAAAACAAGAAATTGTTACCCATGGCGAAAGTCATTTGCATAATAAAGAAAATCATCTGCAAACTAAATTTTATAAAAAGCTTGCTGATATTATTGTTAAATATGACGAAGTATTACTATTCGGTCCAACACAAGCCAAAAATGAATTAATAAATATACTGAGCAAAGACCATTTATTTTCTAATATCAAAATGGAATCACACCCTTCCGATAAGCTCCATGAACACGAACAAAAAGAATTTGTTTTAAATTATTTTAAGGATAATAAGTAACCATCATTTTCACTAAACCGAAAATTGGTAATAAATAAAAGGAGACATTATTTTTGAACTATTTAATGAATATTTTTTAATAATATTCATAGTAAATAAAATCAGAAATAATTCTTTTTTTGCACAATGTTAATGCAATGTGGCATGATGCGATTAAATAAATTGCAATTCACCTTTTAATTAAAATTGAGTGAACTTTCATTTCAGTAATCTCGGCAAGGAAAAATGAAGTACATTGAGGTATGTTTGGCGAAGGACTAACATAAAAAATGCTATACAGTGAGTGTTGAGAACGCCATTAATAGTATAGGTTTGATACAATGAAAGTTTACATTCGAAGACTCCACAATGCAAGTAATTTGCAACTATAAGTGAATAACCTCCAAAAGTGCACAAAAACAAAGCCCTGTCAGTGTTTACACGTAACAGGGCTTGTTATTCAAGTATGAAAAGAATTAGTTTATTGCCTGTTCGTGTTTGGCTTCATCCAGAATGCGCATTGCACACTCCAATATTTGCGTGTCTTCTAATCTTACAACACCTCCAGTTGCTCCTTTCTCGAAATGGACATCTGCAATTTTGCCTGGAGCTTCAAAATGTTCAGCTCCAAAGTAATTTCTTACAGAATCTACCTCAAGGTGCAGTTCCTGAGCAATGCGCTCCATACTGCCGTGTGGTAGTGTGTCCTTAATGTGCCGCAATTCTTCGAATGTAATCACCATAGTTTTAGTATTTTAGTTAAACAATCTATTTGGGTAAGACGCTACGATTTTAGCCAACATTTTCGATTTTTCCAAATAAAACTGCAACTATTTTTTCAACAAAGCGACAAAAATCTGTTTAAGCAGCACTCCGGCTGATTTACACCTTAATATTTTCAATATATGTATGAAAAATAATTATTATCATTACAATAATAAATACAATTCAATTTTGCGTTCTAATACAACCTATTCATGCTTTTCACACAAAACCACCCTACTTCCATGCGCTCAAATGCCCTGATTACCCTTGTTTTATTGTCTACACTTTTCTCATGTACTTCTGATAAAAATTGGATTGCCATAGACGATAAAAATTTTAATGATGAAATTTCTGTCATTCAAAATCTTGAATTTACACTCAATACCCACGTTTTTAACGATAGTTTATTCGGAAAATGGGTAGACGATGAGCTATTGATAATTCAACCGCATGTTTCAGGAAAATTTAAAATAATTTCCAGTAATAAAATTTTATTTTCACCTTCAAATGCATTTACAGAAAGTGAAATGTATACTGCAACTCCTTCCGATAATATACATCATTATACCGACCTCAAAACACCAATAAAAAACGAAGCAGTCTCATTCCATACTCCGCTCCTTGATTTGAAAATGGTGAATGCCTATTGGATTAAAGAGGAAACATCAGGGGAAGTTGTTTTGCATGCTGATTTAGAATTTAATGCCACCGTAAAAGCAGAAGAGCTTAAAAATTTTATTACTATCAAACAAAATAATACAAATAAAACTACACAAGTATTAACTGCTCAAAATTCAAAATCTATCTCTATTGTAATTCATGAACTAGATGCAGAAAAAAATAATAAGGAACTTGAAATTATAATTAATAAAGGATTAGGCGCACCGGGTAGTAATTATAAAACAGATAAGGAAATTACTTTCAAGCTTGATGTTCCACAAGTTGAAAATCTCGAAATTAAAGATTTAGTTACAGAACACAACGGAATTACCGGTTCTATTAAGGTAATTGCAAATCAACAAATCGGCAACTCAAATCTTTCAGCATTGGTAAGTGTAAACCCAAGTATTCCTATTACAATTGAAAAAACAATGAATGGTTTGCTTATTAAAAGCGACAATTTTAATGCTGCTCAGACATATATCATCGTCTTTTCCAAAGATATTTATGGTGTAGCAGGTGGAAAAATGTTAGATGATTACTCGCAATCAATAACCTTTGGTGAACTTGAACCAAAAATAGCCTTTACAAATACCAAAGGCATGTATTTAGGGAGAAAAGGGAACAAAAATTTAGGTGTTCAAATTGTAAATGTACCTAAAGTAAAAGTTGAAGTTTTAAAAGTGTATGAAAATAATATACTTGGATTTATGCGAGATGGTTTTCAATATCGCTATTATGATGAATATAATGAAGATGAAAATTATTGGGATTATTTTGATTATGAAGATGTAAATATTGAATTGTATGGCAATGTGGTTTTTGAAAAAGAATACGAAACTGCAAACTTAGAAAAATACAATTCTGCACGTGTTTTGCATATCGATTTTCTTGATAATCTTGAGCGTTTTGATGGATTTTATCTAGTGCGTGTTTCATCAAAAGACAAACAATGGCTTACTGCAGCTCAAATTGTATCACTATCGGATATTGGGTTAATTTCAAAAGCTACAGAAGATGAATTATATGTATTTGCAAATTCCATTCAAAGTGCAACTCCATTAAATGGTATTAAAGTGTCATTCATCAGTTCAAATAATCAAAAATTATATACTGCCACAACAGACAAAAATGGCGTTGCAAAATTTACGGGTATCAAAAAAAATCTTCCGGATTTTGACATCAATCTTATAACAGCGGAAAATGGCAGTGATTATAATTTTTTGCCCTTCAGCCAAACTGCTGTATCTACATCGCGTTTTGAAATTGGCGGTAAGCGCCTCAATGAAAGCGACATGGATGCCTTTTTATATCTACAACGCGATATGTATCGCCCCGGCGAAACAATGCATATCGGAGGAATTATTCGCACCTATTCTTGGGATATTACTCCTCGTATTCCACTAAAAATTCGTGTTGTGTCTCCTTCAGGAAAAGAGTTTAAATCCCTTAAAAAAACCCTCGACGACCAAGGTGGATTTGAGACTTCTATTGACATTCCTAAAACTGCTGTAACCGGAACCTATGCCATCGAATTATATTCGTCAAACGATATTTTATTGACCACAGAATATGTCAGCATTGAAGAATTTATGCCCGATAGAATTCGAGTGGAAGCTGAATTGCAAAAGAAAGAATATTATCCCGGAGATGATGTTAAAAACTCCATTACAGCAAATAATTTATATGGAACTCCGGCAGGAAACCGCAACTGGGAAGCAGAAATGAATCTCAATAAATTAAATTACATTTCTAAAAAATATCCTGATTACAATTTTAGTGTGAGTGGAGGTGATAATTATTTGCCAACCAAAACTACGGAAGGAACAACAGACGAAAACGGAAAGGGTACAGCAACCTTTACCATTCCTCCGGAATATAAAAATTTAGGCATTTTAACCGGAAATTTGATGGCAACTGTTTTTGATGAATCGGGAAGACCTGTTTATAATGTTCAAAATTTTAAAGTAATTACTCAAAATACACTCTTAGGTATTGGCGAATTTGATTATTATTTAAAAACTCACAGCCCAATTAAAATCCCGATTATTGCCTTAGATAAAGATGACAATTTAGTAAATGGAAAAGAAGCACGAATAGAAATAATCAAACACGAATATGAAACTGTAATTGAACGCAGTGGAACGTATTACACCTATCGCTCAAATAAAATCGAACGTTTGCAAAAGTCTTATACCACAACTATTAGTGGCGATAAAACTACAGTCTATTATACGCCGGAAATTAGTGGGCAATACGAAATACGTGTAAAATTAGGTGATGCTGATACATATGTAAGCCGCTATTTTTATGCCTACGGTTGGGGAAGTACACAAAGTAATTCTTTCGAGGTAAATAATGAGGGGAATATTAATATTGTTCCCGATAAAGAAAATTATGAAGTAGGCGACGAAGCAAATATCATTTTTACTGCACCATTCAACGGAAAACTTTTAGTTACGGTTGAAAGGAATAAAGTATTTGATTATTATTATTTAGACACAGATAAAAAATCGGCATCGCTTAAATTAAAAGTAGATAACGCGCATGTACCGAACGTATTTATTACTGCAACATTATTTCGTGCAGCAGATAATAGCGATTTGCCGCTAACAGTAGCACATGGAATGGTTAACTTAAAAGTTGATAATCCTTCTAAAGAATTAAAAGTACAAGTAACGCACGCCGCAAATTCACGTTCAAATAAAAAACAAACGATTAATATTCAAACAGCTCCGAATGCAGAATTTACTGTAGCGGTTGTTGATGAAGGAATTTTACAAATTAAAAACTTTAAAACTCCTGACCCATACAATTGGTTTTATCAAGCCCATGCTTTGAGTGTATTAAGTTATGACCTCTACGCATATTTATATCCCGAAATATATTTAAAAAGTCTATTGTCGGGAGGCGATGGTTATGACCTTGCACAACGCATAAATCCGATGACGGCAAATCGGGTTAAACTTGTATCTTATTGGAGCGGAATATTAAAAGCTGACGGCTCAGGAAAAGCGAAATATGAAATTGATATCCCTCAATTTTCCGGCGACCTACGTGTAATGGTTGTAGCATATAAAAACGACCAATTCGGAAGCAGTGAAACACATATAAAGGTTGCTGACCCAATTGTGGTTACTACGTCGTTGCCAAGATTTTTAAGTCCCGGCGATCAAATAACTGTTCCTGTTACTTTGGCAAATACAACAGCTAATAATGCAAATGGAAAGGTCCAAATTGCTGTTGAAGGACCTCTTAAAATTGTTGGAAATGCACAACAAGATTTTAGTGCGAAAGGCAACAAAGAATCACGAGAAGAATTTACCTTAATGGCTACAAATATTACAGGAAATGCAAAAGTAACAGTTACAGTAAAGGCAATGAATGAAACCTTTACCGAAGAAATAGAAATTCCCGTACGACCCACGGCATCATTGCAAAAATATTCTGGTTCGGGTATGGTTAATGCCGGAAATATTTCTGAAATTGACATTAAAAACAATTTAGAAATACAAAGTGCCAAGGCGAAATTAATTATAAGCAACTCACCTATTATTCAGTTTGCAGATGATTTGGATTATCTCATTAATTATCCGCATGGATGTGTTGAACAAATAACATCATCAGTATTTCCACAAATTTATTATGCCGATTTAATTAAGGATATTTATGGAAAAGAAAATACAAATCTAGATCCGGCACGCAACGTTCAAGATGGCATAAGATTGCTTCAAAGTATGCAAATGTACAATGGTGCCTTAATGTATTGGCCCGGTGAAGGCT
>JBBRGZ010000040.1:0-17960 GCA_038223395.1 Chitinophagales bacterium
CCCGATTTCCGGAAGGAGATGCATTTATGCAATTTTTAACACACGCGGGATTTAAACATTGTACTTGTAAAAGATTAACGTTCGGAATATGTTCGCTCTATATAGCAGAAAAATAATTGTATTATTATTTATTGTTTTACCGTTATTTGTAAAGGCACAATTTAATGTGACCGAATACGAAAACAGATTTTCTATTAAGCCTTATCACTTTGGCATTTCTTTAGCGTATAACACTTCCGATTATAAAATTTCTTTCAGCGATCAATTTATCAATCACGATTCAATTTTAGTTGCAGAATCTACAAACGGTCCCGGATTTAATGTGGGTATTATTGCCAATTTGCGTATCGGCAAATATTTTGATTTGCGGTTTATTCCCGGTATTTCATTTGCAGAAAAAAATCTCAATTATACTTACAAAGACGCATCAGAATCGCAACAAACCATCGAATCTATTTATCTCAATTTTCCTTTTGATGTAAAGTTTAAAAGCGCCGCCTATAAAGACATGAAGGTTTATGTAATTGGTGGTGCGCAATATCTTTACGACCTCGGTTCAAATGCTACTGCGCGCAATGCGCAAGATCTTGTAAAAATTAGAGCGGCAGATATTGCTATTGATTATGGTTTAGGAATGGAGTTCTATTTTCCTTATTTTATATTTAGCCCTGAAGTAAAAATTTCGAATGGTATTTATAATTTGCACATTGTCGATCCTAATTTGCAGGAGAGTAATATTTTAGATAAAGTATTTTCTAGAACGCTTACGTTTTCTATTCATATTGAGGGATGATTGAATGAAGTTTTGGAAATAATAATTGGCATTGTAGGTTTGAGTTTTATTGTTTAGGGGAAAAGGGGACATTGGGGACGCGCTTCGTTATTATAAACAATTGGAAACACCGCAGCTCTGTCTGTTTTTCAAATAAAATCAATTAAATTGGAAGGATGCTACTGCTGCTTAAAATCAAACAAAAAAATCTCAATCACACAATTAAAACTTATTCATAAACATCATACTTTCTACCGGTCTGATGGTGCGATTTACGTATTTAGCGTTTGCCTTTTTATTATAGTAATTTTCTATTTCCCCCTTTACTTCAAAATAGATTAATTGACCAATTGGCATACCTGCATAAATTCTAACAGGTTGTGAGCAACTGATTTCTAAAGTCCAAGTATTACAAAATCCAACATCACCTTTTCCTGCCGTTGCGTGAATATCAATTCCTAATCTTCCAACACTGGATTTTCCTTCTAAAAATGGAACCTGCGCGTGCGTTTCTGTATATTCTTCGGTAACGCCTAAATACAAAATACCGGGATGAATGACAAAACCATCATCAGGAATTATGATTTCCTCAATTTGGTTGTGTGCTTTAGCATCTAGAATGTGATTTTTATAAACAGCCAAATAGCGACCTAAATGCACATCGTAAGAATTTGTGCCTAAACAATCCGGGCGATAAGGTTCAATTAATATATTGCCTTTTGCAATTTCCTTTTCAATTTCTTTGTCGGTAAGTATCATGTTTTTTATGCTTGTAAGTTGTAAAAAGTAATGGTAACGGCAGTTTAAATTCTAATTTTGGCCTGTTTCGGTAATTTCTATCCCCCAAACCATTATTGACCTGTCATCGCCGCACGAAATTAAAGAGTTATTCCAGTTGCTCCAAAATAACTTATTCACGGAGTTGATATGTCCCTCGTATTTCTCCTTATCAATCACTTTCAACAGATTATGTGTTGCAGCATCCCAAATTTTAATGTGTTTGTCGCGCCCGGCTGTTGCAAACAAACGCCCGTCGGGACTAAATTTGATGTCGTTTACTGTAAACATGTGGGCGGGGATAGATTTTGCTTTTTGATATTGATTTTCGGCATCCCAAACTATTAATTGAGCATCTCTTGAACCTGAAACCAAAAATCTTTCACCTTTTCCAAAAGCGCAGCAGAAAACAGAATTGGTATGTCCGATTAAAGTGTATTTAAGTGAGAATGTTGATGCATCATATACATACAAATTAAAATCAGAACAACTCATTACAATTTCATTGCTTAACGCAGAATATATTATACTTCGAATGCTGTTTTTTGAAACCTGAATTGAATGCACCAAAATATTTTTGTTCGCATCCCAAATATAAACTTTGCCGCTTCCTGAGCCTATGGCAATTTGATGATTTTGTATTGGTGTTATTGCATAAATGATATTGCCATCGGGACTGAATTTATGTACTTCTGCTTTTTGAATTAAGTCTGTAATGTGTATGCCGCCATCCAAAGTGCCAGCATACAAATGATTATTCTTAGCATTTAAATACAAGGCAAAAATGCTGCTTGTAATTTGCGCCAAACCCTTTGCAGAATCTTTTCCGTCAATATCCCATAATGCAGCAATACCATCGCCTGCGCCCGAAATAAACGAATTTGCAGTCTCTCCATCCCCCAAAGAAAAAACACCTGCGCTATGACCTGTAAAAGTATTTTTTTTAACTACAGTAATTTGGGAAGGTAATAACAAAATAGAAATAAAAATTTATGTTAAAATTATCTTTTAGGATGCAAAGATAGGAATTAGAATGCAGCAAAACTTGCAGAAAAGCTATTGCACTAAGTATTATAAGTTTTTCGGAAATCGACAAGAAATGATTTTCCTAAAACCACAAAATTTAATTCTCTTGAGCACCATTTACTATCCAACTTTGTACTTTTGCAATAGAACAAGCACTTAACTGAGCGCCGCCTTTAGGCATAAAAGAAGTGCCGGAAATCCAAGCGATTGAAGTATATAATGTGCTATTTTCTGCATTGCCTGGAGTAATAAAGTCGCTGAGATTGGTAAAACCTTCAAGGTTATTTCCACCGCCTAATGCAGCTGCGCTTGTATTATTGTGACAAGTTAAACACGAGGCCTCTAAAATCGGAAGTATATCTGCTGTATATGACATACCAACGGTATCGCAAGAGATATTGCCATATAATTGTTCAGTATTATCATAATAACAAGAGGAGATAAAGCTTCCAATAATTAGCAGTACTGCTGGAATAATAAATTTATATTTTATAATCTTTTTCATCGTTTCGTTTATTAATTGTTTGGATAACCATTATCCAACCATATACGTAATTCATCTATTTTGCAATCTTGCAATCTATTTCCACCTAAAGGCATGGCGCTAAAACCTGCATCTTGATTTACTGAGCCCCACAATTTGCCATTTTCTGCTACCGATTTAACCCCAAGGTCGCTGCCTGAATCCAAGTAATTTGTTAGGTTAATGCCGGTTGTATTAGCTGCGTTACCGTGGCAACCTGTGCAATAATTATTCATTAGTGGTGCAATAGTTCCTGAATAGGTAACATTAGTTGTATCACATCCGCCACTACATTCATTATTTCTTGCGCCTTGATTAATCCAAGTTTCCAAACTAGAAACCTGCGCCGAAGATAAAGGTTCATTTGGAGCCGGAGGCATTTTTCCTTCACCACCACCTGAGGTAACTGATTCAATAATCTTGCTATCATTTGATTTAAATGCTTTTACATAACCACTATTCATAACAGCAACATAACTGCTCAAATCTTTCGCATCTTCGTCACCACTGCTATTGTGACATCCACTTTTTGCACAATTATTTATGAGCATAGGTAAAATTTCATTTGCAAAATAAACGGTATCAGGATCACAATTTTCAGTAACTGTTTGACCGCCTAAATCAATTAAAGTGGGGTGCGCACACGACATTTGAAAAAAGGTCATGGCTATCATAATTGCCGGAAATACTATTAGCCTTTTCATAGTTAGGTTATTTAAATACATAAAATTTAAAGTTTTTTTATTAAAACTTTCTACCATTAAAACACAAAGGATCAAGTATAAATTTCAAATTATGCATAAATTAAAGATGATTTTAATCAATTATCCGGGTAACCGTCCTCAATCCAAATTCTAATTTGATCAATAAGGCATTCGGGTAATCTAGTTGCTCCGGGAGGCATTGCAACAAATCCGACATCTTGATTTACAGCACCGTATAGTCTCCCATTTGAAGCAACGTCAAAAATACCATCATGGCTGCCGGTACCTAAATACAATGTAAGGTCAATATTAGCAGCAGGTGTGCTATTATCGTGACAACCGGTACAATAAGCGTCCAAAATCGGCTTAATCGTATTTGCAAAAGTTACAGTTGTGGTATCACAATCTGTGCATGCATTATTTAAGGCACCTTGTTCCTGCCAGGTAACGAGAAGTTGAATTTCTGCAGCAGTTAAAGGATCCATAGGAGGAGGAGGCATTACATCATCGGGGTTGTTATCAAGCGCTTTTTTAATTAAATCACTATCCCAAGGATCACTAATGTCAATTACATGGCTTGAAATAATTTTCGCATACGAACTTAAGTTTATCCCTTCCTTATGCGTAATATTATCGTGGCAACCGCTAATTGCACAATTAGAAATCAATATTGGAAATACGTCATTCTCAAAATACACAGTATCTGGATCACAGTTCGAAAATTGCAAAGTGTCAATTATCGTTGTGGTTGTATCCGGATTGTTGTCAATTATATCAATAAAATCAAGAGGTGTGTGCTTACAAGACTCACTTAAAACGATTACAGTCCCAGTCGCTAAAAGTAAGATTACTAATAATCTTCTTTTCATATTTCAATTCTTGCAACAAAATTATTCCCTAAAACTTTCTATAATAAGGACATATTTTTCTTGTTTCCACTAAAACGTATATAAAACTCATTTAAGTATTACTGGTAAAAAGTAAAGTTGTTTGGATAAATGGCATGATATTTTGTAATAGTGATTAAATTTGTGTTATGAAAAAACTACACTATTTATTTTTGCTACCATTTGCGGTATCTACTGTTTTTATTTCTTGTGATAATTTAAACTTAGGTACTATCTTAGGTGATGATGATATTGCCGCGGCTTTAAAAGAAGCGCTGAATGTTGGAACTGATACCGCTGTTACTAAAACATCAGTAGTAGATGGTTATTTTCTGAATCCCGACATTTCTATCCTATTTCCACAAGAAGCAGGTATAGTTCAAACTGTTGTTGGTGCAATTCCGGGTGGCGATTTATTAATTGACGATTTAGTTCTTAAATTGAATCGTGCGGCAGAAGACGCCTCTATAAAAGCTAAACCTATTTTTCAAGATGCAATTACGGGTATTACCTTCGGTGATGCTGTTTCAATTTTAAATGGGGCTGATACTGCTGCAACAAATTATTTGCGCGTAAATACTTTTACTGATTTATATACTGCTTTTAAGCCTGACATCCAAACCTCACTCGAAAGCGTTGGGGCGCAGCAAATTTGGGGTGATGTAATTGATTTATATAATTCTATTCCTTTTACCGATGACGTAAATACAGACTTAGCCGATTATACAACAAATAAAGGTTTAGATGGGTTGTTTATTTTAGTAGGACAGGAGGAATTTAAAATTAGAAATGATGTTGAACATCGTGTTTCTGATTTATTAGAAAGTGTATTTGGAGGAAATTAATTTTTAATACAATATTATTTTACCAAAGCTGCACCATTTGTTGCAGCTTTGTTTTTTTATACAAAATGGTAATTCAGGATTGTTTACATGATTCTATTATTTTAATGACCATACCGGAACTGATTGCAGTAATTACCGGAATTGCTTCTGTTTGGTATGCTAAAAAGGAAAATATTTTGGTTTATCCCGTAGGTATAATTAGCGTTTTGCTTTATGTATATATTTGTTTAGAAGTGAAATTATATGCGGATGCGGGAATTAATTTTTATTATTTTGTTGTAAGTGTATATGGATGGTATTATTGGAAGCATGGAGGCAGAATTCAACGCGAAAAATTATTGGGAAACGGGAATGAAATAGACGCAGGTTTATTACATCCGGAAAATGAAAAAAATAAATCGGAAGAAGCAGAAATTTCATACAACTCAATTGCACAAAATTTCCTCTATCTATTTGCAGCATTTCTGTTGGGTGGAATAATTGGGTATAGTTTGGATGTAGTTACCGATTCTAGAGTGCCTTATTGGGATGGAATAACAGCTGCAATATTTTTTATTGCGATGTTGCTAATGGCAAAAAAGAAAATTGAAAATTGGATTTTTTGGATAATGGGAGACGCAATTTGTATTCCTTTATTTTTAAGCAAGGGGTTATGTTTGAGTTCAGTCCAATATATTATATTTACATTATTAGCGATTGCCGGTTTTTTTAGCTGGTACAAGAAGTTACAAATTAAATTATCAGCACAATGATGCGAAAAATTGTATTTACAGGACCTGAATCTACTGGCAAATCTACCTTAACTGAACAATTGGCAAAAACCTTAGGTATGCCCTTTGTGCACGAAGTAGCAAGGCCATATCTGTCAAATAAAGTAGAAACATACGCTTACGAAGATTTAATGAGCATTGCCATGCTGCAGATGAGCGAAGAAGAAAAAATTAAATCCTTACAGCCTCCTATCTTGATTTGTGACACCGATTTACTTACAATTAAAATTTGGTGTGAAGATAAATTTCAACAATGCGACATTTGGTTAACGCATGCCTTTAGCGACAGAACACCTGAAATGTATTTTTTATGCAAACCCGATTTCCCTTGGCAACCTGATGTTTTGCGCGAAGATGCACACAGAAGAGAAGAATTGTATGATATCTATAAAGAGCACTTGACGCAATATCGCAAAAGATATATTGAATTAAGTGGTTCAATTGAAAACCGCATTCAAACAGTTTTGACTTATCTAAATCAGCAAGAAAGTAATATGTTTTAAATTTTTTACCGTATTTTTGCACCATCTCATGGGGTGTTGCAGTTTTAATTTACTGCGACTGAGATTAAACCCATTGAACCTGAACGGGTAATGCCGAAAAGGGAACGAGGACCAACAATTTTCTTCTAAGCAGAGGCTCCATTTGCAAGGATTTACCTATAACGCCTTTGTAATGCATCGCAATCTTTTATTTACATTGTTATTTTTAGGCCTTTTTTATTCGGCCAATTCTCAAATTAGTATTAAAGGAGTTATACTCGATTATTCAACTAAAAAACCGATTTCCGGTGTTGCAATTTTTATATCGCAACCTGATACAATTTTATTGAGTGCTGCAGATGGCACATTTAAGGCGGAAATAAAAAGTTTTTCTTCTGAATTTATTCTTAAACATATCGCATATACATACGTTGATTCAATGAAAAATTTTCAATGCATTAATGAAGCAAAATCCTTTTGTGATGTGCAATTATTTATGATACCAAAAAATAATTTATTTCAACCTGTGGAAATTACTGCTAACAGAGTAGAAAATACCACAGCAGTAACTTATACAAATATTAGCGGACAACAATTAAATAAAAATAATTTTGGTGAGGACATGCCATTTTTATTAGAATCAACACCTTCTGCAGTTGTTACTTCCGACGCAGGAAATGGAGTTGGTTATACAGGTATTCGTATTAGAGGTTCAGATGCAACGCGTGTAAATATTTCAATTAATGGTGTTCCTTATAATGATGGTGAAAGTCAGCAAACTTATTGGGTTGATTTGCCTGATTTTGCAAGTAGTGTGGATGATATTCAGATACAGCGAGGTGTGGGAACTTCAACTTATGGCATCAGTTCGCTCGGTGCTTCAATTAATATTTTTACAAATAGATTAGATGAGCAACCTTTTTCTAAAATAAATTTTTCTGTTGGCTCTTTTAATTTATTTAAAACAAGCGCTGCTTTCGGAACAGGAAAAATTAAAGAACACTGGTATTTTGAAGGCAGACTTTCGAAGGTAGCATCTGATGGTTATATTGACCGCTCGCATGCAGATTTGAGCTCATTTTTTATTACTTCTGCTTATAAATCTAAATCATGGTCAAGCATATTAAATATCTTTTCAGGGGAAGAACATACATATCAAGCGTGGGGTGGAGTGCCAATTGAAATTCTTGATACAAATAGAACTTATAATCCCTATACTTATAAAAATCAAACAGATAATTATATACAAACACATTATCAGTGGCATAATAATTTTTATTTAAAACATAATTCCGAATTTCATGTAACCCTAAATTATACAAAAGGCAGTGGTTATTATGAGCAATTTGAAGAAGATCAAAATTATTCTGATTATGGAGTTAATGATGTTGTGATTGGAACAGATACAATTTCATCTACAAATTTAATAACACAAAAATGGTTGGATAATATTTATACGGGAGCTTATGCGCAATATAGCCGTAAATTAAATTCTCATTTAAAAATAAATGGAGGAATAGCATTTTATTATTTATCCGGAGCACATTTTGGCAACGTAATTTGGGCAGAAAATGCGCAACCTTTTGGAATTGAATATACTTGGTACGACAATGATGCTGAAAAGTTAGACGGTAATATTTTTGCACAATTATTTGCTGATTATGATAAGTTTAAATTTTTTCTTGACTTGCAAACACGACAAGTAAATTATAATTTTTTAGGCGTAGATCAATTTGGAAGCCAGTTGCAACAGCAAGTAGACTTATTATTTTTTAATCCCAAATTTGGTGTCACCTGGGTACAAAATTCCTTGTTAAATTCTTATCTTTATTTTGGTAAATCATCTAAAGAACCCAACCGCGACGATTATGTGGAATCTTCTCCTTTAAGTAGGCCTTCGCCCGAAACTTTATATAATGTTGAGCTCGGTGAAAAGGTTCGATACAAAGGATGGCAGGTTATGGCAAATGTATATTATATGTATTACCAAAATCAACTTGTTTTAACAGGCCAATTAAATGATGTTGGTGCATATACCAGAACCAACGTTCCAACAAGTTATCGCAGTGGAGTTGAAATTGCATGGAGTAAATTATTTTATGACAGGTTAAAATGGAATGCGAATTTTTCGCTGAGTAAAAATGTAATTCCATTATTTACAGAATATGTAGATAATTGGGACGATGGTAGTCAGACTGCATTTACATATGCTAATACCGACATTGCTTTTTCGCCTGCAGTAATTGCCTATAACGAACTAGAATATATATTTTACAAAAATGAAAATCGCAAGATAAATACCGATAATAATTTCGCCTTAGCATTAAATTCAAAATTTGTTGGAAAACAATATGCCGACAACACAAAAAATACAGTGCGCAGTATTGATTCTTATTTTCTAAATGATATCATTCTGAGTTATACTTTAGAATCGAAATTAATTCATGAATTACGGGTTTCGGCAATTGTTCAAAATGTATTAAATACCCAATATGAAAGCAATGCATGGGTTTATAGATATATTTACGAACAAACGCAAAACCAACTGTTAGGTTATTATCCTCAGGCAGGCAGAAATTGGATTTTATCTATTAATTGTGCTTTCTAACAGAAAATGGACAGTTTATTACTCTAAAATGATTAAAATCATAATCAGATTGAAGCATTTTTTTGTTACCTTTATTCAGCTTAAGGCGACTTATGAAATATAGCTATACAAAAACGCTCATATCCCTCACAATGTTTGTAATATTTACAGGTCTTATTATTCCACCTGTGCATCAGGATTTTAATTGGTTTGTAGAAGGCAATAATGCAAATTCCGATTTCGGTTTTTGGATAGATGGTGGTGGTGATGTGAATGGGGATGGATATTCTGATATTATTATTGGAGCACCGGAATATTCTCATGATTTTGCAGGTGAAGGTGCTGTATTTATTTATTATGGTTCTCCCGATGGGTTAGGCGATTCTCCTGATTGGGTGCAATATGGCGAACATGATAGCGCCGGCTTTGGCCGTTGTGTTGCTTTGCGTGGCGACATTAATGGAGATGGTTTTTCTGATGTTTTAATTGGTTCTCATCAATATACTTTAACCCGGTTTAACGAGGGCAAAGTATATTTTTATAAGGGAGGTCCTGATGGCCCTGAAACTACACCTTCATGGACTATGCGTGGCATGCGAAAGGGAGCTAAACTCGGCGAAGCTGTGGCTATTGTAGGTGATATAAATAACGATGGATTTGATGATATTTGTGTTGGTGCTCACGGTTGGGACGATACCGAAACCCTTGGCGATTTAGGAAATAAAGCAGGTAAAGCTTGGGTATTTTTGGGCACTCCAGATGGACCTGCTGAAACTGCAAATTTTATTGAAATTGGGTCGCAAACAGATAATAATATTGGTGTTTCTCTTGATAAAGCAGGCGATATAAATGGTGACGGTTACATGGATTTATCAATTGGTGGATATATATTTTTGATAGGCGACGGCATGATTTGTGTTTTTAGAGGTGAAGCAGATGGAGTTGATGAAGATCTTGAATTTATGGCTGTGGGTGGCGCAACGGATACTTCATTTTTTGCAATTAATCAATCTACTGCCGGCGATGTGAATGGCGATGGTTTTGATGACGTTGTAGTTGGTTCGCCTCGTTTTGATGCAAATGGTGTTTACCAGGCAGGAAAACTCAATTTATATTATGGCAGTGCTGAAGGACTTACAGATGAAATTGGATGGATTGCAAACGGTAGTCAGTATGATGAAAGATTTGCATTTAATGTAAACGAAGGCGGTGATATTAATCATGATGGTTATGGTGACCTTCTAGTTGGTTCAAAATATTACGACAATGGTGATTTATTAAATGCCGGTAAAGCAGAATTATATCTTGGAGGCCCAAAAGGACCGCAGCGGGTTCCAACTTGGACATTTAAAGGTCTTGATTCAAATGCAGTTGTAGGAACAAACCTCTGTAACGCAGGTGATTTAAATGGCGATGGATATGATGATATTATAGTTTCAGGAGATGAGTATACCAATGATATTATTAGAGAAGGAATTGTTTATGCGTTTTATGGACAACCACAACAATGCGAGGCGCCTCAACATCCTGGAGTTTATTTTGTAACACCAAATTCTGCAACAATCGGCTGGCAATGGTTATACGGAAATCAAAAATATAAGCTCTTTGTAAAACGTGTTGATGTTCCTGGATATCAATATACTTTGGTAACGCAAGATACCGTTGCAATTATTGGTGGGCTCGTTCCGGGAGCACATTATATCGGTTACGTGCAAGGAAAATGCGAGGGAGGATGGACTGAAAGGTCGGTGATGCTTAATTTTTTTACGCCAAGTCATAAAGAAGGCGAAATAGATGGAATTTCCGTTTTCCCAACATTGGCGAATAATCAAATTTCGGTGAGTTTAGGTAAGTCAGTAGGATTTACAAATATTACTATTTTTGATGCAAAAGGAGTTAAAGTTTTTAACGAGCAATATGCAATTAATGATGCGCATTCGGTAGTTGTTATAAATGATATTATGAATTTTGCTAATGGCAATTATTTTATTCTAATAGAAAATAACGGATTATTAATAACCAAACAATTTATAAAGCAATAACATAACATGATATTCTTAAACCGGCTGAATAATTGCCGGTTTTTTATTTGATTTCACATCCATCATACAATAAACACACAAGCAAATGAATCTAGAGCAAGAAATACATCAGAGTAAATTTGACGATGAATATCACAAGCTGATGGTCAATTTAATGTTTACGGGAAGTTGGTTAAATATTCGTCAAATCCAATTTTTTCGAACTTATGAATTATCGCCTCAGCAATATAATATTTTACGCATTTTAAGAGGGCAATATCCCAATCCTGCAAGCGTAAATTTGCTCATTGACCGTATGCTTGATAAAATGAGCAATGCATCAAGATTAGTCGATAAATTAGTAGATAAGGAGTTAGTCGAAAGAACAAAATGCAAATCAGACGCAAGACAAGTTGATGTGTTATTGTCGAAGAAAGGAATAAAATTATTGAAACAAATAGATATTGATATTAAAAATTTTGAAAGCGATTTGAATAATTTAAATAAAGAGGAAGCTGTTCAATTAAGCGACCTGCTAGATAAAATGAGAAGCTGATTTACTTATGGATTTATTTTCTGAATGTATTTTTAAAGCAGTGAGGAGTGGTGGCAAAGGCGGCCAAAATGTAAATAAAGTGTCATCAAAAGTGGAATTGTATTTTTCTATTGAAAATTCACTTTTATTAAATGATAATCAAAAAGAAATTCTCACTAAAAAATTGCAGCATCGCATCAATGATGATGGAAATATGCGAGTAGTGTGCGATGAAGATCGGTCGCAAATAAGGAATAAAAATAAGGCTGTTGAAAAATTAAATGCATTGATTGAAAAGGCTTTAATCCCAGAAAAAAAGCGCATTAAAACTAAAACGCCGAAAGCAATTAAAGAAAAACGTATTAAAGAGAAAAAAATGCAAGGCGATATCAAAACCTTACGACGTAAGCCGGATGTGGAATAAATTAGTTTAATTTTGGTGTAATTCCTTATTTATAATGAGGGATATTTCTTCAGCCTTCGTTAAGGTCATCATGTGCGAGCCACCGGAAATAATGTAATCTGCTTTAACATTTTCTATTGGTAAAGTATTATCTATATCACCATGAATATGAACAATGTTTTTATTGTAATTGTCATTTTCAATTCTATCCCAACTTACAATTAATTGCACTGCACGTTTCAAAAACAGTGCATCTTTATCCTGTAACATATTGACACACGTTTCTTTTTCTAATTTTCGATCCGGTTCGTATAAGGGTTGTAAAATAAACCCTGAGTATCTAAAAACTGCAGGAGAAATATCCTTATAAATGGGAAATTTCTTAAAAAATTTATACATCTGTGGAATTTCTTCAGAGCAAGAGGCGCTGGAAATAAGTATTATTTTTTGGGGATGCAGTATATCAGTTAATTCGCATGCTATCATCCCACCTAAAGAAACTCCAATGATTGAAAATTGTTCGGTTGTATCAATTTGCTCTGCAATCCTTTCGGCATATTGATGCATGGTTTCATCTTGCAAGGGCATAGGATATTTAATATGAACCGTATCAATATCCTCATTAAAACTGATGTTTTTATAAATGCGTGTATCAGAACCCTGTCCCGGAATTAAATACACTTTAATTGTATTTTGGGCATGGATAGTAAACGAGTTTAACAGTAAAAGCAGAATATATAACTTGCTTTTTTGCATACATAAAAATACAATAAATCAATAACAGTTATTAGTTACTCAGGGCATCTGTTTTAAACTCGCTCGTAGTATGGAAAGTAATATGAGGATTATTTTCGCGAGCAACATTTAAAGCCCAACTTGTTTCCGCCATATAAACGGGATTATGGTCTTTATCGAAATAAATATATTCTGATTTGAGGCGAATAAATTCTTCCAATTGTTTTTTATCTGTTGTCGTCATCCAACAAGCCTTGTTCATTGAAATAGGAGCGAAGCGGCATTTTGCTCCATACTCATTTTCGAGGCGATATTGTATTACATCAAATTGAAGTTCTCCAACAGTGCCCACTACTTTTTTATGACCACTTGTGTGGGTATATAATTGAGCCACGCCTTCATCAGTTAATTGTTCAATTCCTTTCTCCAATTGTTTTGTTTTCATTGGGTCCAGATTGATGAGTTCTTTAAATATTTCAGGAGAAAAACTTGGAATACCTTTATAATTTAATTCTTCGCCTTCGGTAAGTGTATCTCCAATTTTAAAATTTCCAGTATCGTATAATCCGATTACATCACCAGGAAATGCCTCCTCAATTACATCTTTGCTTGATGCTAAAAATGAATATGGATTATTAAATCGCACATTTTTGTCTAATCGCACATGGTGATAAAAACTATTGCGTTCAAACTCACCACTAACAACGCGTAAAAATGCAATTCTATCCCTGTGTCGCGGATCTATATTTGCGTGAATTTTAAAAACAAATCCCGAAAACTTTTTTTCATCTGCATCCACATGACGTATATCGGAATCCCTTCCTTGTGGAATTGGTGCTATTTGAATAAATGTTTCTAATAATTCCTGCACGCCAAAATTATTTATCGCCGAACCAAAAAATACAGGTGCAATATCAGCACTTAAATATTTTTCAATTTCAAAATCGTGATAAACGCCTTCAATTAATTCAACATCATCTCGCAATTGATTTGCATCGCGTTCGCCTGCCATTTTATCTAAAAGTGGATCTTTTAAATCTTTTATGGTAATTAAATCATCCTCAATTCGCTGCGAACCAGGCCGGAAAACGTTCAATTTTTTGTGATATAAAGAATACACACCTTTAAACTGAGAACCCATATTAATTGGCCAACTCAAAGGGCGCACGTGAATATTTAATTTCTCTTCTAGCTCATCCAATAAATCGAAAGGGTCTTTTCCATCGCGGTCCATTTTGTTAATAAAAATGATAACCGGAGTTCTTCGCATTCTGCAAACCTCCATTAACCTCTCTGTTTGTGCTTCAACACCTTTAACGCAATCTATTACCAAAATAACGCTATCAACAGCAGTAAGAGTTCTGTAGGTGTCCTCAGCAAAGTCTTTGTGACCGGGAGTATCGAGTAGATTAACCTGAATGCCATCATATTCGAATGTCATTACGGAAGTGGCAACTGAAATTCCTCTTTGCCGTTCTATATCCATAAAATCGCTGGTTGCCGATTTTTTAATCTTATTGCTTTTAACTGCTCCGGCAACCTGAATTGCGCCACCGTAAAGCAGAAATTTTTCTGTCAGCGTAGTTTTTCCGGCATCCGGGTGGCTAATAATAGCAAACGTTCTTCTGCGTTCTATTTCGGAATGTAAACTCATAGTAAATCCATCAATTGCGGGCGCAAAGATAGGGTTTTTAAGCTTAGGCATTTATCATTTAATTGGAATAAACAGTGGATGAAGCAACAAATAGTTGTAAGTAATAAAATCAGATGTTTCAGCCCAATAACCTGCGATTTTCATTTGTTTGATTTTAACACTAAACCCAAATTAAGTATTGAAATGCATGTAATTGCTTAAAGTCCAAATATACCTTGAAACGCGAAACCGAAAAACGCAAAAATAAATGCTATTATTAGAATAAGATATAAAATTGAAATAACAAGTCCCAATATCCCAAAAACAAAACCCAAATCTGCCTTACTTTCATTTGAATACATACCTGGATTTTCAGCAAATATTTTTTTGGCTGAATTGCCTTTTATAATTGCTAAAATTGCAAAGGTGATGGATAATGGAATCAACCCAAGAAAACTCAAAATCAAACCGGCTATGCCAAAACCTAAACTTTCTGATGCTAATTTGAGCGGTGGTTGCACCGGTTGAGGTTGTAAAGTATCTGTTGCAATGTAGGCAGTAAAAGGTAAGGAAGCACTATTTGTTATGTTCAATACCTCATGCATTGCATTTGACGATTTTTCTAAATCTACTTGATATTGTGCATTGGCGGATTTAACACTTCTCTCATTCTGATTGGGTTCTTGTGCTGAGGGTTGCTTTTCATTTGTTTCAGTTAAGATGGCGTAGGTATCCACATTGTCCTGATTTTCAACCTTTATTTGAACATAGTTAACTCCCAAATGTTGAATTTGTTTTTGCGGCGAACAAGCCGATAAGATACAAATTGAGATAATTAAATAGAGAGTTAAACGAGAGTTCATATTTTCAATGTTTCGTGCAATATTCAAATTGTTGCTCAAATATGCCTAAAATATCGTAAAGTTGCATAGCATTTATAATGAAAAACAAACTGCCAGATTATATATTTGTTGCAATACAACTGCTGTTGTTTGTTTTGTTTTTGCGTGAACCTTTACTAATGCATAAAGTTGAGCCGGCTGCATTGCGAATTTTAGGTGTATTTTTAATGGTAATTGGTATTGCATATATAACTATAGCTTTAATTCAATTAAATTCAAAATTAAGTATGTTGCCTACGCCTGTAAAATCGGCAACGCTTATTACAACAGGAATTTTTAAATATGTGAGGCACCCAATTTATTCTGGTATTTTTTTACTTACTTTAGGATATTCAATTGTGCAAAAAGATTTGGAAAAATTTATTATTTCAGTTTTAATTCTCATTTTATTTGAAATAAAATCAAATTACGAGGAAAAAAAATTAACAGAGAAATTTCCGGAATACATAAAATATAAAACGGTAAGTAGCAAGTTTTTCCCCTTTCATTTAGTAAATTTTAATAAATAATTATGGAAAATCTTCATCATAATCCATTTGAAAGCAAGTCAGCCATTTTATTATTAATACTCGGCGTATTATTTGTGAGCAATGCCTTAATTGCTGAATTAATTGGTGTTAAAATATTTGCCCTTGAAGATAGTTTAGGTTGGAAGCCATTTAATTGGAATTTATTCGGCGAAGCGGGGTCTCTCAATTTTACTGTAGGTGTAATTCTATGGCCAGTAATTTTTATAATGACCGATATTATTAATGAATATTTTGGTGTCAAAGGCGTTAAAAGATTAAGTTATATTGCAATTATTATGATTATTTATGCTTTTGGAGCAATATATGTAGCAATCAATTTAGCGCCTGCAAGTTGGTGGGTGGGCAATTATGCTGAATCAGGAGTGCCGGATATGCAATCTGCATTTTCTGCAATTTTCGGTCAAGGCATGTGGATTATTGGCGGCTCAATTACTGCATTTTTTGTAAGTCAGTTAGTAGATGTAACTATATTTCACAAAATTAAATTTTTTACAGGCGAAAAAAATATTTGGCTGAGAGCAACAGGTTCAACTGTTATTTCTCAGATATTTGATAGTCTGATTGTATTATATATTGCATTTGTACTTGGGCCGCAGCATTGGACAATAAATCTATTTTTTGCAGTTGCCCTAGTCAATTATATTTATAAGGTATTGGCTGCAATTGTGCTCACACCGGCATTGTATATTGTACACCACTGGATAGATTCTTTTTTAGGTAAAGAATTAAGCGAAAAAATGCGTGCAGAGGCTATGAAAGCATAGAGTTTCTAGATATGTCCGTCATTTTTAAGTCAGCGCAAAATGAATTTTATAAAAAATACGTTACCTTACAACTCCAAATAAAAATCTATGAAATTGAGACATTTAGTCAATTTTCTGTTGATTTGCATCGTAGTGATTTCGTGTAATACTTACGACGTGCCACCGGGTACGCCAGCAGGTATAGAGAGGAAGATTGCAACATATGCGTTAAATAAAGATTGTTTACAGGTAGAACGGTTTGATATTTTCGGGATTAAATATTTCAAATTTGTTGACGATTGTGTTGAAGGATATGGCTACCTATGGTATGATGAAAATTGCAATGTTGTCTGTAAAACAATAAATGGTTGGGCAGAAGATTCTTGCAGAATAGATATGGGTGATGCAGTTTTTGAAGAAATTATTTGGCCCAGGTAAATAGTTTTTCAATTATTCAATTTTCCAATTTTACCTCCATTTCCAACTAAAAATACCGCCTTGCCTATTTTCGCTTTTTTCACTGTATTATAACCTTCGAAGCTAATAGAATGCCAATAAATTGTGTCTTTTATTAGCGCAATATCAATGCCGGAAGTGCCACAGCAAATAAGCATATCGTCAGAAAGTTTTGTAATACATGACCTATAGCCACCTGGTGATTTTTGTGCTTTAGTCCAAGTTTTTCCCGCATTTTTTGTGACGTAAAAAACATTTGTTGAATCTGATGGTTTTGTATAGTCGCCGCCTACAACATATCCTGTTTTTTTATCTGTAAAATATAGCGAAAATATGCCAATTGCCTGGCCAATTGAATCAAGCAGTAATGGATATGATTTAAAATGTTTTGAATTAAATTTAAATTGGATTAATCCCGGAAAATTGCCTCCAGTTCCAAACACGATTGCATCATTATTTAATATCTGAATACAAGTTCCACTTGCGGCAAATGCAGCCATATCTTTTTTGGCAGGTGGTCGTTTTTTTTCATCTGCAATATTCCAGCTATCCCCTTTATCAATAGAATATAAGGTTAAAAATGTTTCACCAATCGGATCGCCAATACAAATGGCATTATTAAAATTAAA
>JBBRGZ010000041.1:0-17883 GCA_038223395.1 Chitinophagales bacterium
AGATGAAGAAGTTACTCCCGAATTACAGAATGAAATTGAAACCATACTCAACAACGAAACTATTATTTATGATGCCTTTTGGATTTATAGAAGAAATTTTTTTATGGATAAAGAAATTAAATACAGCGGTTGGCAGCGCGACAAAGTAATTCGATTATTTAAACGCGATACTTGCAGATATGAAGAAAAGCACGTGCACGCCGAAATAATTACTGAAGGCAAGGTTGGTAAACTCAAAAATAAACTCAATCACAATACATTTAAAGACATTTTTCATTACCTCGAAAAATGGGATAGATACTCAACATGGAGCGCAAATGATGCTGCAAAAAAAGTAAAAAAACCGAATTTATATCATTTTGTTATTAAACCTGCTTTCCGATTTTGGAAACATTATATCATTGATTTGGGTATACTCGATGGCTATGTAGGATTTATCATTTGTTCGCTTGCAGCTCAAGGTGTATTTATGCGATATGTCAAATTATATGGTGTGCTGAAAGATAAAAAATAAATTTATTTTACAAATTTTACTACATATACTTCCTGGCGCTGACTAATTCTGAGATAATAAATGCCATGACTTAATGCAGAAACATCAATTGTATAATCTCTTATCGGGGGATAAAAATCTAGTAAATTTGACTTTACTACCTGGCCAATCGCATTATAAATATTAAGGTCAATATCTCTAATTCTCGAACCCGTAACGTTAAGGTATAAATAATCAGTTGCGGGATTTGGAAATAAATTTACAACATACAATTCGCCGTTATTTTCAACTGCGCATTTAAATTTTCCAATAACTCTGTAAATTTCTTTTTTAGTAAAATTGTTACAAAGTATTTCTTTTAAAAATGATTTAGAATAATTGAAAATGGTATCTGATGGTGCAACATCATGACCAGCACCTTCACCCGTATAAAAATGATATTTTCTGCCTGCATCATTAAACATTTGTGTAATACTCCAACTGCCAAATAATTTGGGATATTGTATAGGGTCATAACATGTAAAGGTTGGCCCTGAAAAATAGGGTACTATAGAATCGCAGGTGCCATGAAAAAACATAGATGGGATATCCTTTCGCATTAAAATTTCCGGCGTTTCTATTCCACCTGCTTCAGTAATTAAAGCAATGGGATTATAATTATAATTTCCAATATCGTTAATGGCAGTATCAATGCTTCCAAGTTCATCATAAAATTGCGGATAAAAATCACTTTGTTGAGCATATGTGGCAAACATAATTAAACGCGATCCGGCGCTATTACCTTCTAATATCATATAATTAGTATCGATGCCATATGCATCAGCATTTGATTTTAAAAATCTAAATGCTGCACGTACATCTTGTATAGCTCTGTAAGAAGCTCGAAAAAGGTCTATTGTATCTCCGTTGCAGCTACTCCCTTCTTCACCGGAATCCCAACCAATACGATAATCGACGCTTGCAAATACATAACCGGCTCTAGCAAATAAATACCCAAGCTCAACTGCACCTTCGCTATCTTTATCGCCTCCTACTAACCCGCCGCCATGTACAAACATGATAAAAGGTTTTTTTGCTAAAGGATCAATTGCTAATTTCGGATAATATATATCTAAATATAATTTTTGATTATTATTTAAATTATTTATTCCTTCTCCATATATAATATTCGTAACAACTTCTACATCTGTTGAGTCGAAAATTAAGTTATCAAAGCGATCCATTTCGCAATAATCTTGTGCAGAAACTAGGTGTGTAATCAATAGAGAAAATAATAGAATAAAAACACGCTTCATCATCAAATAATTTCTAATCAGGGTGCAAAAATACACTTATTAGTACAAACTATCTTCTGCCCAGGCCGATTTAGAGGGATAATCTGTTGTATAATGCAACCCGCGACTTTCTTTACGCGCAGCGGCACCTCGGGTAATTAAAAACCCTACTGTTATTAAGTTACGCAATTCGCAAAGTTGGGGAGATATTGTGGTTGTTTCGTATAATTTTTCTGCTTCTTCATATAATAAATGCAAACGATTCATAGCCCGTTCTAAACGCTCATTACCTCGAACAATACCTACATAATTTGTCATCACCTCTTTTAATTCTCGAATACTTTGGGTAATCATTACCATTTCTTTTGGATCGTTTGTGCCAAGAGCATTCCAATCGGGAATATTTTCCTGTATTTCTAAAGCATCTATTTTTTCAGCAGCATCTAAATAAATTCTGTGCGCAAATACAAGCGCTTCCAATAAAGAATTACTTGCCAATCTATTTGCACCGTGCAATCCTGTTGACGTACATTCGCCACATCCATATAAATTTTTAATAGAAGAAATGCCATTTTTATCTACCATAATTCCGCCACACATATAATGTGCAGCTGGGGCAACGGGAATAAAATCCTTTTCAATATTAATACCAATAGATAAACATTTTTCAAAAATATTTGGAAAGTGATTATGAATTACTTCTTTATCTATCATAGTGCAATCCAAGTAAACAAAATCTTCTCCGCGAATTTTCATTTCGTTATCTATGGCACGTGCAACAATATCTCTTGGAGCTAATGATTTTCTTTCGTCATATTTTTGCATAAATTCTTTTCCATCTGCGCTTTTCAAAACAGCCCCTGCACCGCGAATAGCTTCAGTTATTAAAAACGCCGGAGAAACACCTGCTTGATATAATGATGTAGGATGAAATTGTACAAACTCCATATTGGCAACGCGGCCCTTTGCCCTATAAACCATCGCCATGCCATCGCCTGTTGCAATTAAAGGGTTGGTCGTACTTTTATAAACCTGTCCTGCGCCACCACTTGCCATCAAGGTAATTTTGGAAATAATTTTTTCAATACTTTTTGTTTTTTTATTTAATACATACACACCAAAACATGTAATATCAGGTGTATGTCTTGTTACAATTCTTCCAAGATGATGTTGCGTAATTATGTCAATAACAAAATGGTGAATTAATATCCGAATATTCGGCAATGCGTTTGCTTCTTCAATTAATGTTTTTTCTATTTCTTTTCCTGTAACATCTTTATGATGTAAAACTCTAAATTCGCTGTGTCCACCTTCCTTACCTAAATCGTATTCTCCCGTTTTTGTGCGATCGAAATCGGTTCCCCAATTAATAATTTCTTTTACACGCTCGGGGCCTTCCTTAACTACAATTTCAACAATTTCTCTTTTACACAAACCGTCGCCGGCAATCATGGTATCTTCAATATGTTTTTCGTAAGAATCCTTTTCAAAATCCCAGACTGCAGCAATTCCACCTTGCGCATACTTCGTATTTGTTTCTTCTTCTTCTGCTTTTGTAATAATTATGATCTTTTTATCGGGGAAACGTTTTGCCGTTTTTAATGCGAAAGTCAACCCTGCAATACCGGAGCCAATAATTAGAAAATCTGTTCTATTCATTGTGCGAAACTAATGCACTTTATTTGGATTTATTTAAAATATAAAACCGAAAACAAGCCTGAAAATATCTCTGAACTTTGGTAATCAAATTTGAAAATCTGTATAACTTAAGGGAATTAATCAAATTTTTAGCATCAATTGGGAGTATTTTGTTAATAACTTTTTTCAAAATATATCCAAAATGGCAAAATTTAGGTATACAAAACGTGCTGTTTTTGACATTTTTTTTATAAAATCACCTCTTTTTTATGCTAAAAAGGACTTAAAATATTCATTTTAAGCTTATGAAATGCGGTTTCAAATAAAGTGTTTTTAGAATTTAATGAAAATTTAATTTTAAAACAAAATATGTTCAAAATGTAATTAATGTAACTAATTTATGCTTTTAATATAATAAATAATTTCAATAATTTCTATTTTTATTAATAATACAAATATTTGGCTAACAACTATGAATGCAAATTTTTACTTTGTGTAAGGAAACATTAATCAGAATAGAATGTAAATTAGGTATTTCAGTTTTTCTTTCTTTATTTTGGCTCGGCTTAATTTTAGTCACAAACACCCGCGTAATGAAACACCACAAGTTATTAATCGCAGCAATGCTACTATTTACCCCAATAGTAATATTTGCTCAACCTGCTTCCTATTTTATGGTAGACGCTGAAGGTTGGACTGCTAAATGCGAATGCGCAACAGACCCTACTTCGGCATGGGCAGCTGTGGCAGGCTCACCGGGAGGAGCATTTACAGCTACAGATAATACAAAAAATTTTTATTGGTATTATAATAGCCCTGCGGCATTTAACATAAATCTTTCTCCTTATTACAACGGCTGCTTACAATTTGATGAGAGATCAAATGCAAATGCAGCTGATGTAATAGTTAATATTGAAGATGTGATGATTCAAAAATTGGATGGAACACGCATCGTATATGATACGCCATACAATCCAGGACCAACATTTACGCACTATAATATTGCCCTTGTAGAAACAGGATGGAAATATACGAGTCTTGCAGGTGCAGCTGTTACGTATGTTGATTTTATTGATTATTTAACGAATTGTTCTCTTATTAAAATTCGTGGTGATTATACGCAGCCTAAATCTGAAACTGTTTGGATTGACAATGTTATTATTTGTGGACCGATTTTACTTCCTATTGAACTAGCTAATTTTACTGCTTCTTTACAAAACAATTCTGTTGCCGAATTACAATGGGAAACATATTCTGAACAAAACTCAAGTTATTTCGAAATTGAAAAAAGCGTAGATAATGCAGGTGAATTTATTCCGATAGGAACCGTTAAGGCTGCCGGAACTTCTACAGAATTAAATAGCTATATTTTTGAAGATGAAAACTGGAATTCAGATAGTTATTACCGTTTAAAAATTGTTGACAACGATGGCACTTTAAGCTATTCAGAAATTGTGGTTGTTACCGGACATTCAACTACAAGTGCGAATGTGCAGTTGTATCCTAACCCTGCCCATAATACTTTAATAATTACAAATTCGTTTCCCGGATTCTCCTATAATACAATTAAAATTGTAGATGCTTACGGTCGAACAGTTAAATTAATTACAAATATTGACGCAAGCATTACAAATGGTTATCCTATAGATGTTAGTGATTTAATTACAGGTATTTATTTTATTACTCTCAATAATGAAATAGAAACTCACGCACTTTCATTTCAGGTTTCCCATTAACAGCATTTCAATTATAGTTTATTTTTTAAAAATTAAAACCAAATGATTACAAACACATTAAATTTAAATTTATGAAACATTTTAAACTCCTATTAGCGCTTATTTGCGCTTCATTATTTACAGTAAATGTAAATGCACAATTACAATTATATTCCTACACAAATCAAGTAGACGGATATGCCCATTACGTTAATCCAAACATGGTTGCCGATAAACTCCGAAGGGTAAAAGGCGCTAAAGGCGCAGGCGGTGGTGTGGTATGTCCTATCGGATTTACATCCAAAGCTTTTTCTATTGTCGACGATTATGCAAGCGATTTGCCTTCAGTTGTTGGTAAAATTACACCAAATCCAGGTGTAAGTATTCAGCTTACGAAAATTTCCACTGAAATGCGTATTTCATCTACAGGCCCTATTTATGTAAGACTTGCATATAGCGTTGACCTCGGTGTTACTTGGATTGACGCAGGCGTTGATTATGCACCTGTTATTGCTGACTGTGGCGATGCTTCTACATATGGCGAGTGGAATATTACAGGGTTTCCTTTAACTTCTGGTATCGTTTATATAAGAGTATATGCTTTCAATGCCATCAACGAATTTGGTAGGTTTACAATTACAAATTTAAATGCTGATGGTAATTTAAATATGGTTGATGCTGATGGCGATGGCTATGGCGAATATGTTGACTGCGATGAAACCAATCCTGATATCCATCCGGGTGCAACTGAATATTGTAACGATATAGATGAAGATTGTAATGGTATTGCCGACGAAGTATTTGTTGCAATTACACCTACAGGCGATATTTATCTTTGCAATAATGAAGAAACTGTAACACTTTATGGTACTGAAGGATATGATTCTTATGTGTGGTATAAAAATGGTAACCCAATTCCAGTTTATACATCAAGTATTACAGTATCAAATCCGGGTTACTATCAGGTAGAAGCAACTCAGGGTTTATGTAGCGCTCTTTCTGCTGTTCAGGCAGTTGCGGTTACCGAAAGTCCTTTTGCTAATATTTATTCTCCTGATGGTTTAGCGCTTTGCGTAACAGGTTCACTTAAATTAAAAGCAAGTTTCGACGAATTATATAACTGGCAGTGGTTCCGTGATGGTTCTCCAATTGCCGGCGAAACAGATTATAAAATATTAGTAACAATTCCAGGCACTTACTATTGCGAAGTATCAACCGTTTTTGGTTGTGCTAGAAATACTGCAGAAGTAGTTGTAACGCCTTGTCGTGATGGGGATAATTTAAATTTATCAAACATGACTGCTTATCCTAATCCTGCAACTAATACAGTATCATTTAATATCAATACTGGCAATTCTAGCAGCAACATGGGACAGTTCTTTATTTTTAATATGAACGGTCAGCAAGTTGTTTCTTTACCTGCAAATATTGCTAACGGCGTATTTAATTCAGAAATCAATATTTCAGAATTGCCGAATGGTATTTATAATGCACTTTTAATAAATGGAGGAGTTCAGTTTACTTCAAGATTTACAGTGAGCAAATAATTAAAATAGAATATGTTTTAAAAGCCATCTGCATGCAGATGGCTTTTTTTATTCTTTCAAATTTTCGCAATCACTTTTAATTAATTATTCTAAAAAAATAAAAGATCGCATTTTAATATTTATCATGTACCCCTTGAATTTCTCTTATCTCATGCACAATTGCTTTTGTAAAATGGTCATAAGATTTTCGACGAATGTAACGGTTGATTAATCTATAAGTGAAAATTTTACTACCACAGTAATGTAACTTTTTTGTGTATTTGCGTTATAAATGCACATAGCGTTTAAAAAATGATTAATTTCGTCAATTCAAAGACTAGAACATGAAAAAAACAGTAGTTTTATTTGCCTCGGTTATATGCACAACCTTTGCGTTTTCGCAGACAACTTGGGAAATGGCTTATAACGTAATTTCGACAAATTGCGGCAGTTGCCATATTGCCGGCCATGAAAGCGGGCTCGATTTGAGCGGAACCATTGGCGAGGTTTATGATAATTTATATAATGTTGCTCCTAATAATGCGGTTTCTGCAGCAAAAAATTACAAAATTGTTTTGCCGGGAGATCCCTATAAAAGCTTCTTATTCAGCAAGATAAACAATAGTTTAGCGCTGGATGTCAACTTAGAAGCTGGAGAAGGCATTGCTTGTCCGCAGGGAGCTTCTCCGTTAAATAATAAGGATATTGAACTCCTTCGTCAGTGGATTATTTATGGTGCACTCGAAAGCGATACCTTAGTTGATATCGCTTTAATTAATGATTTTTATGATAACGATGGCATTCAAAGTATAGAATCACCACCCGCACCTCCGGCACCGGGGGAAGGTTTTCAAGTACATTTTGGTCCCTTCTTTTTATGGCCGGAAACTGAACATGAATATTGGACAAAATTTCCAACAAACATTCCTGAGGCAACAGAAGTGATTCGTGTTGAAACTTTTATGGGTGAATATTCGCATCACTTTATTACATATAAATATTCTAACGCCGCAATTGGCGCAGGAGCAGTTCCGGGTTTGCACGATTTAGCCGCAATTGATGTTTTTAATACTGTTTTAGTAAGCGCTAATCAAAATCCATATAACCTTATTTTACCGCAAAATACTGCGTTGTTTTGGGAAGCAGACGCTGTACTAGATTTAAATAGTCACTATTTGAATTATTCAACCGGCAAGTCAGAAGCATGTGAAGTTTATGTTAATATTTATACACAACCTTCAGGCACAGCTATTCAACAAATGATTCCGGTATTATTATCAGATGACGGATTTTATATTCCGAATAACGGGTTGCCTTATACTCATGATGCTATTGCAAAGGATAATACTTACGCAGAGGATGAGGAAATATTTTTATGGTCAATGACAAGCCATACGCATCGTCACGGTGCTGATTTTGATATTTTTGTGCGTAATGAAGACGGCTCAAAGGGAGAACAATTATTTGATGGCAGCTGCGGGGCAACAGAAGGAACTCCAGGTTGTTTGGACGAGATTTATGACTACCGCCATCCACCAGTGCGTTTTTGGGATAATATGAAACCGCTAAAACCGAGAACAGGAATTATTTTTTCAACAACATGGATAAATAATGAAGATCATGATTTAGTTTTTGGATTAACAAGCAATGATGAAATGCAAGTGATGTGGTATTCATTTGTTGAAGATACTACGGGTTTAAATTTGCCTACTGCTATTGCCGATTTACCATTTCAAGAAGATGCAATAAACATATTTCCTAACCCTGCACATCAAAATATATACATCAGTTCTGATGTTAATTTATCGGGGTCTGTTTTTACAATTACAGATATGACAGGTAAAATTATTAAACAAGAAATTTCTAATTCTATCAGCAACGGAATTAATTATTATCAGATAGATATTAGTGGTTTAAGTTCGGGTATTTATTTGATTAATATTATTGGCGATAAGGGAATTATAAAGAGCAATAAAATTATTGTTCAATAAAAGTTACTCATACATTTTAAAAGGCGGTTGTTTTTTCGAGCAACCGCCTTTTCTATGTTGAACCAGGAATAAACAATAGAAATTACATTAAGATCAGTTTTTTTACCCGAATAACATGGTATTTCCAAATGTATGCTATTTAGACTAGCCCCAACTAAATCAATAGGCTAGTTGATTTTTATATGTCTATTGATTAATTCCATATAACCAATTTGAAATTGCTGCCGTTCTGTGATAATAAATAGCAGCATTGTCCTTCTAGTTGAATCGATTTTAACAGTAAAAGAGCTAATGCTGCGGGGTTTCTGTTTATTTGTTCTATCTCAAATTATAAATAAAACTACCTTGGAAGAAAAAGGACCGGCATTAGCTGCCATTGCCAAATCCCTTAAATGAGATTCACCGCCGAGAATTAATGGATGCGTGCAGCGTGTAAGCAAAAGCCAGTCCGCCGAGTGATTTTGAAAAATAAAATTATTAAAATAAAATAATTATAAAAAGAAATTCCACCTATCCAAACCGGACCTCTTTTGCGCTCAGTGAATTTCGTTTTAGGGATTTGTGCATTGGTGAGCGTAGCCTTGATTTTTGGTGATACCTTTTTATCAAGAAAAAGGTATCGAAACAATAAAACGCATCGTTACCATTAAATAAGAATTAAAAATACTAGTAAAAATCGAATTAAAAAAATCCCTATTTTAAATGTCGGATATCGAAGTAAATAGCCGGAAGTTAGAAGCTTGTTTCTGCTATCCACTTTGCTTTCAAATTTGGGTTAAATGGTTATGAAATTATAATTGAGTTATCTCAATATTCTTTCTTTTTCTGCGTGCGATGATTATAAAATAATTGGATAATTTGAGATTGTTTTCAAATTTTAAATGTGTTATTTATTAGTAAAATTTGTTATATTTTTTAATATTTGAGCGCAATAATTAATTTGAAATTTTAATTCCTCAAGCATTGTATTATGTTTATATTGAAAAATCATTTCATACACCCCGCCCTCAACATTTGCATATATAACAATCCCTTTTTTTCTGCAAACGCAACATTATTTTTCGGAATTTTTTCGGGGTTGGAAAAATTTTGTAATGTCTCAGTAATGCTCTCTTCCCTTAAAATATGCAGCATTGGAAAAATAGAACGGTTTGTATAGTTTGAGGCGTCATTTTCTTTAGAACCGGCAAAGCAATATTCAGGATGAAAGCTGGCAACTTGATAAATGCCTTCGTAGCCTAAATCAAACAATAATGTTTCTGCATATTCTACTAATTGCAAATAGGCAGTCCACGATTTAAAATCGTTTAGAAAAATTAAAAGCGTAGTTTCTATATTTTTATTTTCATCTAATTGGATAAACGCAGAAGTAAGATGATTTAAACTTTGTTCTAAATCAACATCCTCTAAAACTTGATAACGAATTGTATTTTTTAACAACGCTTTTGAAGCAAAGGGACAAAAATTACATCCAATAACAACTTCCTGAATCCAACATATTGTTTGTTGTACCGCAACCTCTGCCGAAATAAATTCCTTTGCCATAAATACAAATGTATCGTTAATTAAAGTATATTATCAAGCCAAAGCAGAATAAAATGCGTATATTACATAAAAATGCAATCACTTTTAATTTCAATATTATTGTTAACACAATTATTTCCCGGAAAAACTAAAACAATGTTGTGTTTAGGCGACTCCTACACAATAGGCGAATCGGTTGAAGCTGCCGAAAGGTTTCCGGAACAAACTGTTGCACTATTAAATGCAAAAGAAAAGGTATTTGAAAATCCTGAAATTATTGCAAGAACAGGATGGACCACTGAGAATTTAATGCAGGCAATTGAAAAAAGTAAACCGCAACATCATTACGATTGTGTAACTCTGCTTATTGGAGTTAATGATCAATATCAAGGTTTTGAAACTTCTATTTATAGAGAAAATTTTGAAAAACTTTTAATCACAGCAATTAAATGCGCAGATAATAAACCAAAAAAGGTATTTGTAATTAGCATTCCTGATTATGGAGTAACACCCTTTGCATTAAATGGTAAAATGAGTCCGGAAAAGATAAGCGCAGAAATTGAAGCATTTAATGCAATAAATAAAACGATAGCAGAAAAATACAAAGTAAATTATATCGATATTACGCTAATATCTCAATTGGCAAAAACAAATTCCGATTTGCTGGCATTTGATAAATTACATCCTTCAGCCAAAATGTATGGGCAATGGGCAACATTGCTTGCTGCAGCAATACAGAAATAATATTTTAAGCGACTATCAATATACCTAACAAGCTTGTATCCGTTCAAAAAAATAATTCGGAAGATACGCGAGATTATATTTGGAGTTTGATTTTCTATTTAATATTTTTAAATATTAATTGGGGGTTTTAATAAATAATTCATTACACGACAAATGAAATTAAATTTCCCTCTATATGTTTCCCTTAACTGTAATCAACGAATTGAATGATGCAATTTACCCTAATCTGTGTCTTACCTGCAGCAATGCATTGCACAAACACGAAAAAATTATTTGTATAAAGTGTCAGATTAGTTTACCCAAAACTGATTATGCAGAATATGAAGATAATCCCATTGCAAAAAAGTTTTGGGGAAAGGTGCCAATAGAAAGAGCGATGGCATTATATCATTTTTATAAATCCGGTCGCATTCAAAAACTGATGCACGCATTAAAATATCGCGGCCGGCAAGATGTGGGTATTCGGTTAGGCAACTTATTGGGATATCAGCTTCAGCAATTTCATTTATTTAATGACGTAGATATTATTACCTCGGTGCCATTACACAAAGATAAAGAGCAAAAGCGCGGATTTAATCAAAGCAATATTATTGGGGAAGGTTTGAGCGAAGTGTTGCAAATTCCCTTCGATAAAAATGTATTGTTCAGAAATATTTTTACAGATACACAAACCAAAAAATCGCGACTAGAACGTTGGGATAATGTAAAATCCATTTTTGATGTGGTAGATAAAAATGAAATTAAAAATAAACATATATTATTAATTGACGATGTAATTACCACAGGGTCAACATTAGAATCTTGCGCCGTTGCACTTACAAATCATGAACGCGTTAGAGTAAGTATTGCAGCAATTGCGCATGCTGAAATGTAGGTCACTTATAAATTACCGGAAACTCAATTGCTTGTCCACCAAAACTTTTATAATACCGCGATAAGCCCGGCAACATAGAACCTTCAAAATCGAAAATCAATTTTGATTCAGCATATGTTTTTAAAGTTTCATCAAGTAAGTATGTCATTGATTGTTTTTCTTTTCCCTGCGGGGAAGAAACGGCAGATAAAAAAATGAGGTGACCGTTGCTTTTCACAAAAAATGCAAGAGCTAATATAGTACCATTTTCATCTGATACACCGCTAATAAATCCCTTATTAATGCTCAACATTTTTTCCATTAATTTGCGTAAACGCATCAGGTCGTTATCGTTTTGTGTTCCTCTTAATTCTTTACCCAAATATAATTTTCGGTATTTAATTATTTCTACAGGCATAATTGACTGCATTAAATTAAGTTTAAAGTTCCATGCCTTTTTTACATTGCGTTTTGTATTGGTGCCATAATTTTTGTGTATTTCGGAATAGGGGATTGCAAGATTGATATGGTGCGTTACTCGATGTTTTACTTTTAAAAATGTTTCTTTTACTAAATTTTGCGTATTGAGATGTAGATTTATTTTCCTAAAATGAACTGGTATGCTGTTAATGAAATAATGCAACTGATTCGCTTGCTCGTTTTGCGTATAAAATAATCCCAATTGCTGTACAAAAAAGGGTTGGTAAATTTGTTTGAACACTATTCTGTTTTTAAAAGGCAAGGGGAAAACAGCACTATAATCGTCTAAAATCAATGCATCCCAACTTTCGTCAGTTGCAATATCAAGATACCAGGAATAGCCGTATGGCAAGCCATTGAGTGCTTTGTCTATGCACAAATCCCATTTTGTTTTGTCAATATCTTTATGTCGAATATAAGTAATCAAGAAGCGTGTTTAAACAAATATAGGGTGTTTAACTCCATTTCTATTTCATTTGAATGTCAATTTCATCACATTTCGGTACGATTTTGATTTATTTTTGTGTTACAATGTTACATATCATAGAAAATAACAAAACAGAAAGAGCCATTTTAATTGGATTGGTAACACAAGACCAAACCTTAGATCAACTCAATGAATATTTTGTGGAATTAGAGTTTCTAGCTGAAACTGCCGGAGCCGAAACTATAGAAAAATTTTATCAGCGCCTTTCCCATCCGGATATGAAAACCTATGTTGGAAAAGGCAAATTACAAGAAATTGTAGAATTTATAGAAGCCAACGCAATTGAATTGGTTATTCTTGATGATGAGATTTCACCTTCGCAATTACGTAACATAGAAGCCGAAGTTAAAATAAAGGTGGTTGACCGAAGTATGCTTATACTAGACATTTTTGCAACCCGAGCGCAAACTGTTCAAGCAAAAACCCAAGTGGAATTGGCACAAACACAATACATGCTGCCTCGATTAAAAGGATTATGGTCGCATTTAGACAGAATTAAAGGGGGAATCGGCATGCGAGGTTCAGGTGAAAAAGAAATAGAAACAGATAGAAGGGTTGCACAACAGAAAATTGCACTATTAAAAGAGAAATTATTAAAAATTGGTCTGCAAAACGAAACTCAACGCAAAAATCGCGGCGATTTAATTCGCGTGGCATTGGTAGGATATACCAACGTTGGCAAATCAACAATAATGAATGTATTAAGTAAAAGTGAAGTATTTGCAGAAAATAAATTATTTGCAACACTCGACACTACAGTTAGAAAAATTGTGTTAGACCGCACGCCATTTTTGTTGAGTGATACTGTTGGTTTTATTCGCAAATTGCCCCATCATTTAATCGAAAGTTTTAAATCAACATTAGATGAAGTGCGTGAGAGCGATATTTTATTGCATGTTGTAGATATTTCGCATCCCGCTTTTGAAGATCAAATTAAAGTAGTGAACGAAACATTAAAAGAATTAGATGCCACCGAAAAACCCAGCATTTTAATTTTTAATAAAATGGATTTATACGAAAAAAATAATTTCGATAAATATTTAAAGAGCGATATTAAACAGGATATTTTAAACGATTTAAAAAATTCTTGGATGAATAAATCGAATTATCATTGCGTGTTTGTTTCGGCAACCGAAAAAGATAATATAGGTGAGTTGCGACTTTTATTAATTGACCTAGTGAAGGAACAATATCAAATAAGGTATCCTTATAAGACGGAGTTTTTTTAGGATGTGGGAGGGGGGACATGGGACAAGGGACAGGTGTAATCTCCCCATATCCCATATCCCACATCCCACATCCCATATCCCAAATCCCACATCCCACATCCCACATCCCATATCCCACATTCCACATCCCATTCCTCATTAAACGTTTCCATTTAATTGCTTTTGGAGAATGAGAAATGAGTAATGAGTTTTGTGGGTCGAAGAACGGATATTTTTATTCCTGACCATTTACTAATGACACTTGACAATAATTAACCACATTTATTTACCTCCCATAAATGCATCATCCTTCCATCTTCCGGATTGTACTGTGCCATTTGCGAAGTTATAGGTGCCGGTTCCATTTCTTTTATTGTCTTTGTATTCGCCTTCGTATTTATCGCCTGTTGGTAATATCATAATGCCGTAACCATTATAAGCACCATTTTTAAAATCGCCTGTGTATATGGTGCCGTTTGCAAAAGTAAATACGCCTTTGCCATTCATAGTATTTTCTTTATAGTCACCTTCGTATTTATCACCAGTTTTATAAATATAAATACCTCTGCCATCATACATGCCCTTTTTAAAATCACCGGTATAAACATCGCCTGATGGCATTGTATAAACACCTTTTCCATGAAAATCATTATCTACAAATTCGCCAACATATTTCTCGCCGGTATTATAATACAATGTGCCGTTGCCATTATATTTATCCATTTTCCATTCGCCAACATATTTACTGCCGTTTGCAAATACGTAAGTGCCCTTACCTTCTTTATTATTATTAACAAAATCACCTGTATATTTATCACCTTCGGGAGTGCTGTAAACTCCTTTACCGCTTAAATTGCCGTTTTTAAATGCGCCAACATATTTACTTTTATCGGAATATATTAAAGTGCCTTTTCCGTTGTAATAATCATTTTTAAATTTGCCTGTAAATTGTTCGCCATTTGCAAAAGTGTAAACACCTTTTCCATTGCGCATGCTGTTTTTATATTTGCCAACATATGAATTGCCGTCATCCCATTTATATGTACCGGTTCCTTTTTCACAGTTACCCGATATACAACCGGTTTGTGATTTAACAGCAAATGTTGTTAAACTCAGCAATAATAAAATTATTATACTTTTAAATTTTGACATAAATATTGTTTTTAATTGATTAAAAAATTAGTTTATTCTGCAAACAATGGAAATGCTGATGCAAACGTATTAATTTCTTTTTTAACGCGTTGTTTTAAATCTGCATCATCAGCATGCATAATTATTTGATCTATCCAATCAACAAATTGTTCCATATCTTTTTCTTTCATGCCTCTGCTTGTAACTGCCGGTGTTCCAATGCGGATTCCGGAAGTAACAAATGGTGATTTATCATCAAATGGAACCATGTTTTTATTTACAGTAATATTTGCTTCACCCAAAACTGCTTCAGCTTTTTTACCTGAAATATTTTTACTGCGTAAATCAATTAACATCAAATGATTTTCGGTTCCGCCTGAAATAATTTTATATCCACGACTTATCAATGCATTTGCCATAGCTTGTGCATTTGCAATTACTTGTTTGCAATATGTAATATAACTATCAGTTAAATCCTCACCAAAGGCAATTGCTTTTGCTGCAATAACATGTTCTAATGGGCCACCTTGTGTTCCGGGAAATACGGCACTATCCATTATAGTACTCATCATTTTTATTTCACCCTTTGGAGTTGTCAGTCCCCAAGGATTTTCGAAATCTTTTCCAATTAAAATCATTCCGCCACGTGGACCACGTAATGTTTTATGTGTAGTAGTAGTAACAATATGACAATGCGGCATGGGATCGTTTAATAATTTGCAGGCAATTAATCCTGCAGGATGCGAAATATCTGCCAGTAAAATTGCACCAACACTATCTGCTATTGCACGAAATCTTGCATAATCCCAATCGCGCGCATAAGCACTTGCACCAGCAATAATTAATTTTGGTTTTTCGCGATGTGCAATTTCTTCTACTTTATTCATGTCGATTAAACCTGTTTCTTCTTCTACAGAATAAAAAACGGGTTTGTATAATTTGCCCGAAAAATTAACGGGACTGCCATGCGTTAAATGTCCGCCATGTGATAAATTAAATCCTAAAAGTGTATCTCCCGCATTTATACAGCCAAGCATAACAGCAGCATTCGCTTGCGCTCCGCTGTGCGGTTGAACGTTTGCATAATCAGCACCAAATAATTGTTTTGCGCGATTAATTGCGAGCATTTCCGTTTCATCAACAAATTCGCAGCCACCATAATATCTTTTTCCGGGATATCCTTCAGCGTATTTATTTGTTAAACAACTTCCCATTGCATCCATTACCTGTTGACTAACAAAATTTTCGCTAGCAATTAATTCAATGCCTTCTGTTTGGCGATGCAATTCCTTTTTGATAATATCGAATACTTGAGTATCTCTTTGCATATTGTATTTTATGTGTCACAAAGATAAATGAAAAATGTTTTTAATACCTTAATAGCAATCTGTAATATAGTGGGAGTGATTTTAAATATGGTCTAGATTATTTTTGGTTAAGTGGCCGATAGTGTTGCCGGTATTAAGTGTGTTTGCGGGTTCAAACAACATGACAGAAACTTCGTTTTTGGCAACGGGGCGGTGTTCAACTCCTTTTGGAACAACTAAAAATTCGTTTTCATTTATTTGGATTGTTTTATCTCTAAATTCCATGTTAAAACTGCCTTTAATTACATAGAACAATTCATCTTCCTTTTCATGTTTATGCCACACAAACTCGCCTTGAAATTTTACGAGTTTAACTTGTTGTCCGTTTAGCTCGGCCGCAATGCGCGGATTCCAATAATCTGTGATGAGCGCAAGTTTTTTGGCTATATTAATGACTTCCATGAGATATAAGTTTGAATTAAAATTAGATAAAATTTTACTGTAAGGTAAAAAAGGTGAGTATTGAGTGATAGTTTAATATTAGGGTGTTTTTACTCTTGGCTAATGACATCTGTCAACAGACAATTCCCGCACAGTTTCACAAGATTGCTTTCACAGAATCCTCTGAACCCATATTTTTCGATACCTCACAATTTTTGTCGTAAAAAAATAAAATCAAACCCTCAAAATTGTCGTATATAACTGAAATTAGGATAAAAGGCTGACAAAAGGCCCTACTTTGAACAAAGCACAGCTTTTGATAGTTACACTAATTTGTATTTGATGTATAATTTAAACAAACACACTTTTACAATAAATAAGAACACATGAAACAACCAAAAAATATAGAATACACAATCGCCAAAATAGTTACAGGCATCGCAATGGCGTTTCCGGTAGCTTATATTCGGTCAATTTCCTTTTTTATGGGTAATACAAAAGTGGCATTTTGTAGTTGGGAAACCCTTCAAAAGCAACCCTTGTTTCAATTGTTAGAAACCGGTTCTTTAAAATTTCCCGAAGGTGCATATCAATCTGTAATTGTGGATGCTGTGGATTTGGAAGGCAATGTAGTTACACTAAATTCATCAATTGCTTCAGCGTTTTACTCAATAAATTAACCCTGAAGAAGCAATATCAATAGGAAAAAATCCTAGTTTATAATAAAACCAACTGTGTTCATTCAATAACATACAAATTTCAATTTTTGCTATTCAGGGCAAATCCAACTAAATCAATAGGTTAGTTGATTTATATATGACTATTGATAAAGTTGGATTAACTTTTTTCATACTTGTTTTACTAAAGGGGGCCTGAAAAGTGCACCCTTTTTTTTGTTGTTTTGTTGACTGTTTTGCTGCAGAAAACCCTGTAACTTTGCAGCATGGAAATGGTTAACCCGGCTTTTCAGCGCGTAATGCAATACGACAGAAAATATCTGAGCAACGAACAATTACTGGATTTATATAAACGCATTCTGAAACCCAGAATGATAGAAGAAAAAATGCTCAA
>JBBRGZ010000042.1:0-17715 GCA_038223395.1 Chitinophagales bacterium
CCAAGCCGCAGATGGATTATAACAGGGTAAAATAATATCGAGTGTAGTGTTGTTCAAATATTATTTAAAAAGTCCGTAGCGTACAATACAATATAAAGCGCGCACACCATCTTTCCAGTTTATTTTTTTTCCTTCCGCATATGTTCTTCCGTAATAAGAAATGCCTACTTCATAAATGCGGATATTTTTAATTTTTGCAAGTTTTTGCGTCAATTCAGGTTCAAAGCCGAAACGATTTTCTTTGAGGGTTATAGATTTAAGAATGTCGGTGCGCACTAATTTATAACAGGTTTCCATATCTGTTAAATTCAAATTGCTAAACATATTAGAAAAGCGCGTTAAAAATCTATTGCCTATCGAATGCCAAAAAAATAATATGCGATGTGCGTTTCCTCCGCTAAAACGCGAACCATAAACAACATCAGCATCGCGCTCTAAAACCGGTCTTAATAAAATGGAAAATTCGGTAGGGTCATACTCTAAATCGGCATCTTGAACTATTGTAAATTCGCCGCTTGCATTTTGAATTCCTGTGTGGAGTGCAGCGCCTTTCCCTTTATTTTTTTCGTGATGAAATGCACGAATATTTACCTGAGGATGTGCATCTATAAACTGCTGCAACTTAGCTGCGGTGCCGTCTTTGGAACAATCGTTCACCACAATTATTTCCATAACAATTTGTTGTGGCAGTTCCACCTTTGCCAAAGTATTGAGAATTACCTCTATGGTATTTTCCTCATTATATGCCGGGACGAGTACACTTAATTTTTTTACTTCCATGTGTTCAACGCATAAAAATAACCCATTCTAAGCGGGAATGGAAAAAGTAATTTTAGCAATTAACTATTTATTGAGACTTTTAATCTATTTAGCCTCAGCGTTTAAGGGCAGTTTTATGGTATAAGAATCACCCGCTTTTACTGTGAGAGTATTTGAGCGCAACCAGGGATTAAAATACTTCACCATCTTATAAGTTGTATTATTTGTTATGGCAAAGTCTGCAAGATTTGTAATTGAAGTAGTAACTTTTACGGTGCGATATTCCAAAGGATTATACAAATCTTCATCCGACAAAAAGAAGCCGTATTGCTGACTATTTTCATATATTAATTTGAAAGCCAGCGCACGAAAAACATATCTTGAAGTTTCATCTTTCAAATATAAATCGTAATACGCGTTTGCCTTTTGATATTCTACAGCTCCGGATATTCCACCCATGCCTGCGTTGTACGATGCTGCTGCAAGCGTCCAATTACCAAATTTAGCATAGGCATCTTTTAAATATTTAGCAGCTGCCAAACTCGATTTTTCCATGTCGTAACGCTCGTCAACTTCGGCTGTAACTGTTAAGCCGTATTGCTGCGCAGTGCCTTTTAAAAATTGCCAGTAACCATGCGCATCCGATGGTGAAACAACGTTGCGCAATCCACTTTCTGCCATGGCAAGATATTTAAAATCGTCGGGTATATTATTTTCTTTAAATACCTTTTCAATTATCGGAAACCATCTGTTTGCCAATTTTAAATTCTGAATTGTATTTGAATGCCAATATCCATTAACCGTTAATTCGCGATCCATTCTTTCGGCAACTTCAAAATCTTCAAGAGGCACTCTTTCGCCTGCAAAGGAAATTTGGTCTGGCACTTTTGCGGCAAAATATTTAATTGTATTTACGTTATCTGCTAACGAACGCAGGGTATCATTCTCCATTAATCCTTCACTTTGGTTTTTATTTGTATCAGAATTGCCCGAAACGGCAAATCCAACAAAAATTGCGATACCAGATAAAGCGCCAATTAATAAATAATGTATTTTTTTCACTGCGTTATTTTTTTTTGAAAACGGGAACGGTAGAACATGGTTCTCCGTACATGATACTTTTTGCTACGGGGCGCAAAATTTTGGTTATTTCCAAATAGGCATCCACCGGTACAGGCTTATCGCTGCATCCCTTAATAACGACGCGTTGGTCGATAAATTGCGTGATATCGACCTTAGCCAAAGCATCGGAATAGATTTTTTTAACAGCTGTATCAACATCCCCCATAATTATATCTATAACTACAGGCTGCGCATTTGCAGCAATAAGCATATACGCCCAATTCGGGATGATGGCATCTGCAGAACAAAAAACAGCGAGATATTTTCCTGAATATGTATTCCAATCAATTTGACCTAATGCTTCACGAAAGTCTTTCTCTCTGAGAATCAAGCCTTTAAACAAATAATCTTTTAAATCGAAAGACGCGATATTATCAATAGCAGGAAAATAAGTTTCCAAATCGAAGGAAACGATTCCACTTTGAGCAACTTTATTTACGAGGTCCACCTGTTCCATTTATTAAGCTCAACGGTTATTCCGGCATAAAAGTTTTTAATCGCCAAATTGATATCTATTATCCTCTACATCAGCTTTATCGCGCAGCTCAAATAATAACCCTTGGTTTTGTTGCACCTGCACTTGTTGCTGTTGTGGCTGATATTTATTTTGGAATGAATACAATAATTGATTTTTATTCATAGTATAATCTTTCGTTTCCGGTGCCGGGTTAATAACGGTTAATTGTGCAACATACACACCGCGATTACCTGCAATCGGTTTTGAGATTTTTCCTGCTTCTAAACCAAATACTGCTCCTATTACTTTAGGCTCTCTACCAATTAATGCTGCCGATGGCGAAGAAAGGCTAGCATTTGGAACTGTATCCACTTTTACTCCCAATTTAGATGCAATAGATTCCATTGTTGCTCCGGATGCCATTGCATCTGTAAATTTTTTCTTGAGCAATTCACCTTTTTTCTCGATAATCACTTCACGCTCAACAAACTCTTTTACATTTTCAAGGTCGGCAATTCCATCTACTTTTACATCTTTAACAAAAGCAATAACAATACGATTGCTCATATTAAAATATTTGAACTCATCTTTTTTAGCATCAAAAGCCCAAATAATAATTTCGCGCGTATCTTCTACTCCCGGAATTTCGAATTGATTTTTTTGAAGCGGCTGAGATACACGTTTAAATAAACGCATATCGGTAACACCTTGCTCAAATGATTCAGGAGTTTGATATTTATCGTAAAAACCATTTGCTACTTTTTCTAAAGAATCGATGGTTGCATTACTTGGTGTAATAGGTTTACTGAGCACAGCAATATTTACAAAATCTCTGCGATTTTTAACTTCAGTTATTCTAACAATATGATAACCATAAGGTGCTTTTACAATGCCAACTTTTCCTACTTCACCTGTTTTAAATAAATAGTCTTTAAATTCTGGAACAAATCCAACAGCCGGTGTTACCCAACCTAAATCGCCACCCTGCGGTTTTGATTCTGAGTCGTCGGAAAAAGTACTTGCTAAGGTTCCAAAATCACTACCCGTGCTTATTAATGTTTGAATACTATCAACAAGATTTTTTGCTGTAACTGAATCGCGATTTTCGTTAATTGCAATCACAATGTGCTCAGCCTTTACTGAATCGAGTAAGTTTTGACGACTTTTCAATTTGGCTACTTTATAATAACCATCTTGAAAATAAGGTCCCACTAAAGAACCTACAGCCTTAGAATAAAATGAATCAACAATAGTAGAATCAATACCTAAGCCGTATAAATCGAGGCGACTATAATTACCGTAACCATATCTATCTTGGTCTTCAGAACGTGTTGCAATATAGATGGAATCGTTTTTAGCCGATTTCATTTTATCTACGCTTTGCATTAAACCTGCTAAGGCTGCTGCACTATCGCTTGCAGTTGGTGTAAATTCCCAACTCACATATTCTACTACACGCCCTTCAGTTTGTTTGTATTTATTTTTATTCTTATTGTAATAATTTTTTATTTCAGATTCAGAAGCTGTAACAGTTGAATCAGAAATTTGATCGAAAGGTAAAGAAACTACAGTGAAATTAGCACGTGTATTTCCCATAGTATAATTTCTTTTTGCAAGCCATTCAGGAACATAATTTGCATTTGTAAACAGCGACATATATTTTGATTGCATATAATCGCGTTTTGCAACTTGTTCTCTTGAAATAAACTGATAATATTCTTGGCGTAATTGAGGATTATTTTTTTGTGCTTCTTGATCAGAAATTTGACTTACCCACGTTGGTAAAACACTTGCATCGTATTGTCCGGTTTTAGAAAGACCGATATAATAATTTTTAATTACCGGATGTGGGTCTGGACCATAGATTAAATTACTGAATTCATCATCAGTAATTCCTATTCCCAGTTTATTGAGTTCTATTTCAATTATTTTTTCGTTTACAAATTCGGTCCAAGCTTTTTCAGAAATACCGAATTGTGTTTTGGGGTCAAGTTGATATTGACCTTGTTCGTATGCCAAAACTTGGTTGTTAAATGTGAGGTATTCTAACATAGATTTTCCGCGACGATCAGCAAATTCGTCTCTGGTAATTTCTTCACCTGAAATATTTGCATAATTGGGCGTTTTATTTTTATTGAATATGCCTGTATTTGACTGCGTAGCGTCTTGAACTAAAAAACCTATTAAACACAGAGCGATAGCACCAACGGCTACCCACGAATATTTGCGAATCTTTGAAATGAGCATAATGGATAAATTCCCTTTTAATTATATTGGGGATGCAAAGGTAGTGGATGCATTGTGGAAAACAAAACACTTAGACAGGCTTCTTTTAGCATCATTTGTGCCTAAAAGCAACGGGTTTGTGCCGATTTTGCATTCAAAATGATAGAAAAGCGTAAAAAAACACCCTAAAACACCACAAAAACAGCCTTTTGAGGCTTATTTCTTAGGATATTCCCTTTTCGCGATTTCTGGCCTCTTCCTCTTTCTTTTTGTAGTAAGCCTCGTGATATTTGCGATTTTTTTTCTTAAACCAATACATAAAAGCCGCTACACAACTCGTAAAAATGGTGATGTAGATGTAATTGCCAAAGTTTTGCCCATTTGAAGCGCGCACAAACACCATGACTAATGAAATGCCTGCAGCAACCAGCCACATCACTTCAAAAATTTTCATTAATTTTAAATAGTTCTGCATAATATTTCAATTAATAGAACAATAAATTAAGTGTAAAGTTTAAAAAAACAGTTCACTCTCCAGAATCAGAATTATCCATTTCTGTTTTAATTATGCCCTGTGGTTTTAATATTTTATAGGTAGTGAGTTGTTCGTCCGCTTCCATGCCTTCACCATAAATAACTTGGTCGGGTGTTGTAATTTTTACAAATTTTTCTGAGTAAATGATATGATTTTTCTCGTCCCAGATTAATTCTTCTGTGCTGAGGTGTTCGTTATTTCCATTTACAACCTGAACGTCGTTTTGCATTACTGTGCGCATTTCATTTTCGTAACGAATGCCATAATTTGCGGTAAGATTACTTGTAACGCGTAAACTATCATTAAAAAAATCTACTTGTAATCCATCGTTAAATTCGGTATATGGATTTTCGGCCATAAAACGTGTAACAGTTGGAGCTGTAATGCGCACTTTTACAATGCCGTCTTCACTATAAAATAATTCGATATTTTTTCCGCGTTCAACACCGGGTTCTGCCATTTTTGTTGTGCTATTAACTTCAGCAACATCGTTAACGCAGGAAACTAAAAAAACACTTATTAAAACCACAAGAAAAAATCCTGAAAGCTTATTTTTTGAAGATAATATTGAAATACTGTTTCTCAATTTTTTAGCGTATTTAACAACGCTTATTTGCAACAGTTATAAAACAATAGCTTAATACGAATAAACCGATTAATTCAATTTGAATTTTTTAAACCACCCCGAATCTACGAGTGTAAATCCCGCACCGAAATTATAATATGTTTCAGAAATATTTGCATTGCCTCCGCGTTCACCAATATTTAAAAATAAATTCATACGCGAATTTCTAAAAGTAGGTTGAACATTTTTTCCGAAGCCCAATGGAATACTGCTGCCTAAGGTAATACCGGCATCATTAAGCTGCACGCCGTCAACAATTAAATTACTTTTTCCTGTATATCCTGCAAGTCTGAATGCCACAGCAGGTCGCTGATCGTTAGTTGTTTTAGGAATAAATTCAACTGCAAGGGTTCCTCTCCAACTATCGCCAAAATTGCCCGCATCCTGAAATCCTGTGTACCTGCTCCATTGCGTTGTTGAATATTGTGCTCCAAGCGTAAATTGATTTTTTTCTTTTGTATCTGTACTGAAAAAACTAAAAGAAATGCCACCTTGAAATGTAGCAGGAATTAAAATGTTTCCGCTTGTATCCGGTTGGGTATAAATAGTATCTGTAATAAATTCGTAATTACCATTTTTTTGTACGTTAGTCCATGTAACTGATTTATCTCCCTTTACAGAAATTTCGGGACTCATTGAAGCACCAAAACGCCAAACTAAATAATCGCGTTTTGTATCGTGTTTTCTTATATATTGTTTTTGATATCCAATACCATAATTAAACATGCTTCCATTTACATGTGTATCTTTTGTAAGCTTAGTTGTTTGCGAATTAAATAAATCGGGAAAAGATGCATAAGTAATACTGGATAATGAACCAAATAATTGTGATGCATTAATACCAACACTAAAAATATTTGCAGAAGATATGGTATCCATTTTTCCTTTTACACTTTTTATGGTGTCTTTTATGTCTGTTTGATATTTATAACCTACTCCACCATACACCTGATATAAAGTGCCATCGCCAACATAATTATATTCGATGGTTCCTAATTGAGGATCATCAGTTGGCACTTCTTCTATAATATTATATTGAAAACCACTGTAAGGAATTAATCCGAAACTTAAACCGAATTTATGGTTGCGCAATTTGCGTAAAAATGGAAACCCGAACGCCATATAAGAGAGATTGCCATCTCCAGAAGTAAATTGTTCGTCTGGGCTTTTTAATGTAACTACATTTCCATATGCTCCAATATCAAAAGTTGCAAAACTTAATTCAGAATAGGAAGCAGGATTTTGAAAATTGATATTTGTCGGCGTAAAGTATGCGGCAGAAATTCCGCCTAATCCATTTGCTGCTCCAAAGCTTGTTGGAAATATGTTTCCTAATCCATATCTGGAGTACGGGGAGTTAACTTGAGCCGATAGGGTGGATATAGTAAATGTAAGTAAAAGCAGGTAAAATCTTCCGAAACGCATTAGTAGTTAGTCAAATTAAAATTAAGAATAGTGTTCAAACCTTCTAAAACCAGATTTGGGCGTGCAAATATCTGCCTTTTAAAATGCAATTCAAAGAAATGTGCATCTCCACCACTCATAACAACCGTTAAATTGTCGTGTTTTGATGCATATTCTTCAATAATTCCTTTTATTTCCTGAAAAGCGCCGTTATAAGTGCCCGAAATCATAGCAGATTCTGTTGAGTTTCCAATAAGTGCAATGTCTGTTTGCTCATTTTGCTGTAACGGGGGTATTAACGGCAAACGGGCTGTTAAATTGTGCATTGCTTGTAATCGCATTGTCAAACCCGGCGAAATGGCCCCACCTCTATAAATGTTACTACTATCCACAAAATCGTATTTAATACAAGTTCCGGCGTCAATTACAAGCACATTGCTGTTTGGAAAGAGATTATTTGCTCCCACAGCCGATGCTAAACGGTCTTTTCCTAAGGTTTCAGGAGTTGTATACGTATTTTGAATGGGTAAATGGGTTGTGTGACTCAGCTCGAAATAGCGTCCAAAAGTTTGTATTTGCGCCAAAACGCTCTCCTCAATATTATCTACATTGCTTTGGATGACAGCCGAAATAGCAAAATTATTGTGCAAATATTGAAAATCGTCGAAGCTAAACTGCTCCTTTGCTTTTTGAAATAGCATTAATTCGCCATCAAAAACTGCACATTTATGGAGGGTATTTCCAAAATCGAAAACGAGATTCACAGTGCGAAATTGGTAAAAAAATGACGGAGAGTTAAAATCCCCAATATTTTAATCTTAATAAAAAGGATAAAAAAGCATCAAATTGTGCTTATTTGCGCTTACCGGCATCAAACTTATCAGTGGTATAGGCAATAACAATATCGGCTTCACTGCGCGAATCAGTAAAATAGATGAGCATATCAGCTTCTGATTTCCATTCAGTAAAAAACCAGATACCACTTTCGGCGGTTGCATCGCTTTTCCATTCGGCTTTAAATACAACGATATCAGCTTCAGAAGCATTTTCTGTAACATATACCTTTTTATTGGCTTCACTTTTCCATTCTGTAGTGTAAACAACCTGTCCCTGTGCCTTATAAAAGAGCATAAACATGGCAGCGGTAAAAAGAATTTTGAAATTTTTCATTGTAGATGTGTATTTGGTTTAAAGTTAGTCAGTTTAAATTTGAAAAACAATGCTTGTTCTTGTTGCCCTTCAATAGCGTATAATGACTAATTTCGTGCCAAACGAAAATTTGTTATGAGTAAGACATCGGAAATACAGTTAAAAATCTTTTTAGACGAGTCGAATATTCCTGCATCCATTAATTGGTTTGCAACCGATAGTCAGATGCAAGAACCTGAGTCTTGTAAGGCATTTATGTTGAGTATATTTGATGAAAAAAGTTCTGAGTCTTTGCGCATTGATCTTTGGACAAAAGAAATGCGACAAGATGAAATGGATAAATTCTTTTTTGAAACATTTATGACGATGGCAGATACCTATAATCGCGCTAATCAAAATGAAGAAATTGTAAATGAGATGAAAGATTTTGCATTCAAATTCGGAGAAAAAACCGGCATTATTAAGAAAAAATAAGATACTAATTTTCTTAATTTTTTGGGGGATATTCATTCGATTAATTTTCAAAATAACGTATTGAATTCATGCGAAAAAAAATCGGCATAACACTTTCAGGAGGAGGCGCAAGAGGCATTGCACACATAGGTGTTTTGCAAGCATTGGAAAGCGCCGGAATTTTTCCTGATATGATTTCAGGTTGCAGCGCAGGTGCTATGATTGGTGCATTATATGCAGAAGGTTATTCGCCGCGAAAAATTTATTCGCTCATTGAAAATAAAAGTATTTATAGCATTATTAAAATGGGTCTTCCTGATAAAGGGATGATGGAACTTGCTTATTTTAGAAAAATTCTGCATGAAAATATACCACACGATGCATTTGATCAATTGAAAAAACCTTTTTTTGTTTCTGTTACAAATTTAAATAGTGGCGATTGCGAAATTATAAGTGATGGACCATTAACAGATTTTGTAATTGCTTCACAATCTATTCCCCTCGTGTTTAAACCACAAAAAATTGGAAACGATTTATATGTTGATGGCGGCGTATTAAATAATTTACCCGTTGAGCCCCTGCGCCCTTTGTGCGATATTTTAATCGGCGTAAACGTTACTCCGATTAGTTATACCGAAAATCTCAATGGCATGCGCGAAGTGGGATTTCGTATATTAAATTTATCGCTTAAAACAAATATGGAAAGCAGAATAAAACAATGCGATTTCATTATTGAACCCGATACTAGCACATACACCATTTTTGATGTCAATAAATCAAAATTAATTTATGATGCAGGTTACGAAGCTGCACTTCCTGTAGCTGAAGATATTATACATTTTTTAAAAAATAACGATTGAACTTTCTTAAAATTAAAATTGCGTTATGCCATTAATATTACCCGTTCAAAATAAACATCCAAAATTTGGAAACAATTGCTATATCGCACAAAATGCAACAATAGTTGGTGAGGTAACCATGGGCGACGATTGCAGTGTGTGGTTTAATGCAGTTGTACGAGGCGATGTAAATGCGATTGTAATTGGAAATAAAGTAAACATTCAAGATAATGCAGTTATTCATTGCACATATCAAAAAGCAGCTACAACAATTGGCAACAATGTATCTATAGGACACAATGCAATTGTGCATGGATGTACAGTACATGATAATGTATTAATTGGTATGGGTGCAATTGTGATGGATAATGCCATTGTACACGAAAATGTTTTAATCGCTGCGGGTTCTGTTGTGTTAGAAAATGCAGTTTTAGAAAGTGGGTTTATTTATGGTGGTGTTCCTGCAAAAAAATTAAAACCACTCAGCGCCGAAGCATTTAAAGATAGCATTGAACGCATCGCAAATAACTATGTAATGTATTCGGGTTGGTTTAAAACCTGATTTATTAATAATTGTTCTCGAGTTTATTTAAAGCATAATTATATTCTGATTAATGCTTGCAGGACTTTTTTTCAATGCATTATTTTTTACGGTAACAGGTATCTTATTGGTTAATGTAAAATATAACCAGCGGTTTAATTTGAATCTCTCCCAACTCAATATTTGATTGTTTCCTAAAAAAGTTGAAGAAAAATTTGGTTTATTCAAAATATACAAAGAACTTTGTACTTCAAAGTATAAAAACTACAATTATGGAAAACCAAACAGAACCCGAAGGATTTGAAAAGCTCAATAGCTGGGCAAAAACCTCAGTTACCTTTAAATTATTTGTAATTAGCGTGCTTGCGCTTTTGATGCTGATTCCGGCCACAATGGTGAAAGAAATTATTATTGAAAGACAAAACCGAAGTCAGCAAACGGAAACCGATGTAACGGATAATTTCCCTTCAGCACAGGAAATAACCGGAGCTATTATTAGTGTTCCTATTATAAGCGGTCTTGGAGCTTCCATGGTGCCATCATCACCAAATTATATGCACTTTTTACCTGACAATTTGCAGATAACCGGCGATGTAACACCACAAAATCTGGAACGTGGAATTTTTAAAGTGGTGGTATACGAAGGTGCGTTAAACGTATCAGGAAAATTTGATTTAAACAGGAGTATGCCTTCGGGTTATGCTGGGGAATTGGACTGGTCGAAGGCAATTATGTCTATCGGAATTTCCGATTTAAGAGGCATTCAAAATCAATTCTCAGTAAATATTTCCGGAGAAGAAAATCCGATAATTTCAGGAACGTCGAAGTCGGGAATTATTTCTGATGGTGTTCATTTTTCAATGAAAGGATTAAGCGAATATGAAAAAAGAAATTTCGATTTCAGTTACATACTCGATTTGCAGGGAAGTAATAATTTATCTTTTATTCCTGTTGGAAATACAACCGACATTAAAGTGCATTCCTCTTGGAACTCGCCAAGTTTTAACGGGTCGTTTTTACCTGATACAAGAGCTGTTACTTCAGCCGGATTTGATGCAAACTGGCATGTATTGCAACTCAACAGAAATTATCCGCAAAGTTGGGATGGCAATATGTATACATCAGCAATGGAAGACTCCTCCTTCGGCGTAAATTTAAAAGAATCGCTTAACGATTATCAAAAATCTATTCGTTCGGTTAAATATGCAATACTGTTAATCGGACTCACTTTTTTGGTGTTTTTTCTTGTTGAAATCAGAAACAAAAAAAGAATTCATCCCTTTCAATATATTTTAGTAGGACTTGCCTTGTGTTTATTTTATACTTTGCTGGTATCCATATCCGAACAGGTTAATTTTAATCTTGCATATTTGATTTCTGCAAGTACTGTAGTAATTATGATTTCTTTATACTCGCGATCCATATTTACATCAACAAAATTATCTTTTTTATTATTTGGCATTTCATCAGCCTTGTATACGTTTTTATTTATTACGTTGCAAATGGAAGATTACGCCTTACTTTCGGGAAGTATTGGATTAACATTAATGCTTGGAGCAACCATGTATTTTACAAGAAATATCGATTGGTATGCGGCAGGGAAAAAACAAGTTGTAGCGGGATGATTCAGATGGGATTGGGGATATGTGATTTGGGATTATTGAGTAAGAAAAAAACTTTATAATCAAACGGATATTTGATTGTAATAAAAGGATTTAAAATTTTAATTCCACACCAAAAAAACTCATTACTCATTTCTCATTACTGATTCTTCCCAATTTTCAAAATGAAACCGTTTAATGAGAAATGAGTAATGAGAAATGAGTGGAATCAGGGTAAACTTAGAACTTTCGAATTTTGATGTTTATATTATAGTAATAAAAAGGATTTAAAATTTTGATTCCACTCCAAAAAAACTCATTACTCATTTCTCATTACTGATTCTTCCCAATTTTCAAAATGAAACCGTTTAATGAGAAATGAGTAATGAGAAATGAGTGGAATCGGAGTATGCTTAAAACTTTCGAATTTTTCTGCTTATTTTAAAGTAATAAAAAGGACTCTAATTTAGAGCTCACCACTCACCACTCACCATCATAGGAAAACAGTAGAATTGTTTCGTATAGCACACAAAATTCAATCATAAACCGCAATTCCCCTATATTTGCCAACCAATTTTAATAACCACTAAACTACAAACACATGAAAATGAGATTATTAGTATTTTTTACAACCCTGTTTTCTGTTGCTTTTATGCAAGCGCAGGATCCGGAAGTAAAATGGGGAGCACAAACAAAAGATGGCGGAAGTACAACTTCTTATATTCCATTAGGATGGAATAGTGCCCACTATTATGTGGTGCAAATTGACGGAAACGATGGATACTTGATGAATATTGACGCCGACATGAACTTGGAATCGCAAACAGAAATGCTTTCAGGTAGTAAAAAATTTGAAGCTGATATTATTTTTATTCAAAATAACAAAATTCAATTGTTATACTCCGATTACGAAAGTGGCGAGAAAACCACTTATGTGCGTGCCACAACTTTTAACTTGAAGGGCAAACCTGAAGGTGCTAAACTTAAAAAAGTAGCAAGCATAGAAGTTGAAAAATCATCACAAAAAGAGGATGTGCATTATACCTTTTCGGCAGACTCCAGCTTATTGCTTATTACTGAAGAATTAGATATGAAAAAAGATGAAGACGCAAAAATTTGTCTTACAGTTATTAATACTACAACGCTCGAAACCGTTTGGACATCTTTTGCTATTTTTCCTTATACAGACAACAACTTTACTGCCTTATCTTATGCAGTTGAAAAAAATGGAAATGTATTATTGCTTGCTACAATAAAAGGTGAAGAAGGTAAAAATCTTGAACGCTATTCTACACACATGTTTTCTTTTTCTGCCAAAACAAAAAAGTTTGATGAAAAACCCTTAGACCTTGATGGCAAATTTGTTTCAAGTGCGAGAATACGTTTTCTTTCAGATACTAAAATGATGATAGCAGGATTTTATAACGACCTGACAGAAAAAGGAAAAAATGAAGGTATAGAAGGCTCCTTTATTGCAATTGCAGATCCTTCTGATTTAAACAGTATAGATTTACACGTTAAAGCAATGGATTTTATTACAAAAACTTCTATTGTTCGCACTGGAGCAATGGCAAAATTTTTTGATAGCGATGAACTTAATGCTTACGTTATACACGATTTTAATATTAATCCCGATGGAAGTGGTTACGTAATTGCCGAACAACGATATATTACAACTTCTGATAATGGCAATTCAAAAACACGCACATATTATTTTAATCACCTTATTTTATTTCGTTTCAATGAAAAAAATGATGTAACCTGGATATCTACTATTCCAAAAGTACAAGTTTCAAGTATTTCAACGCCGGTAATCGGAATTGGCCCAATTTCGTTTTGGTTTTTTAGCGGTGCAATGGTAAGATATGCATATAAATATAATAGCTTTATCAGCACTGAAAAAGATGGGAAAATTTATGTGTTATATAACGATAATAAAGATAATGGCGACGCCAGAACATTAAAAGATGTAAAAGCAATGTCTAATAAAAATAAAGCACTTGCTACCTTAGTTGAAGTTGATGAAAATGGCAAATGGGAAAAAACGCAGCTCTTTCGCGGCAAAGACCTTGATGTAATTTTAGAAACAAGTAGTTCTTATGTTATTCCCGGAATAGGTTTTACTATCTCGGCAGAAAAAGGAAAAAATTTGCAATACGGAAAACTGGAATTGTAATCGATAATATTTTATTTATTAAAAATCCTCGCATCTTGTATAGTTGCGGGGATTTTTTATTAGTTTTATGGTGACTTTAAAGTTAAAGATGGGGATGAAATATATAATTATAAAAAATAATTACAAGCAATATTAATAACATGAACTGAATCTAATTATCACAAAAAAGGACCTGCATTTATCCCTCATAAAATCAATTAAAATCATATCACAATGAAAGAAAAAAATACGATACAATTATTTGAAGATAAAATGGTAAGAACGATTTGGGATGCTGATCAAGAAAAATGGTTTATTTCTATTGTTGATGTAGTGGAAATATTATCCAATAGCGAAAGACCAAGAAAATACTGGAGCGACTTAAAAACCAAACTTAAAAAAGAAGGAAGCGAGTTGTCCGAAAAAATCGGACAACTGAAAATGGAATCTACTGATGGGAAAAAATATATAACAGATGTAGCAGATACAGAACAACTTTTTAGGCTGATACAATCTATACCATCCCCTAAAGCAGAGCCTTTTAAACTCTGGCTGGCACAAATAGCCGCAGAAAGATTAGACGAAATGCAAGACCCTGAATTGACAATTGACAGGGCCTTATTGGAATACCGACAGTTAGGATACAGTGAAAATTGGATTAACCAACGTCTTAAAAGTATTGAGATACGGAAGGATTTGACCGATGAATGGAAAAATCGTGGACTCAAGGAAGGTCAGCAGTTTGCAACACTTACCGATATTATTACCAAAACGTGGGCAGGAAAAACCACAAAAGAATACAAAATTTTGAAAGGATTAAAAAAGGAAAACCTGCACGACAATATGACGAATACCGAACTCATATTAAATATGTTGGCACAAGCATCAACCAAAGATATTTCGCAAGCTGTGAATCCAAAAAACTTTGAAGAAAGTAAGCAAGTAGCCAAACAAGGAGGTAATGTTGCTAAAGTAGCATTGAAGGAACTAGAAGCAAAAACAGGTAAAAAAGTAGTAACCTCTCTTAATGTAAAAGAATTAATTAAAGGGAAAACTACTGCAAAAAAAATTAACACAAAGAAACCTAAAATGTAATGCAGATGTACTATTTCAGAATTACTCAATCCTAATCAAGTTTCAAATTTCAGGAAAAGGATTGTAGAAATTAAAGAAATATTATTGCGTTTAAAACCCCATCTTTACCCAATCTTAAATGGTGTTTTTTTCATATTTGCTTTACTCTCCTTCACCCCTTCTTCTTCAAATCTTTCAGCAACACTTCCATTTTTTTTAATTGCGCCTTTAAATTATTATGCATTTCAGGTTGGCCAATAACTAACCTCACTACAAAAACTTCACGTATTTCGTGGAGATGTAAATGTTCGTTATTGAGCGTGAGTTTATTTTCAGTTATTTTTTCAATTATACCGTGCAATAATCCATTTGTTGTCACCATTACAACAAATTGTTGCGCATAAATCGCATTCAAATCTGTGAGCTGACAAATTAAAATTTCTGTTTGATGTTTACCCGAATCAGGTACTTCAAATGCCATTAAAGTTCCGCTATAGTCAATTGGAATTTGCAAATACGGAAGTTTTGAACGCATTTCTTCTGATGAAAACCGGAAACCCAAATGCCGTGAATCGAAAAGTGAAAAATAAGGAATCTGCTGTATTCTATTACCAACTTTGTTATCAAAAATGGTTTTTTGATTCGAAAAGGGCATATATTCATTAACCATTTGTTTTTTGTGAAGGATATTGTCCCTGAAAAGGTTATTATAATTCAATTTATCTTTTTCAGGCAATGGCTCTTCATCAAGCATCAAATACTCCAAACTCACATCAAACAGTTTTGAAATTGTAGTCAGAGCATCTAAAGTTGGTTTTATCTTGTCAATCTCAATCTGACTTATAACACTTCGGCTAACACCAACCTGTTTTGCAAATTCTTCCTGGCTCAGCAGGTTAGAACGCCTTATTTCCTTGAATTTTTGTCCGTAAGCCATAATTTTTTATTAAAAATTGCTCAAAATATTTGCATTTTGCAATTATTATTTGCATTTTTGCAATTAATACGAGCATAAAAATAAACATTTCCCACAATTTTCATCACAACTAAAAAAATAACGCTATGAACAACGAAAAAATCACAGAACACATCCACCATTTAATAATCTTGGATGAAAGCGGTTCCATGTCATCTATCCGCCGCCAAACGATGGATACCTTTAATGAAATAATGAGTCACAATAACCAATTGATTGCCGACAATCCCGACCAGGAGCATCGGCTGAGTTTTTTCACTTTTAATGGTAGCGGAGTAAAAACGATTGTTTTCAATCAGCTGCTCGCCGAACCATTTACTTTGCACGAAGGCAATTATAATCCCGCAAATAATACACCTCTTTGGGATGCCATTGGAAGCTCGGTTTTAAAGGTAAAACATCAAATTTATGGCAAGCCAAATCACAATGTTTTGGTATCCATACTTACCGATGGAGAAGAAAATGCATCTAAAGAGTTTACCGGAAAAGAAATCAAAACACTAATTGAATCGCTAAAACCACACAATTGGGCATTCGCCTATATTGGAACAGATCACAATGTTGAAGCCGCCGCAGACGTAATTGGAATGCATAGAGGAAATAGAATTAACTATAACAAAACTGACATATTTTCAAATGCACCTTTAATAAACGAAATGCGTATTGCATTTGCTGATAGAGTACACAAAAAAATGGATTTAGATGCGGATCTTATGAAAGAAGCGACAGAAAAATTGGAGCAAAAAAAATAATTAAGATTATTGAGACCGGGGAGTAGAAATATTTTCCCGGTCTTTTTATATTTTTAATTAAAGATTAAATTAATTGCTAAAAAAATTAATACAAATCACCCTAAAATAATTTCCACTTTAAAATTTAACTCTCACATTGCTGTGTAATCTTCAATTTACTTATATCCAATCCTTGCAATTTCAGCTTAGCTATAATTTCATCATATAATTTGTCATCCATTTTTGGAGTTCGACATAGTATCCATAAATATTTTTTGTTGGGGTGACTTACCACTGCATAACTATAATCGTCGGCAAGATCAATTATCCAATATTTCCCTTTAAAAGGCCAAAAAAATTGCACCTTCAATTTCGCGTTTCCTGAATTTTTTTCTACAAATGCCTTGCCTTTTATGTACGATTTTTTTCCATCAACACTATCCTTATTGCACCTGTTTTCTACAATAATATATCCATTATCGGTTGGTGTATATTGGGCAGTAGTGCAATTGCAGCCTTTTGTAAATCGCTGCGGAAATGATGCAATTTCATACCATTTGCCGGCATATTTTTGTAAATCAACATTCGCTACCGTTTGCATTTCCTGTGCTTTTAAACTTCCACACATTACCAAAAATGATAATATGAATAAAGAGACCTTGCTTTTTTTAATCATTTCGTTTTACCTTCTATAATACTTTCTAACACTTAAACAGTATTAAAGTTTACAAAATCAATTAACTTTTAATAAGAATAACCTATTAATTCTTTCCCAAATCTAATTGATATACAATTTTTTGCTAAAAACAACATCGTTCATTTCCAATTTTATAATATAAAGCCCTGCTGCTACTTTCAGTTGAATTTGTGTATTTTGCTCAATTAACGGTTGGGTTAAAACCAATTTTCCCGACAAATCATAAACTGAAATTGTTACTTCCTCTACAACCTTATTATAAAAATAAAGGTAAACATTGCTGTTATAACTATAAACATTAACCAGCGTATTATCAAACTCTTCCGCATTAATATAGCTAAAGGTATCGCCGGCATTAATTGGAGTATCTG
>JBBRGZ010000043.1:0-16676 GCA_038223395.1 Chitinophagales bacterium
AAAACGGGAAAAGCATTTGCAAAACGCTTTAATGTAAAAGGTATTACGCGCGATAAAGAATATGACCTTACATCAGGAAATCCGAAAAGCAGGGTATGGTATTTCTCAGCAAATAATAATAGCGAAAGCGAAGTTGTAACATTGCACCTGCATCCAAATGCCAGAGCGCATGCTAAAATATTCGATTTTGATTTTAGTGAATTGACAGTAAAAGGTAGAAGCAGTATCGGAAATACAATTACAAAATATCCTTTGCGCAAAATTCTATTAAAAGAGAAAGGCACCTCAACTCTTGGCGGAAGGAAATTATGGTTGGATGAAATAGTAGGTAGATTAAATAATGATGCACGTGGAAAATACCTTGGCGAATTTGATACCGGCGATAATATTCTTGTAATTTATCGCGATGGTAATTATGAATTAACAAATTTCGAACTGACCAACAGATTTGAAATGCGCGACATCATGTTGATTGAAAAATTTGATGTAGAAAAGGTGGTTTCGGCAGCGTATTGGGACAATGATGCAAAAAATATGTTCGTAAAACGTTTTTATATAGAAGCAATTGTTCCCGATAAAAAATATCCTTTTATTTCTGAAACCCAAGGCTCAAGATTATATGTTGCATCCACTACAAAACATCCTAAAATAGAAGTTACGCTCTTAAAAGGAAGAAAAAGCGAAGAAGTAATTGAAGAAATTGATTTAAGCAAATTTATTGACCCCAAAGGATGGAAAAGTCAGGGCAACCGTTTAAGCCAATACGAAATAAAAAAGGTTACAGGAATAGTTGACCCAACGGCAGAAAATGTTGAGGTAAAAAAAGAAACAAAATCCCCCGAAGCTTTAAAAACCGGCACCCAAATGGAATGGGATATTGAATCAGGTGAAAAGAAAATTAAAGATGGAAAGCAGCAGAAATTATTTTAAGTGATACAATTTATTATCATTAAATGGGATATAAAATTATTTATTTCCCATTTTTAATTTCCTTTGTAGCGTTTCTTTCACCCCTCCAAACCATTCATCTTTCAAAATACTCAATACAATACTATCTCTTCTGCCTCCCATATTGTCGGGTAAGTTGTTGCGTAAAACACCATCTACTTTACATCCGATGCTTAGCATAGCAGCCTTGCTTTTTTCATTGCGATTATCAGCTCTAAATTCAACGCGTTCCATATGGAGTATTTCAAAAGCATATTGCAACAATAAAAATTTACAGTGTTTATTTAATCCTGTACCTTGAAAATCTTTTCCATACCAAGTATATCCTAAAAGCAACATTTTATTCTCTACTTCAATATCATAAAACCGGGTGCTTCCGGCATAAGCATTTTTTACTTTATCAAAAACAATAAATGCATGTGAATTATTATTCTTCATTGCATTAACTGCAGTTGCAATATATTTTTCAAGATTCTCTTTTCCTCCGGCTTGTAATAAAGAATATTTCCACAATTCAGGTTCATTAAGTGAAAAGGGTAATAGATTTTCAAGGTCATTCAATTCCAAGGTGCGCAGCAATGTATGGTCATCTTCAAGAATAATATTTATTGGGATTAATGCCATTTTTCGTTTTGTTGCAAATCTATTTATTCGCAAATCATAAATCGTTAAAATTAAGTTACTGAAAATTAATTTGTCTACAAAAATTTATTTGTTAATTATTTAACCATTTCACTTGAAATTATCAATTAATACACATAAATTTAACTCTGCGTTAACTTCCTCAAACCAAAATAATGCGCATCATGACAAAATTGCATGTCACTTTTCTTACTTTCATATTCTTTGTGTGCATCAGTGTTACCAATGTTTCAGCAGGTTTGGTGTGGACAGAAAAGTCAAATTTTGGCGGCGAAGCAAGGCACAGAAGCATTGGATTTTCTGTTGGGAATAGAGGATACATGGGTTTAGGGCATTATAATTCAGTGGTAGATGTGCTTTTTGAGGACATTTGGGAATTTGACCCGGGTTCAAATACATGGACACAAAAAGCCAACTTCCCTGGAGGAAAACGGTTGCAATGCGCGGCCTTTACTATTGGAGATATTGCTTATGTTGGCACTGGAAGAGACCCGTTTTTTATTGAGCACGACGATTTTTACGCATATAATCCGAAAACTAATATTTGGACTGCAATTTCAGATTTTGGTGGTTCGGCACGACACGGCTCAGTAGGTTTTGCTATTGGCGATAAGGGTTATGTAGCAACCGGAAGTGATGTTTCTTATAGAAAAGATTTGTGGGAATACAATCCCACAACAAATATGTGGACTCAAAAAGCAAATTTTCCAGGAGCCGCACGCATCGCAGCAGTTGGTTTTGCAATTGGCGATAAAGGTTATGTAGGCACCGGAAATGCCTATAGTTCAACACACGATTTTTATGAATATAATCCCGCAACAAATACATGGACAGGCAAAGCAAATGTGCCTGGTCCCGATAGGCAAGAAGCATGTGGATTTACTTTAAATGGTAAAGGATATATCGGCACGGGCGATAATTATTCGAGTGGCGATAATTATAAAGATTGGTGGCAATATAATCCCGAAACTGATGTGTGGGATTCTGTGCCGGAATTTCCTGGTATTGGCAGAAGATATATGTCGGCATTTACAGTTGGAAATAGAGCATATTGTGGATTAGGAACAAGCGGAACGAATTATCGAGATTTATGGGAATTAAAATTGGAATAATAAATAGTTATTAAAAATTGTAATTTGAAAAAACTTTTTACTCTACTTATATTTTTAAGTTTTTTATCTGCGATGCGGGCACAAAATACCTGGAGCCAGGTTGCAAATTTTGGTGGTGGTGAAAGAGAAAGAGCTGTTTCTTTTGTAATAGGTGGACATGCTTATGTTGGAACTGGCTTGGATTCAGCAAATATTTGTCGCAAAGATTTTTGGGAATATGACCCCGGTTCAAATTCGTGGACTCAAAAAGCAGATTTGCCGGGTTCGCAAAGAAGAGATGGAATTGGATTTGCAATTGGTAATAGGGGATATGTGGGCACAGGAATTAATGGATATATTGCTTGGGCCGGCTCAAAAAAAGCAGATTTTTATGAATATAATCCGATAACAAATACTTGGGCAACAAAAAAAAGTTGGGAAGGAAATTTTGGTGGTGGAATTTATTACGCTTCGTCGTTTGCTACTGAAACTAAAGGATATCTTGTGTGCGGAAAATTGGGTCCGAGTTCCTATTCAAATGAACTTTGGGAATACGATCCGGTTACAGACGATTGGTTTAAAAAAGCAAATTTCCCGGGTGGATCGCGATACGGAACTTCATCATTTTCAATTTCTGGAAAAGGATATGTTGGTTGCGGTGCTGATGAAAATTATTATCGAAAAGATTTTTATGTTTACGACCCTCAAAGTGATATTTGGGAGCAAATTGCTGACTTTGCAGGAAATCCCAGATTTAATGCAGTTGGTTTAGAAATTTCCGGAAGAGGTTTTGTGGGATTAGGAACAGATGGCGGATATAAAAAAGATTTTTTTGAATATAATCCTGCAACTGATAATTGGGTATCGAAAGCAAATTTTCCTGGGGCAGAACGCCGGTCTTGCGTAGCATTTACTATTGGAAATGATGGATATGTTGGTACCGGAAAAGGTGCTTCGGGAATTAAACGCAGCGTATATAAATATAAACCTTATTTTTTAATTATTGGTGAACCAAATAATGCAAAACTTGCATCGAGTGTTACACCAAATCCTGTGCATCAAACCGCAATTATATCTTGCAACAAAGTGGAAAATTTGCAAACTGCAAAATTAAATATATTTAATACTAACGGCATTTTAGTATATACAGATGAAAATTATAATAATGCTAAATTTCAGTTTAAAAAAAATAACCTGACTGCAGGAATTTATATCTACGAAATTCAAATTATTGACATTAATAATCATTCAGATTTTACATCCGGTAAAATTTATATTCAATAAAAAATAAAAAATGAAAAAATTATTTTTGGGGATATCATTCATCTTATTAATTCAAACTTTTTCTCACGCAGCAGATGCATGGAAACAACGCGCAGATTTCCCCGGCGATGGCAGAAGTGCTGTTACTTCTTTTGGATTTAGTGATTTTGGATTTGTTGGTTTGGGATATGACGGTGTAGATTTTAGAAGAAGTTTTTATGCTTTTAATCCCGAAACAAATACTTGGTTTCAAACTGAGAGTTTAGGTGGCGCAATAGGAGATGGGCTGCAAAGAAATGTTGCATCAGCATTTACAATTGGCAATAAAGGATATGTAGGGACAGGTCAAGGAGATGCACCTTTTTTAAATGATTTTTGGGAATATAATTACAATACAAATGTGTGGACTCCAAAACCATCTGTAGGTGGAGTTGATAGAAGAAGTGGCGTTGGATTTGCCGTTTCCGGAAAGGGATATATCGGATTAGGTCAAGACGCAAGTGGATTTAAAAAAGACTTTTGGCAATTTGATACCTTGTCAAATACATGGACGCAAAAGGCCGATTTTGGGGGAACTGCTAGGCGTTTTGCAGTTGCATTTGTAATTGGCACGCGCGTATTTGTTGGAACAGGCGATGATGGCACTTTTAAAAATGATATCTATGAATATAATGTGGCAGCAAATGCATGGTTTCTAAGAAATAATTTTGGAGGAAGTGGCCGTTACGGCTCAGCTGGATTTGCCGTAAATGGAAAAGGATATATCGCATGCGGATACGATACTACCCTTGCAAATCGCAACGATTTTTGGCAGTATGATGCAGATTTTGATAGCTGGACACAAATGCCCGATTTCCCGGGTGGCAACAGAACAAACATCACTGCCTTTGTAATTGATACCCAAGCGTATGTCGGCATGGGATACGATACCTCTTTTAATTACGATATTTGGCTGTGGGGAGATACTTCCGAAATTAAATTTGAAGATACTACTCAAATTAACATTTTTGAAAATACAGTTATTGCTCTAAATAATGTCACGATATTCCCAAATCCTATTACTAATTTTGCAACTATTAATATTGAATCAGAAATAGATTTCTCAAAATCAAAATATCATATTTTCGATTTGCAGGGAAATGATGTAACCGACTTTTGTAAACAAGTTTCTGTTACAAGCACAACGAATTCTACCGAATTTGAAATTGCCTTTGAATCGCTGCCTCAGGGCGTTTATCAATTTATTTTAAGGGAAGGGAACTATTCTGCGGTTAAAAAATTTATAGTAATCTGATGCGTTTTTATTTGAGCTTGTTTTTTATAGGTGTTTTTTGTTTTTCGTGTAACTCTCCTGTTGATACAAATACGCATGCCGATAAGGTAGAAAAACGCAGTGCCGCTTCTTCACCTCAATTCGAAATAAAAACTTTTACATACGAAACTGGCTGGGGTTACGATATTTATTTGAATAATCAAAAATATATCCATCAGCCAAATATTCCTGCTATAAATGGTCTGCATGTATTTGTTTCTGAAGATGATGCAATTAAAGTAGCCCAATTAATGGTGCGCAAAATGGAAGATGGCATGTCGCAACCTACAATTTCAGTAGAAGATTTAGATAGTTTGCATATCGAAATCAGGTAATACACTATCAAAAAATAAGTGATAATGTAATGCCATTTCCTTCATCCCTATAAAATGGATAAATGGAAACATCCATGTTTTTGTTTTTATGTACATCGGGAATTAAAAATCCGGAAGCTGCACCAAATACATATCCTCCAATTACGTCAGTTGTAAAATGTTGTCCTGCTGCTGTGCGTAAATAGCCAACATAGGCAGGAAGTATTGCTGCTAAAGTATAATCTAAAGTTCTATACAAATATTTATTGTCGAGAATAAAATAATCATCTATCAACTTAGCTGCAAAAAAACAATTATATGCCGACGATGAAGTATGTCCGCTTGGAAACGAGAGGGTAGAAGAAGCATCCGTGCGATGCGCATCTGAATACTCAGGATTATATGCATAAGGTCGCACTCTGCCAACGGTTTTTTTTATTATTTCTGTTAAGCCTGCGGTTACAAGCAATCCTTCTCCATACAAAATAAATGCATTGCTTATCTTGTCATTATTAAACATGCTCAAAATGACACTACCTAACCCAATTCCATAAGTAAACACTGCAGCTTTATCGCTTAGCACATCTGCTTTGTGTGCATCAGCAGAGTCGAAATAAATAATGTCTCTTTCAAATGCAGGTATATCGTTTATGTCAAGTGTGCTAAGTTGTGATATGGTTAAAGATTTGGGCTCAAGTATTAATCCTGTAATAAATAGTGCCGCACTTGGAACAACAATACACAATTCTTTTTTTAATTCTATTTTATAAGTATTCGGCGTAATTGGTGTTGCAAAAAATGGCTTATTGATAATGCCAATTGAAGAAACAAATGTTTGCTCAATTTGCGCAAACGAAAAAACCGATGCTAAAAGGAATATATTAAATAAAAATATTTTAATAACCTGTAATATCATATTTCAGTTATCTCAGTAATCATCATAATAGTTATAATCATTTTCAGAAGCAATATGAACGCGCTGACGTCCTAATAATTCGATGTTTTTTATTATAGCATCTATCTTTTTTTGCAAATCAACATCATCCAAAATTACTCCACCATAGTCCACAAATATGGGTTCTATTTCAAACTGACTTTGGTCTTCAGGTTGCAATCCAACACAGTCTAGATTCCAAGCCTTATCTTTTCCCATTTTACTTTTGAAGAAATAAATATAACCACTTCCATTTTTTGTATCCACTAACACTTTCGAAACAAATGAAATAGAATCCGTTTTTTCCTGAAACTCATATTGATATAAACATCCTTCTGCAATTTTTAATTGCGATGTAAATGCTGTATCTAATTTATTTTCTTGCTTTAATTTTTGTAATTGTTTAACAGTAAAATACCGCCATTCTCTATTTTCAAGTAAATTACTCCACACACTATCCGCTACAGGCAAATTGTTTTTTAATAGGGTTAACGATGTACGGTAAATTAGTCCATTGTCTTTTCCATCATATATTTTTGTAAAATATTTTTTTACTGCAGGATCATCATAAAAATAGGTAAGCAAAATTGTATAATAATCCAATAAATTAGTAGTCCACGAATAATTTGATTTAGGATATTTTTTAGAACTTAAAGGTTGTGTATAATTAATAGAACTGTAATCATCATAACCATAGTTAGACCTGTAATCGTAATAACTTCCACCTTTTGTAATATCCCTTAATTTTGGGAAATATGTCTGGTTGCTATAACTATTATACGAATATTTTGTATCCACCTCGTTACCTGCAATAAAACGTTTTAACTCAGCAGATGCTTCGGCAATTAATTGTTTTTTCTGACTCATAACTAAACTTACTTTCGAACTGTCGGATTTAGAAATAAGAGCCAACCAACGATAAGTTGCATATTGATATTCAGGCAATCCAGTAAAGTCGAACAATTGAGGGTAGAGTTTTGAAACTAATTCTAAAGAGTCGTTTAAGGGATTAAATATCCACGTTAATGAACTTCCTTTTTTTGCCAAAGGTGTTTCAATATATAATAATTCGCTTAATGTTTTAAGCGATGCTTGAGTCTTTATTGTTGCCAAGCCATAAAGCACAGCTAATTGTATTGTACTGGTGTCGCCTGCCTCAATATACATATTTTTTAAAAATGGAATTATTACATCCGGTTTTTTTAATGATGCAAGTTTAAATATAAAGGATTCTCTGGTTTCAAGTTCTAATTTTTTAAATGCAGGTGATTTAATGAATAGCATTAATCTGTCTGCGTCCTTTTCATTTAATTCAACAACATCAATAGAATTTATTGCTTGCTTATTTAATAAACTATCGGTATCGTTTAACTGACTAAAAAACAAATCCGACCTGCTTTCAAATATTGAAAGACCAACGGCTGTATCATTAAATTTAAGGGAATTATAAAAATAACGAATAAATAATGAAGGCTCTACCAATGTATCTATGCAGGTTGACGCTTGAATAACAACATCGCCTACAACTATCATTTTATTAAAAATTGCTCTCGTACTAGCAGTGTCTGTCAATAAATATTCTACATTATACACGCCATCCTTTTCGGAAAATTTTCTTCTTGAGATATTCATACCCAGATACTTAATTGCCTCACTGTCGATTTCTAACCAATATGCGTCTTTATCTGGAGCTGAAATAAATTTGTGGTATTTATAATAGGATACAGAAATATTTTCAGGAGATGCCTCCGAATAGAATATCATAGTTTTTTTCTGGGATAAATAACTTTTGTCTTCATCATTTTTTGTACTTCCGTAATTATAATTTGAATTATAATTAATATCATCAAAAGTTAATAGTGTATCTACAATTGGAATTATAGTATTAACACTGAAATGTAAAGCAGTATCATTATAAATCGCAAAATTCTTGTTATATTGAAATGGCTTTAAAACAAGAGAATTAAAATATTGAGCAACAGATTTTTCATCTGTGCTTATCGCTGCCATAATAATATAATAAGGTCCACTGATTAAAACTTGCGTGTGTAGCGTTTCTCCATTGCGCGTATAGACCGCTTCCATTGCAGGGTGCTGTTGTATTTCTTTAAAACTTTGATTCTGTTTTTGAAATTTATTTTTCTTAAATTGTTCGACAAAAATATCGCTTATACGAACAAGCTCAAAACTGTCTTCTTCAATATATTCATCATCATTCAAATAATAGGTTGAAAACCAGTAAAACCCTGTTGCATCAGATGCTTCACCCGAACAAATAGTTTGCGAAGAACTGATATTTAATTCAACATCTGCTACATTAATAGTGCGCAGAGAAGGAAATTGTAATGAAAATAATCCCCACGTTGGACTATAATTTGTCCATGTATTTGGTGTTTGTTTTTTAAATTGAATACTGCTGAAAAATGTTTGGGTTTCTTTTGATTTTACTACAAAATCTCCTATTCCTCCGGCTTTAAATATGATAGTTTCAAGCGGAGATATAAATATATTAAATCGCAAATAATTTCCGCGCTTTGTTTTACTTACAATATCGAATCCTTGTAAACCCGTATTAGACTGTATCTCTACATTAGATTGTATATCACCCGGTATATTTTCAAATAACAAATTATTAATTTCTGTTTTAATATCCGCAGGTTGCATTGACTTAAAAGCTGCGTGATGTTTAATTCTTAAAATGCTGTAGTAAGCTGAATTTGCCATATCTGGAAACAAGTAAAATTTATTATCATCAAAAGCCTCAATATTATATAATTTTCCGGGGGATGAAACACTGAACAACGAATCTTCTACAAATTGTTTTGTATTTGTTTGAACAAAATACATCGCATCAATTTTATCTTTTTCTTTTATGCTTTTTCCTGTTATTTTTCCTTTAACCGGAGTAACTGTATAGCCCATTGAACGCAACATATTGAGGGCGCCTTCTTCACCCGGCAAATGTGCTGCGCCTATTCCTGTAAATAACACGTTTCCACTTTGCAAAAGCGAATCCATCTTGCGCATCATATTGCGATTCCTTTCAATAATAAAATATTTTTTATAATTTTTTGATGGTATAGTAATTAATTCCAACGAATCCATCTTTTCTAAATCGCCATTGCGATATGCTTCATCAATTTGTTCGTATAAACTGGTGCCATCTTCTTGCAAGGCATCCAACATTTTGCGTTGCTCTATAAAATTTTGATTGCCTTCTTCATCCTTATCAGGCTCATATGCTTTTTGTAAAAGTTTTAAAACATCTTGCTCGTTTTCCAAAGCTTCTATCCGTTTATTTAATTTTTTGCCGCTTTGAAAAATAAATAAATCTAAGTAAGTTTCTTCAGCATAATCTCCGCGATTATCATCATAACGATATAAATAGCCATTTATTAAATAAGAATTATCGTCAAAAGCTGAAGCATATGTTTTTACATCTGGTATATTTATTTGTGTAGCAGTAGTATAAAAATCACTATATCTGTAATTATTATAGCTATCCTCATCGTAATTGTTTGCATTTTTATGTTTGCTACCGTAATCATGCTCAATCCATGTTTCAGGATTGCTTTCCAAAGCAATGATATCTGCACTGCGCAACGCAATAAAAAAACTATCCGTTAAGTGAAAAGCAATTTTATCACTTACATGCATAGTTCCGTATATGTAAGAAGGTTTTGCAAGTCCGTTGCCCGAAATTTCCCATAACAAAGATTTTGATTGAGAAAATAAAGTATTTAAAGAAAAAAAACAAGTAAGGAGTAAAAGCGTGAAAGTTTTTTTCATTGGTTATATTTAGTCAGTGGCATGGCAATTATAAGTATAAATACGAACAAATTGCACAAATTATTGTAAGTATTGCATTTTATGATGGAGATGTGCTTGCCTTTTGGATTCAGTACTTTTACAATATATAAATTTGTTCAAGAGTTATAACTTTGTGTAATGCTACATCCTGTAAGATACGACTTTTCACTTTTTACCGATTACGATATTCACCTTTTTCGCGAAGGGAAACACAGTAAATTATGGGAAAAATTAGGTGCACACGTAATAGATGATGAAAAAAATCCGGGTGTTTATTTCTCCGTTTGGGCACCCAATGCAGTGCATGTCCACGTTGGTGGAACTTTCAACAACTGGAACAAAAATTCTCATCCTCTAAAAGCAAGAGAAGACAGCTCCGGTATTTGGGAAGGTGTGTTAGATTCTGTGCTTGCAGGCGATTTGTATAAATACTTTATCACTACAAAAACAAACGAAATTCTTGAAAAAGCAGATCCTTTTGCTTTTAGAACAGAAGCACCTCCCGAAACTGCTTCTGTTGTTTGGGATAATGCCTATTCTTGGCAAGATACAAGATGGGTAATGAAACAAAAACCTTTCGGATTTAATAAACCAATGAGCGTTTATGAAGTGCATTTAGGTTCTTGGGGGAGACCCACAGATAATTCTAAAACATTTTACTCTTATCGCGACCTAGCTGAAAATTTAGTTCCCTATGTTAAGCAAATGGGATTTACACACGTGGAATTTATGCCTATAAATGAACACCCTTTTTATGGTTCTTGGGGATATCAAACAACATCTTATTTTGCTCCAACTTCACGTTATGGAACACCACAAGATTTGATGTATTTAATAGAATGCTTTCACAAAGAAAATATTGGTGTGTTATTAGATTGGGTGCCTTCACATTTCCCTGATGATGCGCACGGATTAATATTTTTCGACGGCACGCATTTATACGAACACGAGGATAGAAGAAAAGGATTTCATCCCGATTGGAATTCCTATATATTTAATTACGGTCGCCTTGAAGTAAAAAGTTTTTTATTGAGTTCGGCAATGTATTGGTTGCATACTTTTCATATTGATGGCCTGCGTGTTGATGCAGTTGCAAGTATGTTATATCTCGATTATTCAAGAAAAGAAGGAGAGTGGTTGCCGAATATTTATGGCGGTAACGAAAACTTAGAAGCAATACAATTTTTGAAGGAATTAAATGAAACTGTATATAAAGAAATTCCCTCCGCAATAACAATTGCTGAGGAATCTACCGCTTGGCCAAAAGTGTCAAAGCCTACATACGATGGTGGTCTGGGCTTTGGCATGAAATGGATGATGGGTTGGATGCACGATACCTTAGCCTATTTTAAAGAGGAACCATTTTATAGAAAACATCATCAAAATAAATTGACATTCAGCATGTGGTACGCGTTTAGCGAAAATTATATGCTCTGTTTGTCGCACGATGAAGTAGTGCACTTAAAAGCATCGCTAATTAATAAAATGCCGGGCGATCAATGGCATAAATTTGCAAATTTGCGTGTAATGTATGGGTATATGTTTACCCATTCTTTTCCGAAATTAATATTCATGGGGGGTGAATTTGCACAAAAAAAAGAATGGAATCACGACCAAAGTCTTGAGTGGCATTTAACCGAATTGCCTGAACATCAATCTATGCAAAATTGGGTGCGCGATTTAAACGATATGTATGTAAACGAAAAAAGCATGCACGAAAACGATTACAATCAAGGCGGATTCGAATGGCTCGATATTTCGAAAGTTGACGATTGTGTTTTAATCTGGAAACGCCAAGGAAAAAAAGCAAACGACCATCTTATTGTTGTTGGAAATTTTGATCAAAAAACGTATGTTGATTATGCAATTCCCGTTATGCAGCGAAACCATTATATCGAGTTATTAAACTCCGATGCAGAAAAATATTGGGGCTCAGGAATTCATAATAGCGGACCATTAAAACCCTTTGTTTCAGAAACAAATGAGGAAAACGGAGACAAGAAATATCAAATAATGATTACAATTCCACCCCTCTCTATTATGGTATTTAAACCGGTTATTAAATTGCGTAGGAGCAAACCGGTAGATAAAAAGGATTAGGATACCAACAATTACGGCATGCTAATACATTTGTAAATTGCTAGTATATACTGATAATTAATTATCTCAGCTATTATATACACCAATTTTCATACCGTCTTACCTTAACAACAATTAACCCTTAATCCCATAGCGAATAGCTATCTTTGCACTTCAAAAAAATACTTGAATGAAGAAAATCCAAATCTCAATGCTCATTATCACAGTTGCCGCTTTTACCTCATGTAAAAGCACAAAAACCGCTGATGACAGCTACAGTGCTATCGATAGTTCTATGCTCGACAGCACAATTCGTCCGGGCGACGACTTTTACGAATACATCAATTCAAAATGGATAGCACAAAATCCAATTCCCGCAGATAAAGCGAGTTACGGAAGTTTCCATCAATTGGATGACAATAGCTTAAAAACATTAAAAGCTTCAATGGAAAAAGCCTCCGAAGCCAATGCAGCAAAAGGAACTAACACACAAAAAGTGGGCGATTTCTGGAAAAGCGGAATGGACACCGTTGCAATTGAAAAAGCAGGTTACGAACCAATCAAACCTTGGTTAGAAAAAATTAATGCAATCAGCTCGAATGACGATTTAATTAAAACCGTTGCTCAAATGCATCGCACTTATACATTTGCAATGTTTACAAATTGGGTTGGCCAGGATGATAAAAATTCTTCCGATGTAATTATGACAATGTGGCAAGGTGGTTTAGGATTGCCTGAACGCGATTATTATTTAAAACAAGATGCAAAAAGTAAACAAAACAGAGCGGATTATGTAACTCACGTAAAAAATGTGTTTATGTTGATTGGCGTTGATGAAGCTACTGCAATGCAAAATGCAAATACTATAATGACAATTGAAACGCAATTGGCACAAGCTAGTATGGACCAAGTTTCTATGCGCAATCCAAATAATATTTATCACAAAATGCCAATGTCTGATTTAATTGCTCAAACACCAAATATTAATTGGAATTTATATTATACAGAATTAAAAACACCTGAATTTAAAACAGGTGTTAATGTTGCACAACCCGAATTTTATAAAACACTTAATGGTATGTTTAAATCAGTTCCAATGAACGATTGGAAAACATATTTAACCTATCATTTTGTTGATGGCGCATCAGATTATTTAAGTTCTGCATTTGTAAACGAACATTTCGATTTTGCAGGAAAAAAATTAAATGGTATCGAAACATTAAAACCACGTTGGAAACGCGTTGTTGAAACTGCAGATTTTTGTCTAGGTGAAGCACTTGGCGAAGAATATGTAAAAACAGCTTTCACACCAGAAAGCAAAGCACGCATGTTAACAATGGTTGACAATATTAAAACTGCACTTGGCGAAAGAATAAACGATTTAGAATGGATGACCGATAGCACAAAACAAGCTGCACAAAAGAAACTCGGCACATTTACAGTTAAAATTGGTTACCCTGATAAATGGAGAGATTATTCTAATCTTGATATTGATAATGGACCTTACGTAATTAATGTAATGCGCGGTGCCGAATTTGAAGCAATGAGAAATTATGCTAAAATTGGTCAGCCGGTTGATAAAACAGAATGGGGAATGACACCACAAACTGTTAATGCATATTACAATCCGTCTAATAACGAAATTGTATTTCCAGCAGCAATTTTGCAACCGCCATTTTTCGATCCTAAAGCCGACGATGCAATTAATTATGGTGGTATCGGTGCCGTAATCGGACATGAAATTACACATGGTTTCGACGATCAAGGAAGACAATACGACGAAATTGGAAACTTACATATGTGGTGGACAGAAGTTGACAATAAAAAATTTGATGAACGTGCGCAAGTTGTAATTAATCAATTTAATTCTTATTGCCCACTCGATAGTATTTGTATAAACGGTGCATATACATTAGGCGAAAATATTGCCGATTTTGGTGGTATTACAATTGCTTATCAAGCATTCAAAAAAACAGAAGAATTTAAAGCCGGAAAATCTATCGATGGTTTTACTCCGCAGCAACGTTACTTTATTAGTTTCGGAAGAATCTGGGCAGGTTCTTACAGACCGGATGCAATGCGCACACAATTACTTACAAATGTGCACAGTCCCGGAAAATATCGTGTAAACGGCACGCTCGTAAATATTCCTGAATGGTACGAAGCTTTCGGAATTAAAGAAGGCGATAAAATGTTTCTCCCTGTAGACCAACGCGCAAAAATTTGGTAAAAAAATCGATTATAAAATAATTAATTAAGAGGTTGTCTTCAAAAAGGCAACCTCTTTTTTTTGGAGCATAATCATTCTTGTTTCCCACTATATCCAACCGGCTATTCGTTGCAAGTCCTCACGCACCCGAAAAAAATCGGGTGCGCTGCGGGCCTGTCTGGCGAGGGCTCTACCGGCAGACAGGCTTTTCACTACCATCCGGGCTATTGATAGTGTTTTTGATTACTACAAATAATTTATTAATATTACTGCTACTACAAAATAGTGGTAGCGTCCCCCACGTCCCTTAAGTCCCCCAAACAAATAGTACATTATGCAACACTTCCATTAATAATTCCACAAAGCCTCAAAATATTATTTTATAAAACCGCACCTATTTCTCCCCCACAAACAAAACAATATTCAACCCTTTATTCATATCCCTAATATCATTTTTCTCTTCTTCAAGCAAAAACAAATCAACCAAAGAATCCGGCAAAATAATGTTACGTTCCTGCACAATTTGTACTTTTACAAATCCTGCATGCAACATTTCTTGCATATAAAAATCCTTTTGTTTAATCCCATTTAAACATCCCGTAAAGGCATAAATGTTATTTTCAACATCAGGTAAATAATGGCCCTGTTGTGTAATATCTGCAATACAAAACTTACCACCAGGTTTCATCACTCTAAACATTTCGGAAAATGCTTTTGCAGTATTCGGCAGTAAACTAAAAACACCGTTGCTGGTAATTTTATCTATACTATTATTTTCAAATGGAAGGTGTTCAATATCGCCCGTAATAAATTCAATATTTTTAAGTTGATATTGTTTCGCAATTTGTGCACCACGTTCAGTAAGCGAAGGTGTAATATCTAAACCATACGCTTTTCCTGAGTCACCAACTGCGTGTTGCATAATAAAAGTATCAACCCCCGATGCGCAGCCTAAATCCAGGCAAATATCTCCAACTTTTATATCCACAAAATTAAAAGGAAATCCGCAACCCAAACCTAAATTTGCTTCATCACGATATCCTGGCCAGGTTGTATATTCTTCTGCAATGGGTTCAAAAATGGCATTGCATATTTTTTCTCGCTGAGATTTTGAGCCCGAAATATTTGCGTGCTCGGCAATTAAATCATAAGCTGAAATAATATCTTTCTTTAATGCCGTCATTCAATTAAATAATTGGCATCAACCCAAAATCTTGTTTCACAAATTCGAATTTTCCTTCTGGTTTAATATCAATCAACCAATCGATTAAATTATCAGAATAATTATCCAAATGTGTAATTTGTTGTATACCGTGTTCAACAATCGGATCAAGCGTAGTTGCTAAAAGTGTGCCTCCAAATTCTGTTGTTTCCCATGTAATAATTTCGCCAACACTATTTTTCTGAATGATACTTGCAGCATTTGGAATTCCAGTATATACTCCATGTGTATGCCAACATGCGTGACGTGGTTTTAATCCTTTATATACAGGGTGCTCGTAATTAGTTTCGCTTACTGGCGGATTATCGGGAGTTTTAACCCACCAATAATTATTTACTGGTCGGTCTTCCCATATTGCATTCAACCAAGAGTTGCTGCAATCGCCTTCCATAAATATTTTTTTATCCTGTTTTAAAAAATTATAAATCACATCTTTTTTATGTGAAAGTTCTTTTTGATTGCTTTGAAAAGGAATAATTAAGGCATCATAATCCTTAACTAAATCATCTGTCAAATCGTATACGTATAACAAGTCAACATATTTTTTATACTTAGGTGCTTTTGCAAAAGTATAATGACTCCAAACTCCATTAAATATTAATCCAATCTTTTTGCTCATGATACAGTATTTTCTTTTAATTGATTTGAATTTTTATATGATATTGCCAACTTAATTAAGTTTTGATATAATCTTCCAACCTCACCCCAAGAATCTTGACCTTCGTCATTGGTCCCAAATAACATGTCCGCCATGGGTGCACTTGCAGTTAATACCATTAAACCTTTTGTGCTTACTTCGTCAATAACAACAATTGGTCTGTTCCAAGTATCTGCTATTACAACTTTTGCATT
>JBBRGZ010000044.1:0-16357 GCA_038223395.1 Chitinophagales bacterium
AAGAAAAATTATATTAGCAGCGAATCGATGCAGATGGTAATCAAATACTGCTGTTATGAGCGTCGAAAGGATAGAAAGAACTATGAACAAGAGCTAAGACTCATTTGCTTAAGTTGACGCCTATGCCCTATAGGAGCTATGGCATAAAACAATGCTTGTGCAAATTGTCCATATTTATTCCTCCTTGAGGTTCAGCTTCTTCATAATATGTAAATGCTTTCTTTTTTCTTTTATTGTTTTCTTTTTCTTTGAAAAATTTCTGATGAGAATTAGAGTAGCTGAAAGTGTAATAAAATAATAACCCGGCTCGGTCTGGCGACTTTGCCGGGTATCCCCATGAAAACAATATCTTAAATTAATTTATAAAAACTTTTTTAGAATACTTTTTTTCTTCAGAAATTAACTGGACAACATATACGCCTTTTACAACATGTAATTCTAGCTCACTATTTCGAGAATCAATTTTATCAGCATAGACCATTTTTCCACTTATATCATTTACGGTTAAATTTAATTCTTGTGGTAATTTATCTAAATTAATATAAATTTTATTACCAAAACTATATACATTGGCATCGAAGGTGTTTTCTAAAACAGATACATAATGTGAAGTATCTCCGGTTATAATAGGATATTCCGGTTCGGCTTCATACGCATAATCTTTAATTACTAAGGTTCTCCCCTCATCCAAAACATCACAACGAATCCAACCATAATAATTTAAACCTACATCATCCTTAAATCGAACTCCCAAAAATTTATTTTGTGTTTCCGGAATTTCGAAATTAAACCAATAGCAATATCCACCTGAGCCTACAATGTCACCCTCATCACTAAATACACGAAGTGCCATAATTTGAGTTTCTATACTTTGCCAAGTTCTTGATCCGCTGATTAAATTCGAATTGCTTAGCGCGAATGGATAATACCGAGTGAACTCACCATAACCAGTTGTATAATAGTTGGAAATACCAGCAATCGCATTCCCAATTTCATCCGGTCCTACTAATATATTTTGCATATTTCTAAAAGATAACCAACTTGAATTATAATAGAGAAAAGAATTATGATGAAAGAAGAAATCAGATACGCCGTTGTCGTCCAAATCAATTGCTGCTACTTGAAAACCATCATTCAGAATGATGTCAGGTTCGATGTCAGTATATACAACTTGAGCAGATACATCCTGATTAAGGTATAGGAAACATCCCGCAGCAATTGCGTAGGAGTTTAATTGAGTAAACTGTTTACTGTTCATTATTTATTCAGTTTTAATTTAAGTCTGCGCTGATAAAAATACAATACCAATATTAAAAATTTACTGCGGCTTTGCAAAATAGCTGTATTTAAGGATGAAATATGTATTTGAGTTAGTAAAGTAGATTTATCTTGATATTAAGTGAATTTACAATTGATCAATTTCATTGGACTATTACAAATAACAAAATTACTATTCCAATCGAACGCGGAAATATTTCGAGTGGCATGTATTTTATTGCGATAAAAACGTCAGCTAAAATTATCGGAAATCTGAAAGTGCTTTTATAATAAATATGAATTCTGTAAATTAAACAACGGCTTAAAAAAAATGTGAAACTCCGAATGTTTCCATCCAAAATTTCACATTTATGGTGTAGGATTAGTGCCCGGGACAAGATTCGAACTTGCACACCCTTGCGGGCGCCAGCCCCTCAAGCTGGTATGTCTACCAATTTCACCACCCGGGCAGGGCTCAAAGATAGCTGAGGGATTTGGAAATTTGGTAATATTCAATTGAGTAATTTATTGTTTCTCCAGTCATGGATTGATATGTCAATACAAATGATGTTACTTAAATCTTGGGTGATATTGTATTAAAGTAGCCCTTAAAAACTCTCTGTCGAGGTGTGTATAGATTTCTGTAGTAGTAATTGATTCGTGACCGAGCATTTCTTGTACGGCGCGCAAATCGGCTCCACCTTCAATTAAATGTGTTGCAAAAGAATGGCGAAATGTATGTGGTGAAATTGATTTTTTTATACCTGCTTTTTCTGCAAGCGCTTTTAACAGCATAAAAATGTAAACACGCGTTAGTTTTTTTCCTCTGCGGTTAAGAAAAACATGGTCCTCAAAACCTTTTTGAACCAGAATATGACTTCTTACTAATTGTTGATATAAATCAATGTATTTTAATGCGCCATCGCCTATCGGCACCAGTCTTTCTTTGTCGCCTTTGCCGCGCACTTTTACAAAACCGCCGTCTCTATAAATATCAGAAATTTTCAGCTCTACTAACTCTGTTACACGCAATCCGCAACTATATAGAGTCTCGTAAATTGCCTTATTGCGTTGTCCTTCGGGTGTGCTTAAGTCAATTGCGTTAATTATTTTAGTAATGTCTTCATAAGATAATGTATCCGGTAATTTTCGGCGCAATTTCGGCAAGTCCATTAATTGAGATGGATCATTATCGATATAATCTTCCATCAATAAAAATTTAAAAAAAGCGCGAATTCCTGACACAACACGTGCCTGTGATTTATCATTCAAATTCTGCTCATGCAAATACACCAGAAAGCCTTCTAAATGTTTGCGTTCAATATTTTCGGGGGATGTTGCATTTTTTTCTGCCTCAAGAAATTGCACCAATTTAGTAATGTCGCGCAGATAGGCTTCTACAGAATTTTCCGACAACGATTTTTCCAATTGTAGATATGCTTTAAACTCCCTAATTGCCGACTCCCAGTTCACGATGAAAAGTTAGATACATTTTTATCAACGTGTATTTTGTTTATGCTATTTCACATTGTGAATAATTGTAAATTTGTCCACTTATGAAAATCTGTATCATCAACGGACCCAATTTAAATTTATTAGGCAAAAGAGAGCCCGAAATATACGGCAGCACTACCTTTGAAGCGTATTTTGATACCTTGAAAAATCAATTTCCGGACATTGAACTCACCTATTTTCAAAGCAATTGGGAGGGCGGTATAGTTGATAAACTCCACGAAATTGGTTTTTCTTATGATGGTATTATTTTAAATGCCGGTGCATATTCGCATACTTCTATCGCAATTGCAGATGCCATTTCAGGTATTAAAACGCCTGTTGTTGAGGTGCATATTTCAAACACTTTTGCCCGCGAAGAATTTCGACACACAGATGTTTTAACAGGAAAATGTAAGGGATTAATTGTTGGATTAGGTTTGGAAGGATATGCCTTAGCAGTGCAATATTTTCTGCAGAAATAATTTATAATTCATCAAATATTTTCTTTTTGCGTATAAAATGTTGCCAAACAATACTGCCCGAATAATATCCTTTTTGTCGCACCCTGCTTGGGTTTACTCTTATGCGATGATATAATCGCCAATTATCAAATCGTTTTTTAAATTGCAAAGGAAGCGATAAAACAAAATGCCAATCAGCTCTAAAAATTGCAAAAGCTTCTTTCCATTTTCTTTGTAATAATGCTTTTAAAAATGCAATCGTATCGAGCATTAATCTAAAAGGTAATTTCCAAATTAATTCATATGATTCATAATTTTTGAAAAGCATAAACAGGTTATTCCTAAAATTGAGATACATTTTATGCGGACTGTCTTTTGGCAAACTTCCTGCACCCACATGATACACTTTTGATTCAGGAACTACCATAATTTTATATCCTGCGCGTTTTAATCGCCAACACAAATCAATTTCCTCCATGTGCGCAAAAAAATCTGCATCAAAACCTTTAAATCTTTTAAATAAATCGGCGCGAATAAATAATGCTGCACCACTAGCCCAAAAAATTTCTTCTGTTGTATCGTATTGACCTTTATCTTCTTCCAGCGATTCAAATATTCTGCCTTTACAAAATACATATCCAAATTTATCCATATACCCACCCGCAGCTCCTGCATGATCGAATAATAGTTTGTTGTGTTGGGTTAATATTTTCGGTTGACAGGCGGCAATATTTACATCCGTTTCCATCAATTCGATAAGCGGTTCTAAACAAGTTTCTGTAAGTTCAACGTCTTGATTTACCAAAAAATAATAATCCGCAATTACCTCTTTTAATGCCGTGTTATATCCTTTTGCAAAGCCTTCATTTGTGCTCAGTTTAATAATTTTTATTTGAGGATAATTATGTGTGAGAAAATCTATTGTATTATCTGTAGATGCATTATCGGCAACATAAATATCCAAAGGTTGATACGCCAAACGCACAACAGACGGAAGGAATTTTTCAAGGAATTTTTGCCCGTTCCAAGAAAGGATTACTAAAGCTACAACGGGTTTATACAGAATATCTTCCTGAAGCATGCACAGGTAAAGATAATTAAAATTGGTACATATCCACTGCGCGATTTCCGCCAATTTTGCCTTCTACTTCTGTATTGTCGAAATTCAAGGTCTCCGAAGGTGAAGCAACATTTTCGTATAATTTGACCTTCCAACGCGGGTCTTTCAATTCGCCGCGGGCATTGGAGTGCATCAAAATGTAATCGTTGCTCACCATAGTTGGCTCGTAAAACGCAAAACCAATATTTGTTTGTTTATCGGGTAAAGTTGTGTAAAACCAAATTTCGTAAGGATATGCTCCCGGCTCATTTACGCTTGTTACAACATCATAAGGCGCACCATATTGCAAATACACGCGACCTCTATCCGTTTTATAGCCCGGCCGAGATGGCGTTCCAAAACTTTCGTTGGCTGATTTTACTAATTCTAAATATTTTAACCATTCTTTATATGGATCTGCCAAATTTCTTTCTACCCAAAAATTATATAATACCTTTTTCTTTAATTCGATATCAACACGCGAACTTACCGATGTAATTAAATTCAAGTCAGAACTTGAAGCGAGTGGTTTTATTATATCTAAAAAATAATCCAATTGTTCTTCGGTATATACATCAGCAAAAGTGCCGCTCGTATTTATCATTTCAATATTTTCCCATGCAGTAATCGCGCTTAAATTTGCTCGCTGAATAAATACTTTTTTTTGAGTAATAAGTTCATTTTTTTTGTTTCTTACCTCAACAAGTAAATTATAATTACCACCGGGAAGGTCAGAAATATCTATTTCTTTTATAAAGGAAACTACAGGCTCTACTTCTAACTTTGAATACTGAAAATATTGATTGTTTACTGCATCTGTAGTGGCGTTTTTTATAGAATAGGTAACCATAAATTGATCATCGCTTATATATTTATCGGTATTATAAATCTCCCCATAAAAAATAATTGATTTTTTTGTTGAGGGGAAAAAATTAATAGGATAGGGCTGCAGTTCTAAACCATTTTTTGTGAAATTATTTTCTTTTGAATTTGCTTTATAGCTATCTACAAATTGTATGTCAGAAATTTGCACATTGTTTTCTACAAATGCCGTAAATACTTCTGTGTTAGAATAGGTATTATTCGGATTATTTGCATCAGTAACCTTTACTTCAACAGAAACAGTTGCGTTCGGAATAAACAATCGTTTTTGGTCAACAATACTAAAATCAATTTTTGTTGTATCGTAAACCGTTGGTGTATTTAATCTATATTTATCAAAATTGAGCACTTTATCACCATCAATAATTAACACTTCTACATCTACTGCTCCTGCGTATCCTCTTGGTTTAAGGGGAAGATAGGTAATGGCATTAGCACCAGCAATTAGATAGGTTTCTATATATGCACCTTCGGTAGGATGCATGAACATACATGACCTTACAGTAGTGTTTTCTGATAAATTTTGGGCTAAAATGGAGTAAGCAGATAAAAATATCGCTGCTGATAAAACAATAATCTTTTTCATAGAACGAAATTTATGTTAAAATTACATTTTATTTGAGTTATAGACCAATAACAGTATCATAATAATGTCAGAAAACACAAAAAATGCGATATTAATTGAACCCCATTATTTACCGAGTATTTCGTGGGTATTACTGGTTGCGCGATACGATGTTGTGTATCTCGATATCAGCAGTAATTACGTTAAAGCAAGTTACCGCAATCGCTGTTTGGTGCTAAGTCCGAATGGTGTTTTAACATTGAGTATTCCACTTGCTAAAGCGCAAAACGGCAGAGATAAAATGAATACTGTGCGCATCTCCTACGACGAAAATTGGCAAAAAATTCATTGGATGACTTTTATGAGTTGTTACCGACGTTCTGCATATTTCGAATTTTATGAAGATGTTTTTTCACCCTATTTTACAAAAAAAGAAGATTTGCTTTACAATTTTGATTTAGAATTGCTGGAATTGATATTCAAATTTTGCAAGATGAAAACGGAAATTCGATTCACAGATACTTATATACCTCCAGGAACGGAAGGCTATGATGACTATAGAAATTGTATTACACCTAAAACACAAAATCCCCTAAAAATTGAAATACCGAGATATCCTCAGGTATTTTCCGATCGTTTTGATTTTATTCCCGACCTTAGCATTGTAGATATGCTATTTAACGACGGCAAAATCAATTTATCTAAATTATAAAATTACTAAGATGAAAAAATATGTGAGTTTAAGCTTGTTTATTGCCATTACTTTAACACTAAATGCACAACAACCGGCATTTATAACTGATAGTTTGGATATTTATATTCAGCGAGAAATGGCACGTTGGCAAATTCCGGCTGTTGCAATAGCAATTGTTAAGGATGATAAAGTTGTTGTTACAAAAGGATACGGTGTTACCGACGTAAATACTAAACAAAAAACGGATGAAAATTCTTTGTTTATGATTGCCAGTAATACTAAATTATTTACAGCAACTGCACTTGCTTTATTGCAGGATGAAGACCGTTTAAATTTGGAAGATAAGGTTGTAGAATATTTACCTTACTTTAAAATGAATGATGAAAATATTACCGGCATGGTAACTATTGAAGACCTATTATCTCATCGTATGGGCTTTGAAACTTTTCAGGGCGATTTTTTCAATTGGGGAAATAATGTCAGCAGAAAACAAATCATACAAAATATCAGCAAAAACGAACCGCTTTACGACTTTCGTGATACTTGGGGATATTGCAATGCATGTTTTGTTACGGCAGGAGAAATTATTCCGGCAGTTACAGATACTAGCTGGGACGATTATTTAGCACAACATTTTTTTATTCCTATGGAAATGAATCGCACTTCAACAACGCATGAAAAAATAATTGCGGATAAAAATGCTTGTAAACCTTATACATTTTCTCAAGGTAAAATGATACAATTAAGTTACGATAATTTGAATAATATTGCGCCTTGTGCAAGTATAAATTCTAATGTAAATGATCTTTCACATTGGTTAATAACACAATTAAATGATGGCAATTATAATGGCAAACAAATACTTCCGGCATCTGTAATTGCAGAAACGCGTTTACCGAGGTCAGTAGTAAGTGAAGGAGGTTCCGGTTTATTTCCTTCACAACATTTCGACTTATATGGATTGGGCGTGGGCATGAATGATTACGAAGGCAGAGAAATGGTTTGGCATACCGGTGGAGCAGATGGATTTGTAACAGCTGTGTGTATGATTCCTGATGAAAAATTAGGTATTGCAGTGCTTACAAATACTGACGCAAATTACCTATTTATTGCTGCATTATATCAAATTATTGAAGCGTATTTTGATATGCCATATCGCAATTTAAGTGAAATATTGTATGGCTATTATGAGCGCAACGAAAAAAATACAAATGCCGAAGTTGCAGGATATTATGCAACAGCAGCTAAAGAAAATACACCACCGGTTGCATTAACCTCTTTTACAGGAACCTATACAAATCCTGTTTACGGAAAAATGGAAATGAAAATGGAAAACGGAAAATTAACAATGTATTTTGAACACCATCCGCAATTAAAAGGCAATTTAAAATATTTAGAAGATAATTCATTTGTTTGCACTTACGATCCTATTAGTTGGGGTATAAGAGAAATTCCATTTACAATTGAAGATAAGGAGGTAAAATCCGTAACAGTTTATATTAATGATTTTATTGATTTTATGCCTTACGAATTTGTGAAACAATGACGGAAGTTTATTCTGCTGCCATAATTCCACCATTCGACATTTCTGAACCGATTAAAATTTTTAAACAGGGATTAGAATCTGTTATCGGAAAATACCCTTCCTTTCACAGCGACCCTGCAATTATTTTATTTGCAGCTATGGGCGATGCAGAAAAGATTGCTCAAATAGAAAAACGACTTGAAATTATTTGTAGAAACCAAATTCCATTTAAAATAAGCCTCCGCAATTTTGATGAGTTTTATAATAACAGAACAATATTTATTACTACAGACGACATCTCAAAACAACATCTTACAAATTTCAGAAAACGACTATCTGCAGAAATAAAAACGGCAAAATTTGATGAGGATGTTGATTTTAATATTGGGAAAATTCCGCATATTACAATTGCAAGAACCCTAACCGAAGACCAATATCAAGTAGCAAAAAAATACTTCGCCAACAGAAAATACGAAGCCGCATTTGAATGCACTGCAATTAGCTGGCGAAAATTAATTACAACAGATTCCAACACATCCTACGAACCACAACGCAATTTTTCATTTGCTCAAAAGAACTTGAGTTTGTTTTAATTTAACGGATTATAAAATAAATAATCCGGCTGTTTCTTTGCGGCCTTTGCGCCTTTGCGTGATATTTTTTGAGTTATTTTTTAATTCGTATTTTTTCACGCAAAGGCGCAAAGCTCGCAAAGATGTGATATGTGTTTTATGTTATTTTTTGCTCAAAATTACAAGGTGTATTTGATTTAAAAATTGAATCAAAATGCGGCTGTTCCTTTGCGGCCTTAGCGCCTTTGCGTGAAATTTTTTTGAGTTATTTTTTAATTCGATTTTTTTCACGCAAAGGCGCAAAGTTCGCAAAGATGTGGTATGTGTTTTATGTTATTTTTTGCTTAAAATTACAAGGTGTATTTGATTTAAAAATTGAATCAAAATGCGGCTGTTCCTTTGCGGCCTTAGCGCCTTAGCGTGAAATTTTTTTTAGTTATTTTTTAATTCGATTTTTTTCACGCAAAGGCGCAAAGCTCGCAAAGATGTGGTATGTGTTTTATGTTATTTTCTCAGCAACACGTTTGCCATCCATTGCGGCACTTACAATGCCGCCTGCATATCCGGCACCCTCACCACAAGGATATAATCCTTTAATTTGAACATGCTGTAAAGTTTCTCCATCGCGTGGTATTTTTATTGGAGACGATGTTCTGGATTCCGGAGCAACTAATACAGCTTCGTTTGTAAAGTAAGATGGCTTATCCGATTTAATTTGCAAAAATGCATCACGTAAAGAAGCAGAAATAAATCCAGGTAATACAGTATCAAGATTTGTTGAAATAATGCCCGGTTGATAACTACAAGCCGGCAAATTTGCAGATACTTTTTTATTTACAAAATCCACCATGCGCTGCGCAGGCGCACCTTGATTTTTTCCTCCCGCAATAAAACATTTTTCTTCTATCGCTTTCTGAAAATACAATCCCGCTAAAGAACCAAATTGTTTATATCCCTCTAAATCAGATAACTCAATACTCACCACAAATCCGGAGTTAGCAAAAGGGTTATTTCTTTTACTCGGACTCCATCCATTCGTCACAACCTCATTTACATCCGTAGCACAAGGCGCAATAATACCACCCGGACACATACAAAAAGAATACACTCCCCTACCCTGAAAATTTTTAACAATCGCATACGAAGCGGGAGGTAAAAATTCGCCACGCGTTGTGCAGTGATATTGCATAGAATCTATAATATGTTGTGGATGTTCAATTCTAACTCCTAAAGCAAAAGGTTTTGCTTCAAGCAGGATATTTTTTTTGTGCAATAATTCAAATATGTCTCTTGCCGAATGTCCAGTAGCCAAAATAACATTATCCACCTTAAATACATCCTTAAAATTTATTTGCAGACCTTGTATTGCATTAAATTGAACATCGAAGTCAGTTACCCTCGCATTAAAATGTATTTCACCACCCGCATTTAAAATGGTTTCGCGCATGCTTTCAATTATTTGCGGGAGTTTGTTTGTGCCGATATGCGGATGCGCATCAATTTTTATATTACTATCAGCACCAAAATGCACAAAGGTGTCTAATATATTTTCAACATTACCACGCTTATCGCTTCGAGTATATAATTTTCCATCACTATAAGTTCCGGCACCACCTTCACCAAAACAATAATTACTTTCGGGATTTACGACACCTTCCTTATTTAAAGTCGCCAAATCTCGACGACGCTCCCGGACATTTTTTCCTCTTTCGAAAATTACGGGTTTAAATCCGCGCTCAATTAGCGTTAAAGCAGCAAATAATCCTGCAGGACCAGCGCCGATAATGGCAACTTGTTTTTTATTTTTTACAGAAACATATTTGGGGATAAAAATTTGTGGTGTAACAATTTCTTCATCAACATACACTAACAATTTTAATTGTATTTTCGGAAATTTTGAACGCGCATCTATTGAACGTTTTTTTATTTCGAAATTAAAATCCCCCTTTAAAAATAAATTCCTCGCCACAGCTTGTTTTAGCTTGGAAACATCTGCCGCAACTTCGGGCGTAACTTGTATGTCGATTTCTTTGCGGATAAATTTTAGTTTATTTCTTCTTCTAAATCATCTTCTCTCAAAATAGTCTCTGTTATTTGATCCAGTAATTTTACAAGACGGTCAATTTCAAGTGTTGTATTAAAATAATGCATACAAATACGCAAACGCTCTGCACCTTCTTTAACTGTTGGTGCTAAAATAGGCCTTACATCAAAACCCCCATTTTGCAAAAATTTCGAAGCCAGTTTTACATGAGCATTTCCCGGAATTAATATACTGAAAATGGCAGAATCGGAAGGCAATAATTGTATTTGTTTATAACGCGAAATATGCAATTTAAAATAATTACAATTCTCCTGCAAAGCAGTTACACGTGAAGGATTATTTTTTAAATACCGATAATTTTCGCGCACTGCAATTACCTGTAATAAATTAGGCGCTGTAGTATAAATAAAAGGGCGACAAAAATTGATGAGGTATTCGCGTAAAACAATATCCCCTAAAATAAAAGCCCCGTTATTCCCTATTGCTTTGCCGCAAGTATGCACGCGAGCAAAAATTGTATTGTGAACATTAAGGTGTTGAGCTAGACCTTCTCCCCTTTCTCCTATTACACCGGTTGCATGTGCTTCATCTAAAATAATATGTGCATGATATTTTTCTGCGAGGTCGATTATTTCTTGCAAGGGACAAATATCGCCATCCATAGAATACACAGATTCAATAACAATAAATATTTCGCCCGTAGCCTTTTGTAATTTTTGTTCTAAATCATCCACATCATTATGCTGAAATGGATGTGCATTTGCATTAGATAAGCGAATGCCTTCACGCAAAGAAGCGTGACTTAAAACATCAAATATTATCGTATCGTTGCGTTTTGTAACGGTAGAAATTAATCCTGCATTTGCTTCATACCCGGAATTAAAATACAATGCAGAAGGTGCATCATGAAATTGCGCTACTTCATTTTCGAGTTGCTCAGTAAGTGTGTGATTACCTGTTAATAAACGCGAACCCGTTGAACCAAATTTGCGTAGCGTATTTATTTCTTTTTTAATAATTGTAAGCAGTTCCGCATTTTGCGCCAGACCGAGATAATCATTAGAACTGAAATCTATTTTATCGTGCGCAAGTTGTAAACTGCGCAGCGCATTTTCGGTTTTTCTTTTTTGTAATTCCGATTGTAATCGCTCAATTAAATGCATATCAAAATTGCAATTTGAAAAACAAGAAATAAATAACGTGAATTAATCAGACAAGTGTTTCTGCAACTTCTAAACCCTTATACGCTTCGCGTGGTTTTAAGCCCAACAATTTAAACATTTCTTTATCCGCATTAAATTCAGGATTTGGAGTTGTCAATAATTTATCGCCAGCAAAAATAGAATTTGCGCCTGCCATAAAACAAAGTGCTTGTTCTTCGATGCTCATTTCATTTCTTCCTGCGCTTAAACGCACCATGGCTTTTGGAATTAGAATTCTTGCCGTTGCAATCATGCGTACCATTTCCCAAACACTAACTCTTTTCATATTTTCGAGTGGCGTTCCTTTAATTGCAACCAATGCATTTACAGGAACAGATTCAGGATGCGTTTTTAAATTGCTGAGCGTAAACAACATATCAATTCTATCTGCATCTGTTTCTCCCAAACCAATTATACCTCCGCTACAAACAGAGATATTTGCTTTTTGCACATTGTGAATCGTATCTAATCTATCCTCGTATTTTCTTGTCGTAATAATTTGTTCATAAAATTCTTCACCGCTATCCAGATTGTGATTGTAAGCATATAATCCTGCTTCCTTTAATTTATGCGCCTGGTCTTCGCTCAACATCCCCAAAGTGCAACAAACCTCCAAATTAAGTTCAGCAACACCCTTTACCATTTGTAAAACATGATCAAAATCTTTATTGTCGCGCACATTTCGCCAAGCCGCACCCATACAAAATCTGGTTGAGCCATTTTCTTTTGCAATTAAGGCTTTTGTAATTACTTCGTCGTAATCCAACAGTTTATGCGCCTCAACATCGGTTGAATAACGCGCTGCTTGGGGACAATAAGCACAATCTTCAGGACAGCCACCCGTTTTAACCGATAATAAGGTGCAAACCTGCACTTCGCCGGTGGTGTGGTAGTGATGATGCACGTTGCTCGCCTTGTAAATGAGCTCCATTACAGGCATGTTATAAATTTCCGCTATCTCTTCTTTTGTCCAGTTGTTTCGTATGTCGGCCATGCGCTAATTTTTGACAAAAATCGGGTTTTTGGACTAGAATATTTAATTAAATGCTGTGGTTAACTTTTGGATTGCTCATTTTAGTAGAAATTTTTAAAGTGCAAACAGCCAAACCAAAATAAATTGCAGAATTAACATCCCATCTAATAAACCAAAATATAAAAACTTATCATCTCGCTTTTTGGTTAAAAAAATAATAAAAATTGTGGCTGATATTGATATGATAAGTGGTAAAAATGACCTAAAATTATTATGTAAAACAGCGAGTTGTAAATATCCATGAATTACCAAACTGCAAATAAGTAAACCATAACATAATAAATACATTTTTTCAACTCCAATTACAGCGGGAATTGTTTTTACGTTATTCATTTTATCAATTTCCAAATCCTTTCTATCGAAGGGTAAAGTAACTGCAAATGCAAATAAAAAATGTGCCCAAAACAGGCTTAAACATGCAGTGGTTTGAGGATTTCCACCGGAATTAATGACGGGTAAAACACTTCCGATATATGCCCAAACAAATGCAATTAAAAATATTTTAAGTAAGCCAATATCCCTCAATTTAATGAGGCGTCCTTTATATTTGAATGATATACCATATAATATTGATAATATTCCAGGAACAATAAAAGCCCTTTGCACATTGTACGGTAAAAGAAAAAAAACAATCCCCGTTGCAAGAAGTGATAATCCGGTTAATAAACGCATCCAAAAAATGTTCTTCAGAAAAAATTCCCAACGCGGATAGGGTGCATAATTTTTTATTCTGCTTATACCTACAACTCTAATAAATAAATAAGTAAAAAAAGCAGCAAGCCCATTCATTAAAACTAAATAATCAAATTGCGGTGTTAAATTGAGCAAATAATACGCTTCTAGTGTAAATGAAACCGCACAAAATGCAATTAAAACATTACCATACAATAACCACTTGAGTATATAAGCAAAAAATTGCTTCATATTATCCGTAATTTACCGACAAAATTAATTGATTGTGGAGGTAATATTACAAAAGGGCAAAGGCAGACGTGTTGAAGACGGTCACCCATGGGTTTATGGAAACGAAATTGAAACTATTAACGGAGCACCCGAAACAGGCGATATTGTTGAGATATATAATTTTAGAAAGGATTTTATTGGCAAAGGATATATCAATGTGTTGTCGCAAATAACTGTGCGTATTTTAACTAGAAATAAAAGTGAAATAATTGATTCTGCATTTTTTAGAAAAAAATTATTGACATGCAAAACCTACCGAGAAACTTTACAATTAGGAAATAATTATAGATTGTGTTTTGGTGAAGGTGATTTTTTACCTGCTTTAGTTATTGATAAGTTTGCCGATGTATATGTTATTCAAACTTTAAGTGCCGGCATGGAGCGTTGGAAACAAACAATAGTGGATATTTTATTAACTGATTTTTCTGCTAAAGGCGTATACGAAAGAAACGATGTTCCTGTTAGAAAATTAGAGGGTTTGGAAGAAATTAAAGGCTTTTTATCTCCCGAATTTGACACCAATTTAATTATTGAAGAAAAGGGTATACAATTTAATGTCGATATTGCCAACGGTCAAAAAACAGGATTTTTTCTCGACCAAAAGGATAATAGACTTGCCATTGCCGACATTGTGAAAGGCGCAGAAGTGCTGGATTGTTTTACTTATACGGGTTCTTTTGCATTGTTTGCCGCCCATTTTGGCGCGAAACATATTACAGCTTTAGATGTTTCTGCAGATGCCATTGAACAAACACAAAAAAATGCTGTTTTAAATGGGTTCGAAAATATTACGTGTTTGTGTGCCAATGCATTTGATATTTTACCTGTTTGGGCAAAAGAAAATCGTTTATTTGATGTCGTAATTTTAGATCCTCCTGCATTTACAAAAAATAGAAAGGGAATAGAAAATGCAATAAAAGGTTATAAAGAAGTGAATTTAAGGGGATTAAAAATGGTGAAACCCGGTGGTTTTTTAGTTACTTTTAGTTGTTCGCATTTCATGGATGTTAATTTATTTTATGACGTTGTTGCAGATGCAGCAAAGGATGCGAAAAAGACAATACGCGAAGTGCAATTTTTATCCCAATCAAAAGACCACCCAATTGTTTGGGGCGTTGAGGAAACACACTACTTAAAAGGATTAATATTACAAGTACTTTAAAACATTTGTATTTCAAAATAACATTTATTTAAATTAAAAATCTATCTGATGAAAAAATTATATGTCTTGCTTTGCTTAATTACGTATTTCACCGTTGGGCAAGCTCAAAATTCAAGTTGTTGTGCTTCGCCTGATAAATTTTCCGATTTTTCAAGTGATATGGCATTTGTAAACTCACATTTAAATCCCATTCCATTTAATTTTATAGAAGACAAAGGCAAAATGATGCAATTGGCTGCTGCAGATGGAAAAGCAGTTAATGTTTATGCCATTAAATCCACTGAAAAAAGTGATAAGTATTTAATTGTTGTGCACGAATGGTGGGGTTTAAATGGATATATAAAACAGGTTTCAGAAAAATTATTTAAAGATTTAGGAGGCATGGTTAATGTGCTTGCAATTGATTTTTACGATGGTCAGGTGGCAGATACCAGAGACAGCGCAACTGTGTATATGAATAGTGTGACAGATGCCCGTGCAAACACAATTATGCAAACAGTAATTAACCAATGTGGAACCGATGCAAAAATTTCAGCAATTGGCTGGTGTTTTGGCGGTGGTTATGCATTGCAAACAAGTTTACTTGCAAAAGAAAATGGCGTTGGAACGGTAATGTATTATGGTTTTCCTGAAACAGATAAAGAAAAACTCAGTACCTTAAACGGAGATGTTTTAATGATTTGGCCATCGCAAGATAAATGGATAACTGCAAAAGTAGTTGATCAATTTAAAGCTGATATGCAAATATTAAATAAGAAATTAACCGTTGAAGCATACGATGCAGATCACGCATTTGCAAACCCAAGCAATCCTAAATACCAAGAAGCAATGGCTGATGATGCATATTATAATAGTTTGAAATTTTTAAAAAGAAGTCTGGATTTAAAATAACCACTATCTTTTTACAAGCTCAATAAACAATTCGTTGCCTTGTCGCTTTGGGTGCGAATTGTAACAAGGTTCCATTGTTTTTATTTGAAACAATGGTGAGAACAATGCTTCATATTCATGTTGCGTTCCACCAAAAGGCGGTCCCTCCTTTTCAAATTCGGAGGCGAATAATACACCGGCTAATACGCCTTCCGGAGCCAATAATTGCGTCATTTTAATTGCATAATTATTTCGCAAATTAGGATTTAATGCACAGAAAAATGTTTGCTCTAAAATGACATCATAAGCTCCGTTATGGTCAAAAAAATCGCCTTGAATTATTGAATAATTCTCTTTGGGATACTCTTGTAATGCTATTTTTAATCTTGCTACAGGTTCCTCTGCAAAATCTACAACCGTAATATTTGTAAACCCGCTTTTGAGAGCATATTCAGCTTCGTAGGCATTTCCACAACCCGGAATAAGAATGCGTGCATTTTTATTTTCTATTTGATCGAGGTATGCTTTTAAAGG
>JBBRGZ010000045.1:0-16145 GCA_038223395.1 Chitinophagales bacterium
ATCGTCGTCTCCAAGTTTTGCGTAAGGTATTTCTTCAAGACCTTTAAATTTTTTGTCATCAACATTTTTATTCAGGAATTTATTGATTTTATCAATATCTGTATTTGTAGATATCTCGCCAAATTCGTTGATATTCATTTCAAAGCCCTTTAAATCTTTGTGAACTTCAGGTTTTCCTTCTAATGGTTTTTTCTTAGGCATAATATTTAAGGCAATTTTCAGTGAAAGGTATCAAATATTTTTATTGAATTATGTAATCGTTGCACAGATTTTTCTTTTCCAAGTACATCCATCATCGTGAAAACCGGGGGGCCTTGCAATCCGCCTGCTAAAGCCACTCTAAAAATAGGCATTATATCTCCCATTCCCAAATTGTTTTCTTTCATGAATTCTTTCATTGAAATCTCAATTTCTGATTCTGTAAAATTAGTAATTGCTTCTATTTTATCTATCAAATTTACAAAGATTTCTTTTTTCTCAGGTTTCCATTTCTTTTTTATGGTTGCCTCATCAAAAATAGTAATATCTTCGAAAAAGAATTTACCTAACTCATACAGGTCGGGAATAAATATAGCCCTTTCTTTCATTGCATCGCATACCTTAATCAAATACGTGTTGTCAACTGTTATATTTTTTTCTGCAAGGTAAGGATTTAACAATTGTGCAAGCTCTTCTCCTGATTTTAATTTAAGGTGTTGTTGATTGAACCACTTTGCTTTTTCCGGATCAAAACGTGCACCCGATTTTCCAATGCGCTCAAAACTAAATGCTTGTATTAGTTCTTCCTTGCTAAAAACCTCCTGATCCGTTCCGGGATTCCATCCTAAAAAGGCAATAAAATTAATATAAGCTTCTGGTAAAAATCCCTTTTCTTTTAAACCTGAAATGTGTTGTTCTTTCCAATCGATTGAGTATAATGGGAAACCATATTTATCTCCGTCTCTTTTGCTGAGTTTTCCATTGCCCTCCGGTTTTAAAATTAACGGTAAATGCGCAAATTGCGGCATTTCGTTTTCCCAGCCAAACATTTTATATGTCATAACATGCGTTGGTGCGCTCGGTAACCATTCCTCACCACGCACAACATGCGTAATTTTCATCAAATAATCATCAACAACATTCGCTAAGTGATACGTTGGCATGCCGTCACTTTTAAATAATACTTTATCATCTAATTGCGACGAATTAAAGGTTACCCAGCCGCGAATTAAATCGTTAAATTTAATTTCTTCATTGCGTGGCATCTTAATTCTGATAACATAAGAATCGCCATTTGCAAGTTTTTTATCTACTTCATCTTTTGATAATGCGACAGAATTTTTCATATACTGACGCGTAATATGGTCGTATGCCGGCGATGGGTTTCCTTGTGCAGTCATACGATTGCGCATTTCTTCCAACTCTTCCGGAGTATCGAAGGCATAATACGCATTGCCATTTTCAATTAATTGAGCGACGTATTTTTTATAAATTTCCTGACGTTCGCTTTGACGGTAAGGTGCGTAAGGACCACCAACATGCACGCCTTCATCAAATTCAATTCCTGCCCAATTACAACTGTCAATAACATATTCCTCAGCACCCGGCACAAAACGGGTTTGGTCTGTATCTTCAATACGCAAAACCAAAGTGCCGCCCATTTTTTTTACATATAAATAATTGTAAAGCGCAGTTCTTATTCCGCCAAGATGCTGAGCTCCGGTGGGACTCGGTGCATAACGTAAACGTATTTTTTTATCTGTATCCATAATAACTATTGCAAAGTTAAGCTCAGATTTCTAATATATTGTTGTATTATCTAATGAATAAAATATTTGTATTAACCGGATGATTTTTACCTCGATAAAATTACATCTTAAAAATTCAAATTAAAAAACAACAATTTGTGAAACTTCCGTTAAATTCAGCACGGTTTTGGCTAAATTTGCATTCATGTATTTTGTTAAAACACCCTTTTATTTAAAAAGTGTTTATCCAAGTCTGATTTGGGATATCAAAACAGAAAATACATTATATCTTACTTTCGACGATGGCCCAATTCCTGGTGTTACCGAAGAAATATTGCAAATTTTAGATGATTTTAAGGTGCAAGCAACATTTTTTTGTATTGGCGAAAATGTGAAACAAAATCCTGCTATTTACAAGCGTATTATTGATGAAAATCATGCTGTTGGAAATCATACATACAATCACCTCAACGGCTGGAAATCGGAACACGATCAATATGTAAATGACGTAAAAGATTGCGCGGAATTAGTTTCTTCAACACTGTTTCGTCCACCCTATGGACGCATTGGTTTTCAGCAAATACAAGATTTAAAAAAGCATTATAAAATAATTATGTGGGATGTTCTGAGCGGTGATTTTGACACCGAAATAGACGCTGAAAAATGCATAAAAAATGTTTTGGATAATGTTTCAAGTGGCAGTATAATTGTTTTTCACGATAGCCTAAAAGCTAAAGACCGTGTTTTAAAAAGTTTACCGGTAGTTTTAGAAAAACTTTTGCAACAACGATATCATTTTGAAAAAATAACGGAATAATTATGCCAATTACCGATACGCACGCTCATATTTATTTACCGGAATTTGATGGTGATAGAGATGCAATTTTATTACATGCAAAACATGCAGGGATATCAAAAATATTTTTACCGAATATAGATAGCAATACAATTGATGCTATGATGACGCTTACTAACGAAAATCCAAGTTTTTGTTTTCCAATGATGGGCTTACATCCATGCAGCGTTAAATCAGATTATTTAAGTGAATTAAATATAGTTGAAAAACATTTGAAAGATGCACCACAATCGTATTTTGGCATTGGCGAATGCGGTTTGGATTATTTTTGGGATGTCAGTTTAATTGAAGAACAGAAGGCAGCCTTCGAATTTCAAATTCAGCTTGCAAAAACATACAAGTTGCCTATTATTATTCACTCACGCAATGCCGTTGATGATTGCATTGCACTGATAAAAAAACACAAAGACGAGAATTTGAATGGCATTTTCCATTGTTTTTCAGGAACAGAAATGCAACTCGAACAAATAATTGAACTAGGATTTTATGCAGGAATTGGGGGAGTAGTTACATTTAAAAATGGTGGTTTAGATGCAATATTAAAACCAAAACACCTTCCAAATCTTGTTCTAGAAACGGATGCCCCCTATTTAGCTCCTGTACCTTTTAGAGGAAAACGCAACGAACCACAATACCTCGATTATATTCTACAAAGATTGAGTATTATTTTAGATTTGCCCGAAAATACCGTCGCGGAAGCCACAGAATTAAATGCATCGCGCATTTTCAAAGTATAACATGTAAATTTGCAGCCCTAAGGAGAGATGTCCGAGTGGTTGAAGGAGCACGCCTGGAAAGTGTGTATACTCCAAAAGGGTATCCAGGGTTCGAATCCCTGTCTCTCCGCAAACCAAAAAAAAATCCCGTAAATGCGGGATTTTTTGTTTTAATATTAAACTCAAATCTTTCTTTTACCTCGTTTCAATTCCATATTTAACTTCATATTTTTTACTCAAATCATTTTGCCAGTTTTTTACAGGAATTTTTTCTCCCTGTATATAAATATGTGTTAATACGCTAGTGCGCATATCTAAAACATCGCCTTCGCTAATAAATAATGTTGCACTTTTTCCAACTTCTAGTGTTCCATAATCTTTATCAATGCCAATCAATTTTGCATTATTAAATGTTATTAATTGTAATGCTTCTTCTTTTGTTAATCCATAAGCGGATGCTGTTCCTGCAATAAATGGAAGGTTGCGCATTCTCCAATAACTATCTCCTTCATTACTTACCGATAGTCCGCAAATTACTCCCGCATGCATTAAAATTGAGGGAAGTTCATAGGGTAAATCAACAGCGTCTCCTTCATAATCCGGCAATGCATGGGTTGTTTCTATCAATACAGGAATATTATTTTCTTTTAAAAGATCAGTAACTCTATAACTTTGTCTTCCACCAACAATTACAATTTTTAGCTGCAAAGTTTTTGCAAAATTTACTACACTAATAATTTGTTTCGCGTCGTTTGCTTTTATAAAAACAGGTTCATCTTTTGTAAATATATTACGCATAGATTCAAATCGCAAATTTTTTATTTTGTGCTCAGAAATTGAACAATATGCTTTTGCCTCTTCAAAAAAATTGGTAAGTGAAACAACATCCTTATCGTAAGTTTTACTTTTTGCCAAACTATTTGTTTCGTAGTTATAATCATACAAAGCAGGCCAATTTACATGCAAAACATTATCAGTTTTAACTGCAGCATCTTCCCAATTCCATCCACTTAATTTTACAATGCTGCTTTGACCTGCAATTGTTCCTCCGTCAGGAATAATCTGGGCTAATAAAATACCATTTGTGCGCAATGTTGGAATTACTTTCGAGTCTGTATTATATGCAATTATACTGCGTATATTAGGGTTGTATTCACCAACTTCATACGAATCGCGTGTGGACCTTACGGCAGATATTTCATTTAAACCAAGTTGCGTACTCAATGCAATAATTCCAGGATAAACATGTTTGCCTGTTGCATCAATCATTGTTGCTGTATTGTCATCATAACCCGAATTTTTCATTTCACCAACATAATTGAGAACACCTTCTTTAAAAATTATCATTCCCTTTTCAATTACAGTTCCATTGCCAATATGGATTGTAGCATTTGAAATAACTACAGGAGTTTGTTGCGCTTCTACAATAGTTATTTTATTAATAAGTGTTAATAAAAGAATATATAGAATAAATTTATTTTTCATAATTCAAATTTTAATAATTCAATAATTTATGTTTGTGTTAATTGCCTTTCATGAAGTCGCCTTCTGTATCGCAGTGATATAGTTGTTTTTCTTTTCCTTCTACAGGAATTTTATCTTTTGCATCTGTATCATCGCCCATCATTTTTGTAATAATTCTGGTGCGCTCTCTGCGTATACTTTCTTCTTTTTGTGCATCGGCACTTCTATCGTAATAAATTATTCCGTCAACCATTGTTTTTTCTGCAATAGCATAAATGCTCAATGGATTATCACTCCACAAAACAAGGTCGGCATCTTTACCTTCTTTAATGCTGCCAATTCTATCGTCAACGTGTAATAATTTTGCAGGATTTAATGTTACCATTTTCAGCGCATCTTCTTCCGACATGTTTCCGTATTTAATTGATTTTGCAGCCTCTTGATTTAATCGTCTCGCCATTTCAGCATCATCAGAATTAATGGCTGTTACCACACCTTCATTATTCATTAGAGTTGCATTTTGAGGAATTGCTTCCATCACCTCATATTTATATGCCCACCAATCAGAAAATGTAGAACCTCCGGCGCCGTGTGCTTTCATTTTATCTGCTACCTTATATCCCTCTAAAATATGCGTAAATGTATTAACGGTAAAATCATGTCTATCTGCAACTTGCATCAGCATATTAATTTCGCTTTGCACATAACTGTGGCAAGTGATAAATCTTTTATGTTGTAATATCTCTGCAATGGCATCCAATTCCAAATCTCTTCTTACCAAAGCATTGGGATCATTTTTTGCTGCAATATATTCTTCTGCTCGAGTAAAAATATCTTCATAAACTTGTTCAACACCCATTCTTGTTTGCGGAAAACGCACGGTATTAAAATCACCCCAATTGGATTGTTTTACATTTTCGCCCAATGCAAATTTTATAAAGCCATCCCAATCCTGAAATTTCATTTCTTCAGGTGTTAAACCCCAACGCAATTTAATTAATTGAGTTTGTCCACCAACGGCATTTGCCGAACCATGCAATAAATGCGAACTGGTAACACCTCCACTTAATTGCCTATAAATATTAATATCATCGCAATCCACTACATCTCCAATACGCACCTCCGCACTGCTCGATTGAGTTCCTTCATTTACTCCATCAGAAATTGCGATATGCGAGTGTTCATCTACTATACCTGCTGTAAGATGTTTATTGGTGCCATCTATAACAGTTGCATTTTTTGCAGAAATATTTTTGCCTATTTTTAATATTTTTCCATTAGATATTAATACATCATAATTTTTTAAAATGCCTTCGCTTTCGTTTGTCCAAACTGTAGTATTGGTAATTAAAATATCCTTTTGAACCGGCTTTTCTTTCCATCCAAAGGCAGTAAAGGGATAAATCACATCACCCACTACAATTAACGTATCCGTTTTTTTATCCTCAGGTTTTTCAGCATACACATTTGCATAAACGGCATTCCAATTAATCCATTTTTCATTTATTTGCCCGGTTCCGGAAAATGATTTATCACCAATCCATCCTGTTAATCGCACATTTTCTATACCATCTTTAAATGATAATGTAATAGATTCATTTGTAAGAGTTCCTTTAACTTTAAGGGTATCTACACCTTTAATTATTGCAAATTCAGGACTCTCGGCTTTACCCTTTATTATTAAACCATAAATACGATTGTATAATGTAAATTTATATACCCCGCGTGCATCAAATTCAAGAGGTGTATTTACAATATATTGTTTGCCGTTTACCCAATTTTGATATACTACAGTTTCCTCATCAAAAATATCGCCGGAAGTAATTAAGAAGTTTGCAGTTTTACCTTTCGACAATGTGCCAAGTGAGTTTTGAGCTTGAATTAATTGTGCCGGAACGGTTGTCAATGCTGCAAGAGCTGCATTTTTTGTTAAACCATATTGCACTGCTTTGCGCACATTTTTTAAAAAATCGTCTTTATTTTCTAAGCCCGAGGCAGTTAAACAAAAGGTAATATTTGCACGTTCTAGAAAACTGCAATTTGCAGGAGCCATTTCCCAGTGTTTTAATTCGCCTAATGTTAAAAGTTCTGCGTCAAAAACATCCTCAACTTCAGGTGTTTTTGGATAATTTAAGGGGATAATGAGCGCTGCATTTGTTTTTTTAATTTCATCAATACGCTGATACTCATCACCACTTCCCTTTATAATAAATTGTTTATTAAATTCATCGCCAACTTTATCTGCACGTAAAATTTCTAATTTATTTTTTACCTCAAAAATTGAAATTAATTTACTATTGTTATTTATTGCTTCAAGAGCATAATTTTTTTCTTCTGCATTACCACCTTTCGCGTACCATTGTGCATCATAAAAACTTTGTCGAAGCAATGCAATACTACCCATTTCGGAAGAAGGGTAATCCTGCGTTGAACTGCCCTTTCTAAAAGAATATTGATTACTTACTTTTTCTTGCATCAACATTTTTCCTGCGCTTTCATCCCCCATTAAAACTAATGCAGCTGTTCCCTGCATTATGCCATCATGTCGCGCCGTAAGTGTAGCTCCAATACCAACATTTCGCCATGCTTTATTCTTACTTGTATCCGGTGTAAAATTTTCGAATGCATTATATTCCGGAGTTACTGCTTGATTCCAGTTTAATGCAGTATTAAAATTATTTTCCATTTGCGGACCAAAACCAGCTGTAGGATTTTCTTTTTTAGGTAAACCATAATCAGCATCCAAATCAATAAAAGAAGCGTATATATATTTGCCGATTGCGTCAATAATTATTGCATCTTTTGGAATACTTACGGCACCGGCATCAATTATTTTTCCATTTTTAATAATTAAAGTACCATCTTGAATTGTTGTAATTGGATCAACAACAAGCGTTGCATGAATAAATGCATACGTTTTATCGCGCACATCAAAAACGCCATTTACAGGAAAAGTGCTTTGCGCATGAACCGATACAACAATAAAACTGTATAACAGTAATAAATTAATTTTTTTCATATTTATAATTAGTATTTCTCCGTTGTTTAGGATTCGTATTGCAGGTTATTATAGAGCGAATAAACGCATTTTGCTGCTAAGATAAAATTTATGTGATATTATTTATGAATAATGGTATTTGCACAAATTTGGAGTTTCTTTTACATAAATATGATAAATTTTAACACCTTAACACTTTATCTTAATTAACTTTATAACTTGAACTTGTTTTGTGGGTAAGCGGATTGTCATATTATGTATTTGGTTTTGTATAAGTATTCCTGCTTTTGCTTACCATATTATTGGAGGCGAAATGATATACACCCGACTTACCGGAAATAATTTCCAAATTACCCTCAAGATTTACCGCGATTGCTCTGCTGCAGAAGCTGCTCCTTTTGATGATCCACTTCAAATTTATGTTTATAATTCCGCTGGAACCCTTGTAGATAGCTTAGTTCTGAGTTTTCCAGGCTCCGAAAATTTAGACCCTGATTTAACAAATCCTTGCATCGAGCACGTGCCCGACCTGTGCGTTCAAGAGGCAATTTATATCGGAACAATTAACTTGCCACCAAGTGTTGGTGGATACGATATTGTATACCAACGTTGCTGCAGAAACTCAACTATTGTAAATCTAAGTAGTCCTATTTCAACAGGTGCTACCTATACAGAACATATTCCGGATCCGGGAACAATAGTAAATTCAAGCGCGCGTTTCACAAATTTTCCACCTATTGTTATTTGCGGAAACTACCCTTTCAATTTCGACCATACTGCAACAGACCCTGATGGCGACGAATTGGTTTACGAATTTTTTAATCCGTACGACGGCGCAAGTTTTGATGCTCCAGACCCTGTTCCAGCGTTAGGTCCTCCTTATAATCCTGTAATTTTTGCATTCCCTTACAGTTATTCCTATCCAATCGCTTCATCTCCGGCATTTGATATTAATTCTATTACAGGATTTTTGTCTGGAACACCAACTGCTCTCGGACAATTTGTAGTAGGAATTGCCGTTAAAGAATACAGAGCCGGAGTGCTTATAAATACCCACTACCGCGATTTTCAGTTTAATATTACCGACTGCGAACCTACAATTGTTGCTTCGCTTCCTCCTCAAATAAATAATTGTTCAAACTATACTATTGAGTTTGAAAATGGAAGTTATGGAACCGACGAATTTTATTGGGATTTTGGAGTGGATGGTATTACAACAGATGTAAGTGTTGAAAAAAATCCTACTTATACCTATCCCGATACAGGTACCTATGTCGTAATGTTAGTTGCATTTCCTGGTCAAATTTGTTCTGATACCACCTTTACTACAGTTAAAATCTACCCTCAACTTATACCAAATATTGGTTTCTCATCTGCCTGTGTAAACGATTCTATCTTATTTACAGACCTTTCAACTACAGATTATGGAACCCTCGTTAGCTGGGAGTGGAATTATGGCGATGGATGGGGAAGCAATGAACAAAATCCTGCATATACCTATGACGAAGCAGGTGATTATATGCTCATTTTTACTGTAAAAAATAGTGTAGGATGTGAAGCACAGATTTATGATACAATTTCAATTTATCCTTTGCCTTATCCCTTTTTTGCAGCAGATAACGCATGTCTAGGAAGTATAGGGACAGTTTACAGCACTTCCGTTATTTTGCTTGGTAATACTATTATAGATTGGCAGTGGGATGTTGAACCGAGCGATCATTTTAGCGGCGAATCTTTTAATTATTATTTTGATACTGCCGGAACATATACCGTAACACTTACTGCAACAAGCAATCTTGGTTGTGTAAATACTAAAACAGATGTCATTATTGTGCCCGAACCAGTTGTAGCTCAGCCAATTTCAGATGTCACTATTTGTGAGGGTGATTCTGTGCAATTAATTGCTGATGGCGGATTGTATTATGAATGGTTACCAGAAGTTGATATTACTGACGCTTCACTGTTTAATCCCTTCGTTTTTCCTACTAAAACAACACAATATTTAGTAATTGTTTCCGACCAATGTTCTTCTGATACTGCAATAGTTAACGTTGAAGTACTTGCTGCTCCTGAACTAGAAGTGGGTCCTGATACTATAGTATATTCAGGTCACCCGGTTCAAATGTGGGCTTATGGCGCAGTTTCATATTTGTGGGAACCAGATCAGTCATTAACCGATGCAACAATTCCAAATCCGATTGCCGAACCACCCCAAACGGTGCAATATATTGTAACAGGAACCAACGAAAGTGGTTGCAAGTCTATTGATACAGCGCTGGTTTACATTATTCCAAGTTGTTTTCAATTTGTAGAAATAAATGCATTCTCTCCAAATGGCGATGGTGTTAACGATAATTTTAGATTTATTACGTCAGGGGATGATGAACTCGTTAATATGGAAATTTATAACCGCTGGGGGCAGCGCATTTATCAAACGAATGATTTGCAAAAAGGGTGGGATGGAACCGACGGAAATGGTCTAGAACAAGAAATTGGGTCATATATTTATAAAATATGGACACAATGTGACGGAATTTTACAATCTTTGAGCGGAAGTGTTACACTTTTGAGATAATAAGTTTTATTTATAATTTTAAAGCTCTTAACCTATAGTAAATGAAATATATAAAATTACTCCTCCTTTGCTCCCTTTTTACAATTACACAGCAATCAAAAGCCTCGCATATTATTGGAGGTGAAGTAGCTTATGCCTGCTTAGGGTCTAATCAATATTTAGTAACACTCATCTTGTATCGTGACTGCACGAGTTTTACACCATTTGATAACCCTGCATACATGACAGTATTTTTACAGGATGGCACATTTTTCAATAATTTCACACTTTCTGCGCCCATCATTACAAATATTCCTGCAGAATCGGATAACCCCTGTTTAGATGCGCCGGACGACGTTTGTGTTGAGCAGGCAATTTATACTACCACTATTACCCTGCCTGAAAGTGATTTGGGATATTTATTAGTATATCAGCGCTGCTGCCGTAATGCAGGTATCGTTAATATATTAACACCCGAAGATGTAGGAGCTACTTATACCCAAGAAATTCCACCAACTGCAGATGCAGCTTGTAATATTTCACCTATTTTCAATTATTTTCCACCAACTGTAATTTGTGTAAGCGATAATATCGTTTTTGACCATTCAGCGACTGATTTAGATGGAGACTCATTATCATACGCATTTTATACACCTTATACAGGTGCCGGAGCAGCAATGCCTGCGCCGCCAATCGCATCCGACCCACCTTATGCAGGTGTTAACTGGGTTGCTGGTTTTACCGAAATTTATCCAATTGATGCGTTACCTGCTTTTAATATTGATCCCGAAACAGGAATTCTTACCGGTACCGCCCTTTCTGAGGGAAGATATGTAGTTGGGGTTGTTTGTAAAGAATACAGAGACGGCGTTTGGTTAGGCGATCATATTAGAGATTTTCAATTTAATGTCGTTATCTGTTCACCCACAATTGTAGCTCAAATGACCGTAGGTGATATTATTTTTGACGACACAGATCCTGTTGAAGAATACCTCAATTGCGAAGACTTTACTGTTGCTTTCGATAATTTCAGCGTAGGAGGAACAGAATATTTGTGGGATTTTGGTGATGGATCAACTTCAACTGCTACAGACCCTACACATACATATACCGATACTGGTACATATTATGTGTTATTAATTGTAAACCCTGGTTTTGTTTGCGCTGACACTGCAATTGGAATTATAAAATTATATAACACACTTTCTGCTAATTACGATTACAGTGCAGGGTGCTCAGGAACTCCTGTTGTATTTACAGATTTATCTAATTCAACCGAAGCAGGAACAATTGACGGATGGACTTGGAATTTTGATGATGGAGCTACTTCTACTGAGCAAGATCCGGAGCACGAATATGCCGATGGTGGAACTTATACAGTTTATATGACGGTCACCACAGATAAAGGCTGCGAGTCAACGATATCATATGATGTACTTGTCGACCCTGGGCCAAATGCCGATTTTAATGTAGCTGATGTTTGTCAAAATGAACCCGGAGAATTTAATAACCTTACTACAATAACCACCGGGTCGATAAGTGAATATCATTGGGATTTTGGTGATGGCCAAACAAGCACAGAAGATAACCCTTCGCATTTTTATGATGCACCAGGAACTTACACTATTACCTTGATTGCATTCTCATTAAACGGATGTTCGGATACTATTTCATATGATATTTATATTGGCGAATTACCCGAAGCAAATGCAGGCCCTGATCAAACAGTTGAATATTTAGAAACATTTGATTTGCAAGGATCTGGAATTGGAACTTTCCTTTGGTTTCCGCTAAATCCAATTATTCCTCCTGCAAACATTAGCAGCATTACAATTGCAGACCCTACTGTTGAACTTGCTGAAACAACAACATTTTTACTGACTGTAACGAGTCCAGATGGTTGTACAGAATATGATACCGTTACTATTTTCGTTAATCAGCTTACTATTATTGAAGTGCCAAATGCATTTTCACCAAATGGTGATGGAATAAACGACGAAATATTTGTACTCAACCACGAAGTAAGTGAGCTGTTAGAATACACAATCTTTAATCGTTGGGGTGAAATTATTTTTACTACCAAAGATATTAATGGCGGATGGGACGGTTTTGTCAACGGAAAAGAAGCAGATATGGGTACATACGTTTACCTCGTTCGCGCAATCGGATTAGGTGGCGAATTTTTCCAACGCCAGGGTAATATTATACTCGTGCGTTAAAAATATATTTTTCCTTAACTAATAAGTAGCTTTGTTCCTGAATTATTTACAGGATGAAAAAGCTACTTATTTTTTTTGTGTTTTGTTCAGCAATTTTAATGTTTAGTTGCACTAACAACAGCTCTAATAATCAATCTTCGGAAGAATTAAAAAATCAACCTCCTGGTAAAGAGGTCTATACAAAATCATGCAGGCTATGCCACGGTACAGATGGTGGCTTGGGTTTAAGTGGAGCAGCAAACTTAAAAATGTCTGCGTTATCTGTTGACGAAATAAAAACAGTTGTAGAAAACGGCAGAAAGGGAATGCCCGCATGGAAAGCACAATTATCTGCAGAACAAATTCAACAAGTTTCTGAATATGTTATTACACTTAGAAAATAATTATTCCATTTGACCAAACAATATTATACAATAGGAACAATGTCGGGAAGCTCTCTGGATGGTTTGGATATTGCATACTGTAAAATAAAAGTTTCTGAAACATACCAATACGAAATACTTGCCGCTCAAACTATTCCTTATTCTGATGAATTAAAACAATTTCTTAAGGATATTTCTGCAGATATAACAAAAGATTATAAAACGCAAAGCGCATTTTTTGATGCCCAATGTGCACAAATGATTAACACATTTGTTACTGAAAATGGGATTAATCATATTGATTTTATTTCTGCTCATGGTCATACAATTTATCATTATCCCGAAAACAAAATTACTTGTCAAATTGGCGATGGAATTGCCACTGCAAAAGAATTGCATTGTCCCGTAATAATTAATTTTCGAAAAGCTGATATAGAAGCCGGCGGACAAGGAGCACCGCTTGTGCCAATTGCTGATAAATTATTTTTTGCTGATTATGATGCTTGTTTAAATATTGGTGGAATATGTAATATTTCTTATGAAAAAGATAATAAACGTATTGGCTACGATATTTCAGCAGCAAATCAATTATTAAATTATAATGCCAATCTTTTAAATCTGGAATATGATGATGAAGGTAATATTGCTAAAGGCGGGAAAGTGCATAACGATTTATTAAATGCATTAAATAGCGATTCATTTTTCGAAAAAATGCCACCTAAATCTTTAGATAATAATGCAATTAAAAATACAATGGTTCCTTTATTTAATAAATGGCAAATTACAATTCCGGATGCATTGGCAACGGCTACCGAACATATTGCTTTACAAATTGCCAATTGTCTGAATCAAATAATACAAAAAAACAAAATCACGAAGCAAAATTTTAAGTTATTAGTAACCGGAGGAGGTGCTTTTAATACATTTTTAATTAATCGGATTGAAAATTTGTCAGGCGTAAAAATTCAATTACCAAATAAGGCACTTATTCAATTTAAAGAAGCACTTGCCATGTGTTTAATGGGTGTTTTAAAATGGGAAAATAAATCCAATTTCTTAACCTCAGTTACAGGAGCAAATATTGCTGTTTCGGGTGGAGAAATTGTAAATTTGCATGAATGATATAGGCTATGTGTGATATTAAATTTTCTATTTAATGGTATTAGTCACCGGAGCAAATGGTTTGGTGGGAAGTTATCTCTGTAGATATTTATTATTGCAGGGCGAAAAAGTGCGTGCATTAAAACGCAAAAACAGCAATCTCTATTTGCTCGACGACATTAAAGATAACATTGAATGGGTGGATGGTGATGTACTTGATGCATTTAGTCTTGAAGATGCAGTTGAGGGAATTGATAAAATATATCACTGCGCTGCAATTGTTTCTTATGTAAAAAGTAAAAAAGCATTATTGATGCTGGTGAATGTGGAAGGCACTGCTAATATTGTAAACTGCGCGCTTGAAAACAACATTAAAAAATTGGTGTATATCAGCTCAATTGCAGCTTTAGGAAGAACAGGAAAAGCGGATGAAATTGTAACTGAAAAAACACCTTGGGAAAGAAAACATCTTACTTCTGATTATGCTATCAGTAAATTTTTAGGCGAGCGTGAAGTTTGGCGTGGAATAGCGGAAGGATTGCATGCAGTTATTGTAAATCCATCAATTATTGTAGGCGCAGGAAATTGGGACAGCGGCTCAAGTAAATTATTTAAAACTGTAAACGACGGATTCAAATTTTATACTGAAGGAATAACCGGATATGTTGATGTGCGCGATGTGGTTAAAATCTCCTATTCCTTAATGGAAAGTGATATTGAAAACGAACGCTTTATTCTCAATAGCGAAAATGTACCGTATAAAATTTTTTTATCAGAAATTGCTACCGCACTGAAAGTAAAGGGACCTCATATTAAAGCCGGAAAACTCTTATCATCAATTGCTTGGCGTATGGAAAAATTAAAGTCTATTTTTTCAGGCGTTGAGCCAACGGTAACAAAACAAACTGCTACTATCGCAAATAAAAAAGTGTATTTCGAAAATAAAAAAATTGTGGAGAGATTGCAATATCAATTTATTCCAATTTCTACAGCAATACAAGATGCAGCAAAATCATATACGCACGAATTAAAAACGGGTATTTTTGAACCTGTCAAATTTTAGTAATGGAAGATGTTCAACACGTTATTTTTGACTTAGATAATACCTTGTGGGATTTTTCAGGAAATTCGAAACGTATATTAGCTGAAATTTATTCAATGTTCGAATTGGATAAAAAAGGCATTCCTAATTTTGAAAAATTCCATACGCAATATCAATTTCGCAACGAATATTTATGGCAGGATTATGCTTTGGGAAAAGTGTCGAGAGAAGACGTAAGGCTCAACCGTTTTTTGCATACCTTCAACGATTTTGGATTAACGAGTTATGTTATAGCAAACGATGCAGCCGATCATTATATACATCATACGCGCCATCAAAAAACCTTATTGCCCGATGCAATCACCTTGCTCGAATATTTGAAAATAAAATATCAGTTGCATATCATTACAAACGGATTTAATGAAGTACAATTTTTTAAATTAAACAACACCGGTTTGATGCCGTATTTTAAAACAATTACTACTGCTGAAAGTGCGCAAGCTTTAAAACCGGATAAAAAAATATTTAAGCATGCACTAGAACTTATTCAAACAGATGCAAAAAATTGTGTTTACATAGGTGATTCTTCAGAAGCAGATGGCAAGGGTGCAAGCAACGCAGGAATGGAATTTATTTGGTTTAATCCCGAAAACAAAATCAACGAAAATAATTACAAGCAAGTGCAAGAATTAGCCGAGATTAAAGAAATATTATAACATCAAATTATCAAAATAAAAAAAGCAACGAAACATATCGTTGCTTTTTTTTATAAATTGAATTCGTTTTCTTAAAATTATTCCTTGGGATTTTTAGCTGATGCACTTTCAGGCTTAGCAGCACTCATGCCAACACTTACTGATTTACAATTTTTACCTGTGGTTTCAGCTTCAGCGTTGTTGGAAGTAGTATTGATAATTGCAGCAGATTTACTTGCACCGTTGCAACACGATTTGCCTGTTGTAGTACATTTTTCAACCGATACATTTACATCAACCACTTTAACAGCCGGAGATGCAACATTTACCTGCTCATTTGTGTTTGTATTAGTTATTGACGCACCTGCAATTTGTGCCGATGAAATAGAAATTCCTACAAAAAGGATGATA
>JBBRGZ010000046.1:0-15647 GCA_038223395.1 Chitinophagales bacterium
TTAGTTGGGCTTACCCTGAATAGCATGGCAACTGAAAATATAATTAAACAATTGCAAATATCCTTAAGTAAAATCACAAAATATCATTCCACCTCAATCGGAATGCTTCTTCAGGGTTACCAAGGCTTACACAAATAAGCATGGCATTTGAAATCAGATTAAAATTATTAGCAGAAATAATAAGTACTATTATACATTGTCATTTGATTTCAATTGCCATGCTATTCAGGGTTAGTTGGGCTTACCCTGAATAGCATGGCAACTGAAAATATAATTAAACAATTGCAAATATCCTTAAGTAAAATCACAAAATATCATTCCACCTCAATCGGAATGCTTCTTCAGGGTCTCTAGGGTTTTCACACAATAAGCATGGCATTTGAAATTACATTTAAATTATAAGCTCCATCATTCAATCAAATCACAAAATTGCAGCTTCAATTTCTATGCTTAATCAGAGTTAAAGCTGAATTACGGCTAAAACTGCATTATTTTTGCAAAGCATCAAGTCCCGTAGTTCAACGGATAGAATAGGAGTTTCCTAAACTCTAGATAGCAGTTCGATTCTGCTCGGGACTACAAACAAATAATCAGGGCCCCGTAGTTCAATGGATAGAATGTAAGTTTCCGAAACTTAAGATGTAGGTTCGATTCCTACCGAGGCCACATAATTATTCAACAACAATCTTCAAATAGCCAAATGCATTTTTGGGAATAGCCGTGATTTTATCACTAGTAATAATATCAATTCCTTTTACCTCCATTGTATTATCGGAACCTTTTGCCATAAAACCTGTACTTCCTGCACTGCTGTAGTTATATTTTCCTGTCAGATAATGACACTCCACGCCAACAAGTTTTCCATTTTTAATTGTTAGTTTTGGCGTAAAAGTTTGCCCCCCGGCGTTGTCGAAATAATAATAATAAATACCCGAATTATTAATTTGAATATTGTCGATTAATGCCGGTGAGTTATTTGGAATTTCGTTTGCCAGTTGCAAAGCATACCATGGACAGCGATTTATTTTTTCATCATTATTTTCATTAATATCATATTTGCCTGCGGGCCGACGTGCACCCCAAAACCAATTAGCAATTAAATTCTGTACGAGAAGAATTTCAAAATCATTTCTGTATTTACAATATGTTGTAAAAATGTGTGCAGCATTTGCAACTGTATTTGACCAGTATTCTGCTTCTTTATCGCCAAATTCTGTGCAATGATATATTTTACCTGGGAGTTTTAATTTCAGGTAATTTATTAATGCACCCATCTCGTCGTTTGCTCTGTATTCGAGAATATAATTATCGAATGCTTTTTCAAGTTCAGGATAATAAGTGTCGGCCTTATAAATAAAACTTTTTGGGTGCATTGCTTGTGCAGTTTTAATTTCCTTCGACAAATAATAATGTACATCAACACCCGAAATAAAATTGCCTGTGGTATTGATATAATTAATTAATTTAGTATTCCATTGCAGATGATTTTTATCATCAAATTCCTGGCCCATACAAATTAATCTTGGTATTTCGGGAAATTGTTTTTCGCAAGCTTTTAGTATGGGTTCAAAATCATTTTTATATTTTTCCCAATTAAATTTGTAACTAAAAAATGTTTCATTTCCTGCAACAATTGAAATTATCTGCACACCCGAATCTAATAAAGTTTGAATAGCAGAAATATTAGATTGCACATTGCCCTGTAAAACATTTAAGCAATAATCCACTTGAAAACCATGCACTTGTTTTGATACATCAATTAAGACTTGTAATGCACTTTTTGATTCTAATGCATCTTTATCCGCTTGTTTTAATTCACGCTCTAGTTTATCGTATTGCACATTGCCTTTTTTATCGCGAAATTCTTGATAGAGTTTTTGGAGAGAGTCTTTTTGCATCCCTAATCCCATTTTATCTAGCGCCGGAAATGCAACACGCGAATCGCCACCTCCAGGCCACCGAATTGCGATGGGATATGACTTTGTTAATTCTTGCAAAAAGGGGATGTCAGATTCGCTGATATTAGTAGTAAATCCTTCGCCATTTCCGCCAATAATTTGTGTTTTTGCAGAAATGCAGGTAAGAATAGAAACAATCAGCATGAGGAGTGCATTGGACATAGTATTTACAATTTTAAGGTAATATTCAAAGATAATTCAACTTATCTTAATGATAGCAACAATTTAGATTTAGAGTATTGAACACTTTCTTATAAATTTTGTAGGTAAGAATGCAAATTTTAATTAAATTTTAATAGCATGCATACTAATTTTTTGGTAATTTCGCAATTCACTAGTGACTAAAAAGTATAATATGAGTTTATTTTCAAAATTATTAGGAGGAAACAAGGGGGGTAACGGAGGAGGAGCCGGTCGCGCCCAAGAATTTATTACCACTTTAACCAACGACTTGCATTTATCTGCAGATCAAGTTACACAAGTGGAGGCTTCCATTCGCGAATTTTTTACAGAGAAAAAGCAAAACAAACAAAGTGGAGGCGGAAAGGATGTAATGCGTGAAAGCAAACAAGATTTTAAGCAGGATATTTTGAAAGCTTTAAATCCTGAACAACAACAAAAATTTATGGCAAACATCCAAAATTATAAACATTTATTACGAGGTTGAGGTTTAGCGACATATCATCCTTTTAAGTTTATTTTTTTTACCAATTATTCATTTTAAAATACACACAATATGATAACTGAATTATTTTCAAATGTACTTTTATTTGGTTCCGACGAGCCAACACAACACTTGCCGGAGGGCTTAGCAAAAGCCTTAATTGGTTTCCACTCAGGTTGGCGTTATATTATTATTATTTTAATGATTTTGGCTATTTGGTTTGGATGGCAAACTTCAAAAGGCAAGCGTCCATTTGCAGGTGCAACAAAAAAAATGGGTTTGTTTACAATGATTGCAATTGATATGCAATTAGTAGTTGGATTAATATTGTATTTCTATTGGATTGCATCACAAACAGATTTTAAGCTTTCGAAACTGACTGGTCAATTAGATGTTGCCTCTTTTAGAACTATCACTTTAGAACATGCAGTTGGCATGTTGATTGCAATTATTTTAGTGCATATTGGTTATAGTAAGGCTAAAAAAGCGATACAAGACAATGCAGCAGGTAAGGCTCAATTTATTTGGTTTCTGATTGCATTTATTTTGATTTTACTTGCTATTCCATGGCCGTTTTTACATCCAGAACGCAGTTGGGTTTAATAACTATTGATATAAAAAAAATCCCTTCGATATTAATCGAAGGGATTTTTTTGTTTATTTTTCGGGAATAAAATCCCATTATATTATATTACCATTCTTCCTCTTTAACCGGAACAAGAGGTCTTACTTCCGATTCCATCGAAGCAATAAGATCCATCATAAATTTATCAATTTGTTGCAGATATCCTGGAATGTTTTCGTCTTTTTTATATTGCTCTTCATTGAGCCATTTCTCAATTCCAAAGTAGGAAGTTCCCTCTAGATTTATTTTTGTAATTGTGTATTTAAATCTGCCGTCTTTGAATTGTAAAGTGAGATAATAATTAATTAATCCCGCTTTCACTTCCTGATTTTTGTCTTTTCGGGTAACATAAAACTGATGGCGAATATCAATTATGCCATCTTCTTTACTTTGACTTTTAATAGCCTGGCTGGGCGATTTATAATAAATTTTCATCCATGCCATTGCAACATCATACAAAGAGTCTTTCAAAACTCCAGGTACTTGAATTACGTCAGTATAAGTTACCATTTTGGATATTTCATCCATTGGAAAATAGGGAATTTCCACATCGGCACCTTTTTGTGCAAAGGAGGTTATACCGGAAAGAAGGAAAATGCTAAATACGATTTTTTTCATATGCAATTTTAAGAATAATTTAGATTTCTTGCGAAGATAAGAGGCAAAAATGATACCGTTTAGATGAATTTCTCATGATGGCACCCATAGTTTGCAAAAAAGATTAAAAGTGTTTTTTAAAATTCGGGTAATGTTTTACCTTTGTAATACAAAATTAAAATTTATGAGTTCTCAATATTTTATTGGTTTAGTTGCAGTTTGTTACGTTTTAGCAGTTGGTGGCTTATTCGTAATTGAATATATAAAAACTAAAAGAGGTAAAGGTTCGGGCCATTAATTGCCATAATTTCCTATCTACAGAATTTAAGTTTGAAAGTTTCCGTTTTCAGCCTGTTTTATCAATTTTTTATTAAGAGTTTATGAGTTCACATAGAGCTTTTCAAATGACTTATATTTGTTGAAATTTCGTGCATAAGTAATCAGCCGAAATACCTAAAAATCCTACCTTTTCAGCATATTATTTCTTATATTTGCATATTCAAAAATATTAGATAACTACGCATTAAAAATACCTGAATTTACAGCCCGAAAAGAGGCAGAACGACATATGGAAAACGAAGAAATTTTAGCCAAAAACAACTCCAATTACACCGCGGAAAACATACAAGTATTAGAAGGGCTCGAAGCCGTTAGGTTGCGTCCTGCCATGTATATTGGTGATACTGGTTTTAAAGGTTTGCACCATTTGGTGTATGAGGTAATTGACAACTCTATTGATGAGGCTCTTGCAGGATATTGCCGCAATATTGATGTTACTATTTTGCCCGGAAACGCCATTCGCGTTAAAGACGATGGAAGGGGTATTCCAACCGAAATACATAAAAAAGAAAAAAGGTCGGCGCTCGAAGTGGTAATGACGGTGTTACATGCCGGTGGTAAATTCGATAAGGACACTTATAAAGTATCCGGCGGTTTGCATGGCGTAGGTGTAAGTTGCGTTAATGCCTTGTCGAAAGACCTCTTAGTTGAGGTGCATCGCAATGGAAAAGTGTTTCAGCAGGAATATCAAATTGGAAAACCTTTGTATCCTGTTAAAGAAATAGGTGACGCTACTGATACTGGTACATTTGTAACATTCAAACCGGATGATAGCATTTTTACTGTTACTGAATATAAATACGAAACATTGTTATCGCGCATTCGCGAACTTGCATATCTCAATAAAGGCATTAGTCTTACTATTACCGACGAACGTGAAGTTGACGAAGACGGAAAATTTAGAACAGATACATTTTTAAGCCAAGGTGGTTTAATAGAGTTTGTTACTTTTTTAGATGAAAGTCGCAACTCAATCATTCCTTTTCCTATTTATGCTGAAGGTAGCCGGGATAATGTAATGGTTGAAATTGCATTACAATACAATGATTCGTATAGTGAAAATATTCACTCTTATGTAAATAACATTAATACTATTGAAGGTGGAACACACGTAGCCGGTTTCCGCAGAGCATTAACAAGAACCTTTAAAGCTTATGGCGATAAAGAAAATATGTTTGAAAAAGCTAAGGTGGAGATTTCTGGTGATGACTTTCGTGAAGGTCTTACAGCATTAATTTCAATTAAAGTTCCTGAGCCACAATTTGAAGGTCAAACAAAAACCAAATTAGGAAATAATGAAGTAATGGGTATTGTGGATGTTATTTCAGGCGAGATGTTAAATAATTACCTGGAGGAAAATCCTAAGCAAGCAAAATTAATTATCGGAAAAGTTGTACTTGCTGCACAAGCGCGAATTGCTGCCCGTAAAGCAAGAGAATTAGTGCAAAGAAAAAGTGCATTTGGCGGCGGTGGTTTACCTGGTAAATTAGCAGATTGCCAAGAAAAAGATGCTGCAAAATGCGAACTGTATCTTGTAGAGGGAGATAGCGCAGGTGGAACAGCAAAACAAGGTAGAAATAGAGGATTTCAAGCAATTTTACCCCTTAGAGGAAAAATATTAAATGTTGAAAAAGCATTGGATTATAAAATTTTCGACAACGAAGAGATAAAAAATATTTTCACCGCTTTAGGTGTAATGCCCGCAGAAGATAAAACCCTCGAAACGGCTAAATTGCGCTATCATAAAATCATAATTATGACGGATGCGGACGTTGACGGTAGTCACATCACAACTTTGATTCTCACTTTCTTTTTTAGAAAATGTTTTGAGCTTGTAAAGGAAGGATATATTTATATTGCAACGCCGCCTTTATATCAAGTAAAAAAAGGAAAAGATATGCGTTATTGCTGGACTGAAGAAGAGCGCAAAGCTGCTACTTTAGAATTTGCAAAAGGTGGAAACGAAGCTTCAGTGCACACGCAAAGATATAAGGGTTTGGGCGAGATGAACGCAGAGCAATTATGGGAAACAACAATGAATCCCGAAACAAGAACTTTGCGTCAGGTTACAATTGACAGTGCAGTAGAAGCAGATCATGTTTTTTCTATGTTAATGGGGGATGAAGTTCCACCACGCAGAGAATTTATTGAAGCGCATGCAAAGTACGCAAATTTGGATGTTTAGGAGGAGGGATGAGGGACATGGGACAAGGGACAAGGGACAGGGGACAAGGGACAGGGTGTCTTTGGTCATTTGTCTTTTTTCACATGTAACACGTAAAAATGATTTTTTATCTTGCAAATATTCAAAGTAAATTTGAATTAAAATACATTATTTCCAGGCTGTTTCTTTGCGGGTTCGCGGCTTTGCGTGAAATTTTTTTTCTCGCAAATATTCCAAACAAATTTGAATTAAAATAAATTATTTCTTGGCGGTTCCTTTCCGGCTTCGCGGCTTTGCGTGCAATTTTTTTTCTCGCAAAGCTGAATAAATTAAATGAGATTTAATTGCCACTTAATTGATACTACAAATATTCTCTTTATAACCCAATATTAAATCCCATTCGAATTGACCAAGGATTTAGGTAAATAGATTCGCTGGTATGCAGAACATCATAAAGTGCCAAAATTTGAAAGTTGGCATTCTGCCCAATTTTGTAGTTATATCCTCCACCGACAAAAAATGCAGGAACAGTGCCGGAAAATACACCGTAATTCGTATCTTCAAAAGTAAATTTATATTTTGAATATTCGTATTCGGCATGCGCAAAAATGCCATAAATGATTGCAAACTGCGAAAATAATCGGGCACTAATTACTGTACCTTTATAATCAGCAAAATAGGGATCGTTATAATTTTCGCTGAGATATTGATAACTGAAACCTAACCCTGATGTGAGTCTATCTGTTAGTCGATAGCCAACAAGTGGCGCAATTTCAACAAAGGTGGCATTACCGAATTGAGCGCTTACATTTCCACCAACTATTATTCTGTCTTTCCATTTTTTGGAATCAAAATCTTCTTCTTCGGTATCCTGTTCATCTTGCTCAATGGCTTGCGTTTGAGCAAAACTTTGTTCTGCAATTAAACACATTAGAAAGGATAAAAAGGTGATGCGCAAGTTAAATACCATGATATTTAAACGGATTTTTATGATGCAAAATTAAAAATAATAGGTCAGCAATTTGTCATTTAGCAGCAATAACCATTCCCTAAAAATACACTTTACTCAATAGATTGGGTGATTCACGCGAAAATTGCGGAACTTTGCTAAAATCCAAACACAACACAATGCAAACAGTCCTAATTTTGAAGAATAATAGTCTCCTCATGAAATTTAATAGAAAATTTAAACTTGACTGGCGTTTGATACTTTTTTTCGCCCTCCTTCTTGCTTTGCCATTTATTGTATTTGCCAATGCATCTGCTGCCTGTCCTAACATGCATGCACCGAAGTTATTGCCGGCTGACGATACCATTCCCGAATTTGTAGTAGTTTCTTATCCTGATACGCTCCATGAAAATGCCCCGGCAGTCTATTCATCGATAACTATAGCTTTGGACAGTATTCCTGCAGATACAGTTTTGGTTATTGCAACACCTGATGCACAATTGAATTTGGGATTGGGAGCAGGCGTTCCAATCACATTATATTTTCGCCCTTATCCTGTTGCATTAACGCCACAGGAAATAAAAGTCAAACCTGTAGACGATGCAATTTTTGAAGGCTTGCACCAAGGAAATATAACTTTTTATATTGATGCAACAGGTTCCGGTTTTAATGATTTAGTATTGCCTGATTTGCAATACGTAATTGAAGATAATGATTTATTACCGGGAATTAATTCCGTTATTAATGTAGATACATTTTTAACAGAAGGATTAACCGGAGTGGATTTATTATTTGCACTTAATTCTATTCCCACAGATACAGTTATTATTACCGTTGATCCTGATGATCAATTGCGTATTACAGGAATTGCAGGTGAAGCTGTTCAACTTGTTTTTCCGCCAAATGGCACATGTTTGAGTTATGCAGGTGTTTCTGTTCGCGCTAATAATGATATTATTTATGAAGGAACACATAGTGGAACGTTAAATTTTACAATTGAAACATCAGACGTCATTTATTCTGATTTTATAATTGACGATGTTACTTATACAATAATTGATAACGACAGTATTCCTGCAGTACATTTAGACATAATTCCTGCACTTGAATTAACTGAAGGCATTGGTGATATTCCTGTAAATATTTATTTAAGTACAGTACCTTCCGATACCGTATTTATTAATGTTATTCCCGATTTGCAGTTGCGTATAAGTGGTGCTCCGGGTGAAGCTGTTCAATTGGTTTTTGCACCCAATGCCTCGGCATTAAATTATCATCCTGCAGTTGTTAAAGCTTATGATGATGCAATTTTTGAAGGCGAACATTCCGGAAATCTCAGTTTTGAAATTATAACGAATGATGTCGATTTTGCTGCTTTAAATATTGAGGATATTACAATTTTAATTCATGATAATGATTTACTACCGGGTATTATTATTTCAGATACCACAGCATTGGCAGGGGTTGAAGGCGATAGTTTGTTATTTTTTAATGTAGTATTGACAAGTATCCCTTCGTCAACAGTAACCATGCATTTTGATCCGGATGATCAGTTGAATTTGGGTAAAGGACATGGTACAACAGTTGATGTAAAATTTAAAGAAGACAGTGCACTTATTGCGCGACAAGTAAATGTTTATATTTATGATGATCCGTTTTCGGAAGGAAATCATATTGGAATTATTGCTACTACAATCACAACATCCGATATTATTTATGGAGCCTATTCAATTCCTGATATCATAGTTTCAATTACTGATAATGATGCTGTTTCAATTGTTGATTTTAATCCTAAATATTTCAACATTTATCCAAATATTTCTAGGGGAGAGGTTATGATGAATATTTCTACCGGGCCTGCTTTGGTCTCAATTTTTGATATTGGCGGACAGCGAGTAAAAACGCTGCAACTTCAATCAGGAATAATAGCAGTTGATTTATCCGAATTAAATTCAGGTAGTTATATTGCTACAATTGATTGCGGATTAAAAAAATACTATTGTAAGCTGATAATTACACATTAGAAACTACCATTATTGGTTTTTCGCAGTTTTATATAAGATAAATGAGGATTAATACTATTATGAGGTGATTTATGTCACCCCGAAGCCTGCAGTTATGGCTTAGTTTTGGCGTCTGATTAGCGCAATGCCGAATCTTAAAACTGTTAATATAAAAACGATTTGTTATCACTGCGGTGATGTTTGCCCGGATGAAAAATTTCATTTGGAGGATAAATATTTTTGTTGTTTTGGGTGTCAGACTGTCTACGAAATTTTAAATGCAAACGACCTATGTAATTATTATAATTTTACAGAGCATCCGGGTATAAACAGAAAAAACAAAGTAAATTCTCAAAAGTATTCTGCTCTTGATAAAATAGGGATAAAGTCGAAATTTATTTCTTTTACAGATGGCAATCAAACACACGTAATATTTGTGCTACCAGTAATGCATTGCAGTTCATGCATTTGGTTGTTGGAGCATTTGCACAAACTGAATTCTGCAATTCTGCAATCGCGTGTTGATTTTCTTAAAAAAGAAGTTACTATTATTTATGACGAAAGTTCAATTACTTTAAGTGCTGTTGCTGAGCTTTTGGATGCAGTAGGATATGAGCCCTTGTTGAGTTTCCAAGATTTGGAGTCAAAATCAAAACCTGTTTATAATCCCTCAGCAATTATAAAAATTGGAATAGCGGGGTTTGCTTTCGGCAATATTATGTTGATGGCATTTCCTGAATATTTTGGCGGAAGTGGTATGCAAAATGTAAGCTTAAATGGCGTATTCAGATATATTTCTTTATTGCTTTCTATTCCTGTATTTTTTTATTGTGCATCCGAATTTTTTGTTTCATCGTGGAAGAGTTTGCGCAAGGGTTATTTGAATATTGATGTGCCTATTGCCCTTGCAATTATACTGACATTTGCACGCAGTTTATATGCAATATTTATTGAAAATAAACCAGGATATTTTGATTCTATGACTGGTATTGTTTTTTTTATGCTTGTTGGTAGGTATTTCCAAAATCTTACATATCGCAACATTTCTTTTGATAGAAATTATAAATCTTATTTTCCATTGTCGGTTTCTAAATTAAAAAACGACAAAGAAGAACAGGTAGCGCTTTCTGAAATTTTGGTCGGAGATATAATTTTGATTCACAACGGCGAACTTATTCCGGCGGATGCAATATTAGTGCAGGGTAAGGGTAATATTGATTACAGTTTTGTAACAGGTGAATCGGAGCCGCTTCAGAAATGTATTGGTGAATTAATTTATGCCGGAGGTAAACAAATAGGACCTGTATTACAATTGAAAGTAATTAAAGATGTATCACAAAGTTACCTTACTCAGTTGTGGAATAATACAGATGTAAAAATTAAAGAAAATGAGGGTATATCCTTTATCCATTTACTTGGCCGATATTTTGCCTTTGTCGTATTAGGACTTTCCATAACAGCAGGTGTCTTTTGGTTTTTTCAAGGCGATAGTTCACGTGCATTGGACGCGTTAATTACACCTATGATAGTTGCTTGCCCTTGCGCTTTATTATTATCTGCAACATTTACAAATGGTAACGCAATACGGTATTTAGGAAGATTTGGTGTGTATTTAAAAAATGCTTCAGTAATTGAAAAACTTACAAAAGTAGATACAATTGTTTTTGATAAAACAGGAACACTCACTTTATCAGATTCTGATACTGTTACTTATTCAGGTGATGCATTAAGTAATGCTGAAAAGGAATTGGTTTTTGCAATTGCTTCGGAATCGCAACATCCATATAGTAAGGCAATTCGAGCTTTTTTAAAGGTAAATAATTCTTTTCTAGTTACGGCGTTTTCTGAATTAATAGGTAAGGGTATGGAAGGTATTGTAAATGGGGATGCTATTAAAATTGGCTCTGCGCTTTTTATTGGAATTTCAAATACAAACGCAGTTGCAACCAGTTATCTGACTATTAATGGTGTATTTAAAGGAAAATTTGAATTTCATAATAAATTGCGAAACGGATTGGGAAGTTTGGTTGATTCGATGATGAGTCAATTCAATATTTATGTCTTAAGTGGAGACAATGTAAAAGATAAAATACTTTTAGAAAATTATTTTAACCCGGAAAATTTATATTTTAATCAGTCGCCTGAGAATAAATTAAATTTTATTAAAAATTTAAAATCAACACAAAAAAATGTCATGATGTTGGGGGACGGATTAAATGATGCGGGTGCTCTGCAGCAGAGTGATGTTGGAATTGCACTAACACAAGGTTCACATTTTACACCGGCTAGCGATATTATTATGGAGGCTAATCAACTCCAAAGTTTAAATACTATTTTTTCGTTTGCAAGGCGCAGTAGAAATATTGTTTTAGGCAGTTTTGTTATGTCGATATTGTATAATATTTGTGGTTTATATTTTGCATTGCAAGGATTATTATCGCCTGTAATTGCAGCGATTTTGATGCCGCTGAGTACAATTTCAATTGTGTTATTTACAACTGGCATGACAGCACTTTCAGCAAAAATGATTTTAAAGAAAAACTCTGCGGCTTCACATGAATAATTATGGCAATAAAAATCACGCAAAGTCGCAGAGGAAACATTCATTAAATACTTCTGTTTTTGTCGGTATAGTTGAAATTTGTAGCTTTAATTGAAAACTATTAAACTCAATTAATAATTGAAAATTGTTATACACTATTTTTTGTAGCTATACATTTTCTTTTGAATAAATTGGATTAAAAAAAGAAAGCTGCGCTGAATTTTGCAAAAAATGGTGTTCCCGGAGTAAAGTGTAATTCGCTTACTGCCTCGGGTTCGAATTGTAATCTGGATTCGGTATCAAATTGCGCTTCGTTCCATTCTACATTAAATAGATTCTGTACCTCGATGCCAAGCTCATATTTTTTTTGTGTATAGTTAAATAATAAATCGTTTACAAAATATCCTTCAGCAATAACGGAACCGGTTTCGTTTGCACTTCTATCGCCCATATATCTGTAGCGTATGCTTCCGTTAAAACCGTATTTTAAATTAATTGTTACTCCACCAATAGATGTAAATTCTGGAGCGAGAGGAATTATGTTGCTGCCTTCAGGTTCGTCGAGAGCTTCAGCCATTGTGTAATTAAAGTCGCCATCCAAAATCAGCCATTTCAGTGGTTGCCATCTTGCGGTTAAATCAAAACCTTTGCGTAAGGTTTTTCCGCCCGGTTCAACAATTGCGGCATCGCCAACATACACAAATTCTTGTTCGAGGTATAACACCCAAAGTGCAGGATTAATAATAAGGGCATTGAACAATTTAGTTTTAACTCCAAGGTCAGAACCATATGCTGCGGGCAGTGTTTGTAACGCATTTTGTGCTACCACAACTCTGGTATCATTTGAATGAAATCCTTTTCCATTGTGCAAATAAATGAATGTATTTTTTGCAATCTGATAATCGAAATTGAGTTTATAAGTAATGATATGATCAGCTACTTCTTGATATAGATATGCTGAATCTAATAAATTATCGTAAGCAAAATTAAAATAGTCAAATCGAAGTGCAGCATTTACTGTAAATTGTTTTGTAATATCAAAAGTTTCGCTGATATAAGCGTGGGCATTTGTTTGATATATATTTCCAAAGGCCAAGCGATTTAATAATACTTCGCGATTTGCTACGTGCGATAATTCATTCTCCATTACTTGATCGTATCGTAATCCTAAACCTAATTTTGTTAGTGTTGGTATATTCGCTATTACGTCTTCGGTATTATAAGTGCCTTCGTAACCAAATAAATTTCTTTTTTCTTTTTGTTTTATCATGTCGCCGTTAATCGAATCTTCTAAAAAGAAAGTAAAATTGGAGTACAATTCAAAGTTATATCGGCTATAATAAATTTGGTTTTTTATGCTTGAAGTATTGTCAAAAATTTTGGTTAATTCAAGATTTACATTTGTGCGTCCTGTATATCCGCCTTCATTATTGTCAATAGAGCCAAACCTATCGATTAATCCAGATTCAATTGCGCGTTCAGGAACTTGACCTGATGCATTCCACTGACTTTTAAAAGTTGAAAGAGTAAGTGCAATAATTTTATCATTATTTAGTGTTGCATAATATTTTCCAAATAGATTTAAGCGTACAAAATCTTGCGGACTAATAAAAGGGCCATCAGAAACATAATATTCACCCGCAACATAAGCAGAGCGATTTGTTTCATTACCAAGTAAATCGAGCATTACAAGTGTTCTGGCTGTATTAAACTGTCCGCCACTTACTTTTACCATGCTTTTATCAAGTGTATTTGCTGTTTTAAAGTTAACAAATCCTGCTGTTGTTAAGTCGCCGTATTGCACATTATAAGGTCCTTTTTCGAAATCGAAGTATTGAATTGTTTCTGGGATTACAAAATGCAAATCGGCATATCCTTGACCATGTGCATGACTTACCATATTTACAGGAATTCCGTCAACATTAACACTAATATCTGTTCCATGGTCGATGTCGAAGCCTCTTAAAAATATTTGTTCAGCTTTTCCTCCGCCGGCGTGCTGCGCAATAAATAATCCGGGTACTAAACGCAATATATCTTGCGCAGATTCTATTGGTCTTAATTTAATATCTAATGCATTTACTGTATTTAAATCAGTGGCATTTCTACTTTGTATTGTTACTGCTTGCAATTCAATTGGCGCTTCAATTAAAAAACTTTTTAAATTTGTGGTAATACTTTTAGTTATAGAAATATTTTCGAAAATATTATTAAAACCAAGCGCACTTATTTCTAAGCTATAATTGCCTTCAGGAATATCGATAAAAGTATATTTTCCAAATTGGTTTGAAAGTGTTGTAATTTTTAGTTCTTTTATTTCAACTAATGCACCGGCGATGGGCTTGGCACTGCGGCTATTGTAAATTAATCCTTCTATGCTGCCGCTATGTGCAAAGGAAATTTGTGCAATGAATAAAAAAAGGATAAAACAAAATTTATTTTTCAGCTTGTAAAGTTGTTGCATGTCGAATTATTTTAAAGTTTATTCAGAAAAATACAGGCATGATATTTTAATACCTGCGAAATATGATATATACAGATTTCTGTATCGCCAAAGCAATAAAATATTATATTATAAGCGCATTACAGAAGAGAAATACATCCAAAATCAGGTGGTTGTATTACAGGCAGAATGCTGCGATGTAAAAGCGCAATTTCGGGATAACAAAAACTAACCTTTATAGCATGAGGGTTAATATTCAATTCGAAGCTTTCAGTAAAAAATGTAAAGACTGTCTCAATAGAAAAAGTAGAAACAGGTAATTTATCATTTTCGTCGCCTGAAGCCTTTGCAAGATTTTTAAGTTCTACATCAAGATGATTGCAGCCATTTTGATGCAGCGCCAAATGGTGTTGTTCACTATAAAAAGTGTGCGCAATACCATCGGAAATAAAAGGAGTTACCGGCCGCAAAAGTGATATGATTACAATGACCAGAAGTATGATAGACGTACTTTCTCGCATGGATTGTATTGCGTTTGCCTTGTGCATACGTGCATATACGTAAATATGTGTATGGTCGGTTTTTTGACCCGCTGTGATAGGCAGCCGAAAGTTTGTTTATAGCCCTGACCGCAGCGGAAACCCCCGCGAAGGCAGAGCTGTGATGTAATGGGTTTATTTATTGATTAATTAAATCTCAAATTAAAAAATTAGATCGATTCAGCGGGAGTTGCAGTGAAGGGCAGGGGCGCGGTGTGGAAATGGGCTGCCGTTGGAGCTTCAAATACTTTTTATTTTTTATTAAAAGTAGGAAATTGATGATTTTAATCACCATTTAATTTGAATTAGGTCATGAATTAAAGATGGTGTTTGAAAGAACTTAGCGTCTGTAAATGGAAGTAATAATTATTCTTATAAGCGTGAGTGTAGTTGTAGCCGGTTGTTTTTTGTGGGCATTTATTTGGGCTGCAAAATCGGGGCAATTTGATGATGATTATACTCCCGGCGTACGCATGTTATTTGATGATGATATTGTTTCAAAAAATAAAACCACAAAAAAAACCAAAAAATAGTAGTGTATGGATCTCGTTAAGATAAGTTATGATAATAAAATTGTAAAATATTTTGCAATAGCGACAGTTATTTGGGGTTTAGTAGGCATGTCGGTCGGATTATGGATAGCCTTTGAATTGGTATTTCCAAATTTAAATGGAGGAATACCGCAATTAACATTTAGCCGAGACCGACCGATACATACCAATGCAGTAATTTTTGCATTTGTTGGAAATGGTATTTTTATGGGTGTATATTATTCGTTGCAGCGATTATGTAAAGCGCGTATGTTTAATGATACACTGAGTAAA
>JBBRGZ010000047.1:0-15485 GCA_038223395.1 Chitinophagales bacterium
CATTCAAATAAGAGATACCGAAGACCTATTTTCAAATATGCAAGCAGGCAAAACTGGTTGTATTAATATAATAGATTTAGCAAATGTACATTCTTGTGCTTTTATTGCAACGCAGGATTTAGGAAAACTATATGGAGATGGAAGTTTTGAAGTATTGGGCAGATTTGACAACAGTGATGTTCGAGGATGTAATTTACTCATTGATTAGGTAGTATTTTTTTCTAATAAAATTTTAATAATTTTTAATGCAGATAACAATTTTAACAGGTGCAGGAATAAGTGCAGAAAGTGGCATTCCTACTTTTAGAGGAACAGGTGGATTATGGGAGGGACAGCGTGTTGAGGATGTTGCAACGCACGAAGCCTGGCTGCGTGATAAACAATTTGTGCTTGATTTTTATAATCAACGCCGACAAGCCGTTAAAAAAGCACAGCCTAATAAAGCACACCTAGCACTAGCAGCATTACAAAAACACCATCACATTCAAATTATCACACAAAATATTGATGACCTTCACGAGCGAGCAGGGAGTGAAAATGTAATGCATTTACATGGAGAAATTTTTAAATCGCGCAGTGAAAGAAATAATAATTTAATTTCCATATGTAACGATGATATTAATTTGGGTGATGTTGCTGAGGATGGGGCACAACTGCGACCACATATTGTTTGGTTTGGAGAAGAAGTGCCCATGTTGGAGCCTGCAATTGCGTTAACAGAATTGTCAGATATTGTAGTAATAATAGGAACAAGCATGTTAGTGTATCCCGCTGCATCTTTATTGCATTATGCGCCGGAAGGAACTCCAATTTATATCATTAATCCTCAAATTCCTGATATGCAAAAAAAATCGAATTATACTTTTATTGAAAAAAATGCATCAGATGGAGTTGAGGAATTTATTGCAGACATATTAAAAATAAATTAATTGGATGATAAATAAAAAACAACCTTGGAAAACATTATCTAAAAAAATTATTTACGATAATCCATGGATACATGTGGAAGAACACGCAGTTATAAATCCCGCAGGTAAAAATGCGATTTATGGCGTTGTTGAATTTTATAATTATGCAATTGGCATTTTACCTATTGATGCAGATGGAAATATCTGGCTTATTGGTCAACATCGCTATCCTTTTAATGCCTACACTTGGGAAATTCCCGAAGGTGGTGGAAACAAACTGCAAGCGCCTTTAGAAAATGCAAAACGCGAATTATTGGAAGAAGCAGGACTAGTTGCCGAAACATGGAATTTAATACAGGAAATACAGGTATCCAATTCAGTATCAAACGAATATGGATATATTTATCTTGCGCAAGGCATTACCGAAACATTACCAAACCCTGATGATGACGAAGATTTAACAATAAAAAAAATACATTTTTCAGAAGCTTATGCAATGCTCGAGAGAGGAGAAATAACAGATTCTTTAACAGTAATCGCCCTTTTAAAAGGCAAAATTTTATTGGGATATTGAGATTAGACTAAAATAAATCCCAATTTTTTATATATTTGAAAAAAAAATCACACTATGGAAAATCAAGTACTCGATCAAGAAGAAGCTTATAGCGAGGAAATAAAATTTGCATCTTTTTGGGAACGAACAGGCGCCTCCCTTATTGATGGGCTTATTTTATTGCCCATTATTATTCTTAACTTTTATAATATGCTTCATATTAAAAGTTTGCCGTTAGCAATTGCTTTAAGCCTTATTTTTCTTGTTTACAAAGTTTATATGGAAGGCCAATACGGCGCTACTTTTGGTAAACGTGCAATGAAAATTAAAGTCATTATGGCTGACAATACGCCCATAAATTACTCAGGCGCTCTTGGAAGAAATGCGTTATACATTTTTAATGCACTTGTAGGATTAATATCAACGATTGCAATATTTAATGCTGCAGGTTTTGACGCCGTTACAAAATTTACAGAAATTGGTGCATTTCAAAAAGAAAATGGCGATAATTTTGGGACTATTACCTCTGTTTTAGTTTTAATTTCATGTTTATTCGTAATCTTCGATAAGAAAAAACAAGCCTTACACGATAAGATTGCAAAAACCTATGTTGTATCTGTTAATTAATTTTTTAGAATTATGATTTCTCTAAAATAATTTCTTCAAAAATAATCCCGTGTTGCAATTTTAATTCTTGCAATATGGGGTTATATATTTCAGGTAAAACAGGAATTACAACACCCGTTGTTTTTATTGCGCCGTTTAATATCATTTTTGTAGCAATTGCTGCCGGTAATCCAACAGTTTTTGCCATAGCGGTATGCAAACTATCGTCGCCAATAGCAACCATTGAAGATTGAACTCGATATTTTTTACCTTCTAATTCATATTCCATTAAGTGAAGCATCACACATAAATCTTTATCTGTTTTCTCTAGTTTCCATTTTTCTTCCAACAATTTTTGCAAGATTTGAGCTGGTGTCATATGGATATTATGGGCATCCTCCTCAAAGATTCTTTCATCGATAAACAACCCTAACCAAGTTAATTTTTCTTCAATTGCTTTATTTTCACCGAGCTCCAAATACGCCATTAAATTAGTTAAAGGATCATCGTTGTTTGCTTTTAGAAATGATGAAGTATAATCTTTCCAAGTATAATCCTCAACGCCTTCCATAATATAACTATCATCGGTCATACCTAATTGCACAAAAACATTCCAAGCTTCACAAAACCCACGTTTGCGCAAAGTTCCGCGAACAATAGTTTCAGCATTTTCCAATCCATACGTTTTTCTATAAGCAAGTGAATTGCGATTTGGATAACCCTCAAAAGTTCCAAACTGAGGGATATTGAGAATGTCGTACCTACTAAATAATTTGCTGTAAGGAATATATTTATATTGATTATTCCATAAAAATTTCGCAGTTCCTTGACCTGCTAAAACAACATTGCGCGGGTTCCAAGTAAATTTATAATTCCAAGGATTATCATCTGATTCAGGAGCTATTAATCCACCGGTATAAGATTCAAATGTGGTAATATTTCCTCCAACTGATTGAATTTCATCAATCATTTTTTTTGCACTCATGTGATCAATTCCGGGGTCTAACCCTATTTCGTTGAGAAGGATAATTCCCGCAGCCTTGGCTTCAATGTTGAGCGCTTCCATTTCGTCGCTTACATAGGATGCACAAACAAAATGTTTTTTAAATTTTACACAATCTTTTGCCACAGCGATGTGCAAAAACGCAGGTAATAACGAAATAACAATATCTGTATTTTTAATGCATTTTTCACGCACATCATCCACTTCAGAATTAAAATATGCGCCTTTAGCTCTGGGGTGTTTATTGATTTTGTTAATAGCAAGATTCTTATCTATATCTCCAAGCGTAATAAACCAATCCAGCTGTTCAGCATGATCTAACAGATATTCAATCAGCACTGTTGCAGATTTTCCGGCGCCTAAAATCAAAATGTTTTTCATATCTCAGTCGCAAAATTAGTATTTTCGTACTTAATCAGATTACCGTGCACAATGAGAAAAATTGAATTACAATGTACTGTTGATGAATATACTGCCGGTGATGAACTCTCAGAACAGTATAACGCATTAATTATAGCAGCTACACAGGCGCTTACAACAGCTTATGCACCCTATTCAAAATTTCACGTTGCTGCCGCTTTAAGGCTGGAAGATGGCACTATAATAACAGGTAGCAATCAAGAAAACGCTGCTTATCCTTCAGGATTATGTGCTGAACGTGTTGCATTTTTTTCAGCTGCAAGTCAGCATCCCGGAAAAAAAATTGAAGCCGTTGCAATTACTACTTCCTTCGCACTTGAAAACCCTGTTGCACCTTGTGGCGCTTGCCGTCAAGTAATGGCTGAATATGAACTCAACCAACAACAACATATCGAAGTAATCCTTTCTCATCCCGGGGCAAGTGTTTATGTTGTAAAAAGTGTTCAGGAGCTATTGCCACTTTACTTTTCTGGTGAGTGGTTGAAGTAGTGATGTGTTGTCATAGTCAGGGCTTAATCTTCTATAGATACTTTAAGTTGAGTGTTTACTTGCCAAATGGTCGTCCCTCTGGGACTTTTTGGTTGGTCTAATGTTGTATCTGATGAGTGCAAAAGAATGTTTTGATAACCATAATAAAAATTCAAGGCCCTAACCCTTAATCTTAAAAACCCCCCCAAACCCCAGACCCGGAGGGGCGTCCATTTGGTAAAAAATGCAAATATCCAAGTTAAAGTCCCTTAAGGACGACCTTTTCAGCGTTATATAGACTCAATTCATTATTGAATGATATAGATGTCAATCGTAAAACTCAAACAAATATTCATCTTTAAACTCAATCTCAAATTTTTCCAACATACCTAAATATTCTTGCTTAAAAGTAATTTCTTTATGATAATGCTCTTGATTAATAATGTATTTGATTACCTCGTTTCGTTGAGATTTAGAATAAGAAAAGGCTCCATATCCCTCTTGCCATTGAAATTTATCGGAAACGTATTTGTTATCGTTTATCCATTTTGATGATGTAGATTTTAACATTCTCATTAAATCTGAAATTTTAGTATGTGGATTTAATTCAAAAAATACATGCACGTGGTCTTTCCATCCACCAACGGCCAATGGGTATGCAGTGTCCTTTTTTAAAATCCCTGACATATACTTATGCAAGTTGTCTCGGAAATTTTTTGTGATTATATTTTTCTTTCCTTTAACAGCAAAAACACATTGAATATTTATTTGAGAATAAGTGTATGACATTGTTTTTATTTCAAATTTACCAATTTTTTCTAACAATATAAGATCTACGGTTTGCAAATTATCCTACTTTTCTTCAAATGTAGTAAGCACCTTTTCACAAAATTTACTCTCCTCTAAAAATCCATTTACATCAAAAAAAGGTTTAACTCTATTAAAATAATCTTGTGGATTTTCCTGTAACAAATAATCAAGTTTCTCAAGACAAGCAGGGCAAATAATCATGAGTTGTTTATCGCATTCTTGAAGTGAATTACCACCATTTAATACACATTCAAAAATCTGACAATGCGCCATATTTAAAACATGTAAAAATTCGTGAGATGTTGTTTTAAGTAAACGTTTTATGCACAGATTGAATTCTAAATCTTCGCTATAAATATTGCCAAATCTATAAAAAGATGCAATTGCAATTTTATTTTTAATCTGGGCTTCACCAAACACATAATTCCAGTCATCTCCCGGATAAAGATCCTGATTTGTAATGATAATTAATCCTATTGCATCAGAAGGCAATTCATTTTTAAAAGCATTAAAAATATACTTTGTACTAATTTGATTATTACGTAACCCAGAATTTGGAATTTGATTTGAAGAAATAGGATTTAGCATCTTCACTTCACAATTAAACAAGACAGACAAATATGTGGCATCGATGCTCAATACTTTTTTTTCAAGTGAGTCAAATTCACCCAAAGCTTGTATATAAATGTATTTTTTTTGGTTATTTAAATCAAGTGGTGTAATACTTATATAAGCATCTAAAGTTTGTTCAGGTTCCTTTTGTTCATAACGCCACTCTCCTTGCCGGGGTTCAGTTAATTGTGTATATAAATTAAAAAAACCTTCAGAGGACGTTTGTTTTTCCTCCAAATGTTTATTGGTATTCTTTTTACAACTTAAAGCTATTAATATCCCTGTAAAAAAGACAATAAGAATATAAATAGGTGTTTTCAAATGATGTTATTTATCCAAAACAAACCTTTTAGTTATTAATTGAGCACCAGATTGAATTAATACTAAATACATTCCCGATGCTTCGTTTTCCATATTAATACGCAGCGTTTCGTTTTGAATTCTGTCGTGTTGTTCTGTATGAATTATTTTGCCGGTAATATCAGCAACACTCACAACAATATCACTTAAATGCGCTAAATCCAAATTGATAAAAATATCTGTCTGCGTTGGGTTGGGATAAAGATTTACTTCATCTTTCTGAATAAAATCATTAACAGGTGTATAATTTCCAACTGTAAATTGCTGATAAATTAATCCTCCAAAATCGGGCTCAAAACTTTTAATAAAACTGCCATCAAGGTCACGCGTGCGGAAATAACCGGCACCATCTGAATTTGCCCACCAGCTTAATCCATCTCCATCGTAATCCCATAAATACAATTCATAACATCCCTCTTCTAAATGCAAAGTATCTTTATAAGTTGTATTATCTACAAAAGCCGTTCTTTCAAAAACGGTATTTCCATTTTGATCATAAACAAATAAATCATTTTCATGCGATGCCGTATTTGTTCTTGTCTCTAAATAAAAATCAGAAGGATAAACAGGAGGAATCAATATTTTTGTTGTAATGCTATTATTATAACTATATTCATCAGCTCCTCCATTTGGATTGCTGATTACCACTTTAAATTCTGTTCCGGTATTTGTCCATCCAAAATTCGGTAACGTTACTTGTTCCTGTTCCATAAATGCTAAAGAACCTGTCCATGTATATTCTGTTGGCGTTAATCCTTCAATACCAAAACTTATTTCAAGAGAAGTTAATGTTGTTGAGCCTGTATTTTTTATTATAATTACAGGATTAGAACACACAGGATTTTTTCTGCTAAACATATCATCATCAGAAGGAGAAACAACGTCAACCAAAGCTGCATCCAAAATAAAATTTGGCGCACCATAAGTAACTAATTGCACTGATGTAACATAAGTAGGAACTGATCCTGCTCCGTTCCACGTATATGCTTCTGCATTATAATCAAAATCATAAGTATTACCCGGAATTACTTTGGGTGTTAATTCATAATCGTAAGTCCACACTTCTGCACCGGGGCACCAATTTGCTCTGTCGTAAACCCAAGTTCCACCTTGCGGATACACAGGATTTAAATCACAATTGTCTCTCCAAATTTCTTTAGTCCAAACATTTGTTCCATCTAAAGATAAATAGTGTTCTCTTGCACAAAATTCAGAACAATTTGCAGTACCACCAAAACCATGACCTGTTACTCTTATTTTTACTCTTGAATTTAATGCATCAGTAGGAATTGTAACTTCTTGCATAGGCGTTAAATCATCAAAAGAAGTTGCCAATCCATAACCATAAGCACCCAACCATAAATTAGAAACTGCAATAGGATTGCGAGGTGGCGTGCCTTCAATAAACCAGAGTTCCATATCAAGCAGTTCTTGCCAGTTTCCTCCACTTAAATGCACTGAATCGTGCAATAGAGGTCGATAGTCGCTAACATCATATGTCCAAGTAAAGCCATCACCCAAATCTAAACCAATACCATAAGGCGTAATAAATCTTCCAATTTCAATTGTATTTACAATTTCGAAAGGAGTGCCATAATATTCTAAATCGGAATTATAAATTGTAGATGTTGATGCAATTAAAATTGAGTCTGCAATAGTTCCATCCGCATTAAATGTATAATTATAATAATCAGCAGGATAAACTAAAACTGTATCTGTAGCAATAAGAGGATCTGCAGGGTCAAAATGAATTAATGCAATAGGATCAGTTGCAATATCTGTAATAATTAAAACAGAATCAATATGACTATCAAATATACCTTGTTCAAAATGTACTGCCGGCCTGTAATTACTTGCATTCACATTGCGATTTAATTCTTCTGCATTATAATAACGTGCAACTGCACCAACAAGACCTAAATTATTTGTATTTACTGCATCAGGTTCTGTTAAACCATCACCATCATTAAAGTGATAATACAATAATAAATTATCGGCATAAGGATGCAAATCATCTAAATCTTTAAATTGATATTCAGCAATTGTTGCTGCATCTAATTCAACATTCCATATTGCAAATTCATCCATATTTCCGGCATACGATTCTGAACCTCCCCAATTACCTTTTCCCAATCTCAGATTTATAATATCCTCCATTAATTTTATTTTTCCGGTTCCGGAGTGCCATAAAATTCCGTTCTTATAAATTTTCATTGAACCTGTAATTGTATTTTTTGTAAAGGCCCAATACGTCCAATTGCCTTCGTAATCAGCTGCAGTTGCAGCTTTCGAAATACGGTCATAACCTGCGTCATTACCACCATCCCAATAAACAATACCGTCACCCCAAGGTGTGTGACTATTTAAAACACGCGAACCATCAGAAGTTACCGCTTCGAAAGTAGTGCCACTTTGGGGTTGATAAATTGCATCCCCTTGCGACCAAAAAGCGACAGTTACTTGTTCGCTTAATGCACTTAATGGATTTCCAATTACATCTGCATAATCAGGATTGTGAAATTCTAAATATTTATCATTAGAAGATGTAGTTAACGCAGAAAGATATCCCGGATCTTGAGCACCGGTTAAATAAGAGAATAATCCCGTTTCAATATTATCGTATGTAATTTCAACAATAATATTAGAAACACCATCCCAAATAAATGGCGTTAAAAAATCTATTGAGCCATTGCCAGTACTAAATGTTGTAGTTTGATTATAAACAACATCTATAATATCATTTTGAAATTGTGTTGTAGTAAAATCCGTAATTGCAGTATTTTTCATTTTTATTTTTAAATGCTGCATTGTTGTGCCGGCAGATTGAATATCGAAATCCATTCCTGTAATATTTCCTGCAACCATTCCTGCTGATAATAATTCATCTGCTCTCCAAATAAATTGCGAGCGCGAAACAGGATATGCAGAATAAAAAGGATAATATATTGACGCTTCTGTAGAACCTATTGTATAATTATTAAGTGAAATAGTATCATCATATACAATAAAATGATCCCATGTTGCAACTGAATTATATGTTTGTGTTGAGGCATAAGAAAATGTGTCAGGCGCATTTCCATTTACAGTAAAAAATGGATGCGTAAGCAATGTGCTGTCAAATTCGCCTGTATGCTGATATAAATAATTATAAGTTAAATAATCCCATTCGCCACATGCGGGACTTTGGAGAGGATTACACTTGAGCGTGTATTTCATTATAATTTTTTCTACCGGAATATCTAGCGAAGGCAATTCAAACCAGGCATTTTGAGCAGAACCAAAAGTAAATGTCTGCACTTTAATGGTGTCGCCCGGACCTGCAAATAGGTAAGTATTGCATAGAAGAATTAAAACAGGAAAAATAAATATTTTTTTAATGTTAGAAAACATGGTCGTAAGTTTGATGCAAATATAAGAAAGATGCATTTTGTGCGAGTTTTCGCGACGGTCACAATATCATCACAATAACAATATTATGATACAAGCAACGCAGATATATAAGTCGTACGGGCATTTGAAGGTTATAAAGGGAGTTGACCTCAATGTGCAAAAGGGAGAATTGGTAAGCATAGTTGGCGCTTCAGGAGCAGGTAAAAGCACATTATTGCATATTATCGGCACCCTCGACAAACCTGATAGCGGAGAATTACTGATAAATGATTTACGCATCAATGGATTAAATGATAAACAATTAGCGAGTTTCAGAAATAAAAATATTGGATTTGTATTTCAGTTTCATCATTTATTACCTGAATTTACTGCTTTAGAAAATGTTTGTATTCCCGGTTATATTGCAAGAAGAGATGAAAAGGAAGTTGAAAAAAAAGCGAAAGAATATTTAGATTATTTAGGATTAACAGAGCGCATGCAACACAAACCAAATCAACTTTCAGGAGGCGAACAACAGCGTGTTGCAGTAGCAAGAGCATTAATTAACCAACCCTTAGTTATTTTGGCTGACGAGCCTTCGGGAAATTTGGATACACAAAATGCAAAAGAATTGCACGACCTCTTTTTTAAATTACGTTCCGAATTTAATCAAACCTTTATCATTGTAACACACAACGAAGAATTAGCCAACATGGCCGATAGAAAAATATCTATGGTTGATGGATTAATGGAATAATTATACGATTTAATATTTGATAATAAAACGCAAAGATTATTTGCATTTATTATTAATTGCTTACATCTCCTGTAAAATAATCTGCCTTGAGTTTAAATAACACATTAAAGGTAGTTAGACTACCATAAATTCTTGTGATGTATTGTTGCAACTCCACTTTTTCTGCATCGTTAAGGACACTATGTGCGTTTATTTTTTGTTCCATTACACGCAACCTGTCGCGCAGCATAACTATTTTATGAAAAAAGGTTTCAACGGGTATTTCCTTTGGCTGCAAATTTTTATCGGCAGGTTGTAAAATAAGTGTTCCACCGGAATATCTATCAGCAATATGTATAATCTCTGTAACATCGCTCCACTCGCGTAAAATTTTTATCAATGCATCTTCTGCTTCTGAGAAGCTGACAGAATATTCATTTTCCAGGGCTTCTATAATTTCCATTTCTGTATCCTTTAACACACCTTTTATGCCCTTATCAATAAAGCAGATATCGTATGCACGCTTATGAACAAACACAACAACTCCTGCTCCATGGTCTCTATGCTTAACTCTTGACCCAACTCCTAATACTTCCATTTTGATATTTTTTTGCAAGATATAGCATTTTTTACAGCAAAAAAAAGCCCGCCCACCAGAGGTGAACGGGTATAAGCGCTGAACACGACTTCAGCACTTCACACATTATAACTTTTCAAATCGACAAACTTGAGGGGTTAAATTGCCAAAATATACCGCAAAGATATAAGAACCTTTGGTTAATTGTGAAATATCTAAAGAATAAGTGCGTGTGCCGGCACTTACCTGCTCTATTTTCTCTAATTGAGGTTGCATATTCAAATCCAATAATATATAATGCATTGTCATTGGATTGCTTAAACTAAACTTGAAATTCATCGACTTATCTGCGGGATTTGGATATGCACAAATAAATTCAGTTATACTATTGGAACAGGGATTGGAAATCGATATGTCAGAATAATTTGTTGCATTTGATGTGCTTATTTTTAAACGATAATAAGCGATGTCACCCTTTGCATTTGGCTCAACAAAATGATATGTACTTTTGCCTGCTATAACTTCACTTTGAATATTATTTCCTATGCTATTAAATGTTTTTCCATCCATACTTTTTTCAATGCTGTAAGATCTAGAATTATCTATGCCGTCAGATTCCCATTGAATAAATGTTTGCCCTGCTTCATCACAAAAAACTTCTGGGTAAGGAATAACATTTGCTTTGCTTTTATTCTCAGTAATAATATCAAACGCATGAGTTATTGCACTTATTCCTGCTAAATCCTCCTTACCATCTCTATCAAAATCCTGAATAATGGGATTGGATGTAAACGCATTATAATTCTTAAATGCATTAAAATTAAAATCACCTTCTTCCCTACTCGCATTTGTAAATATCTGTGTAACATTTAAACCGGCTCCTGCAGCAACAATTGTGATGTCAAATTTTCCATCACCATCAATATCGCCAATTACTATCGACTTAGCTGCACCGCTCTCAATGTGCATGGATTCGGCAATTTTTAAACTTCCATTTGCACTCACATTTGGCATTATTGTAATATTGGCATTTGGCCAGTTTGCCGCAACAATATCAGGTCTAAAATCATTATCTATATCGCCAATATCAAAAGCATACACGATGCAACCTGTTTTAAATAATTTTGCTGCTTCAAACATAATTTTGTCAGAAGGGCTCGTTATTGCATTCTTATAAATTGCAATTCCATCAGATAATCCTGCAATAATATCAACGTTGCCATCTCCATCCATATCGGCACATTTTATATCGTAAATAATATCGGGGGATTTTAATTCTTTTTCAATTACAAACGAAGAAGTTCCTGATTTTTCAGAAACAGTATTCTCTAATAAAAAAATATTATTTTTTGAAGAAACAATTAACTCCGGAAAACCATCATTATTAAAATCGCAAGCAGAAATTGCAGTAGGTTTTTCATCAAAATGAATTTGAAATTCATTTAAAAAACCAGCTTTACCCATTGTTGACACATTTTGAAAAATTGTAATGTCAGAATCATCCCTGTGCGTTAATATAATTTCAGGTAACTGGTCACCATTCAAATCCACAACCAAAAGCTTAGCTCCAAAACCCGACGCAAAAGAAAAATCAGATGCTTCGTTAAACGCCTGGTTAAAATCGCCTGTTTGATTAATCGCATTGAGGAAAACTTGCACAGAATTAGAGGAATTGTAACACATCACTAGGTCCGGTTTGCCGTCATTATCTAAATCCGCCGACTTAATTTCTGATACATTTTGAATAGAATCAAGATTGAAATACAAAGTTTTAAATACAAGGGATTGTTTCTGAGCACTTACCTCATTAAGCTGCAACATAAAAAACCCAATCGCAACTAAACGAAATGTGAAAATAAAGGCGTTTTCTATTTGGGGAAACCTATCCATGTGCAGCATTATATACGACAAATTTCGTACTGATGTTTTTTTTACCCTAATTTTCGATCAATAAGTTATTAAGTACCATGTACTAGGTGTAATAAATATAATACAGTGGGGTGAGTGGTGAGGGGTGAGTGATGAGTGATGAGTGATGAGTTTAGCTCCGATTTTAGTGAGGCTCCCACTTTTTCAGTGGGGGTCTCACGTGGGTAGATATGAGTAGTGAGTGGTGAGGGTGGGTGGTGAGCGGTGAGTGGTGAGTAGTGAGTGGTGAGGGGTGAGTGGACTGGTTCTGAGATAGCAAAGAACTTTAGATTATTTGCCGTGTATTTTGTTGTATAAAAAAGGATTTCAAATTATCATTCTCACTAGGATGTAAACTCATTACTCATCACTCATTCCTCATTAAACGATTCATTTCATTAACTCCAGAGAATGAGTAATGAGAAATGAGTATGCTTTGAGTAAAATATAAATTAAAATCCTTTTATTACTTTAATTTTTACATTTGAAAATCCAAAGTCCTATGCTTACCCAGAGTCAAACTCACCACTCACCGTTCACCACTCACCTTTTCCCCCTTCACCAAAAAAAATCCGATCAATGAGTGATGAGTAATGAGAAATGAGTATGCTTTGAGTAAAATCTAAATTAAAATCCTTTTATTAATTTAATTTTTACATTTGAAAATCCAAAGTACTTTGTTTACCCAAAACCATACTCACCACTCACCACTGACCACTGACCACTGCCTACTGCCTACTGACGCCCCCTCCACCCCGTTTGGATTTTCCTTAAATAAGCCTCACCTTTATCCGCAATAATTCGAATAAAAAATGAGCACAAATCAAGAAGAAGTGAGAATACAAGAATTTGCACAACAATGTTTGAATTCACTCAGGATTGTAAAAGATGCCTCGCCAAAGAACTGGAAAGAAATTTTAGCGCCCTACAAAAAAGAAATATCTGATAAAGCACAAGTATTAGGCATCAGCGAAAGTCACGCAATAGATATGATACTCGACAGTCTTTCTGAGGAAATAAAAGACGACTACAAAAAACTTCAAGCATCTTATACTTGGTATATGGCAGCGTATTGTACTTTTGTGTAAATCCATTGATTTTTAAAAGGGTTTTAATTAAGATAGACAATCCAACGCATAAATTTTCTGTTTTTTAAATATGTCAAATTATTTGCATTGGCATAAGCTTCCCTTTCAAAACAAATATTTCGGTATGCTTTATCGTGACTTTTATATTTAATGCGGTTGATTAAATAGTGTGTTAGGTATATTAAATAAAATGGAATAACCATCAGCTCTAATTGTTGTCGCAGGTGTATTTGTTCGTGATTAATAAATTCTTTATCCTCCAACAATTTTTTATTTCTTATTAAAATTATTGGAAAAAGTGTCATGCCATCAACATGCATTTTTTCAAGCAAAATAAATTGCCACTTGCGCACCATAATAAAAAATATTATATAAAATTTATTTTCCGAAGGCCCATTTTAAAAAGTAGGGCATAATTTCACTCCAAGTTTGTTGGTTATGTTCGCCGCCTTTAATTAATACAAATTGTATATCCTTTTTATCGTCGTAGCCTTTGCTTTTTAATTCCTGAATAAAGTCTATTGTATCATCAATAGAATCAATTAATCCATTTTTATTTCTGTCAGCTTGCTCGTCATGAGTGCCTGCTTCAAACCAAAATTTTAAGCCTTCTCGTTTTTCCGAATTGCGTATCATTTGATGCACTATTCGGTGTTTATCTTCTTTATATCCGCGATTATATGCTTTCATTCTCCACCATAAACTACCTGAAAACACACCAACCTTTGCAAATTGATTGGAAAAATTCCATCCAATATCAATAGCACTTAAACCGCCCATACTCCAACCTGCTATTACATTCTTATTTTTATCTCTTGAAACAGAATAATCATTTCTAATAAAAGGCATCAATTCATTTACCATACATTCGGCATACAAACCTGCCTTTGAGCCTCTATTTTTAAAATCGGGAGCTGAAATGCTGCCGTATTCTTGCAGCCTATCCTCATTAGCATGCACGCCAACAGTTATAAAAGGCACAGTAATACCATCATTAATCAAATCTGTAATAATATCCGTTAAACCCATAGTAGGAATATCTTGACCATCGTTTAACCATAATACAGGATAGGGTTTTTCTTGATAATTAGGAGGCAATATGAGAGTAAGTGCAACATCTCTATTGAGATAAGACGACCTTACTTTTACAAATTCAACACTTACGTTCGAGGCAGTTTTTATCTTCATTTAACATGGCAAATGTAAAGCAAAAAAGTAAATAAATCTTGTAGAATTCGTATTATTCGCTGCACATTTCATTGGCGTTTGACCATTAAGTAACTATCGCACAGTTAAGGATTAAAAAGCTAAAAATATTTTTTTCATTTTTAACTAGTTTAGCTACTATCCTCCACTTAATATGGCCATAGGCTCGCAATATTTTGCAACAACGGACTTTAAAATGGGCCGCTGCGATGCATCTTTTGTTTTGGGGTTGGAATGTGATTTTGGGGTAGCATTGGTATCTATAGCAGGTTGCTACAGTCGTTTGCAACGGATTAAAATCCGTTGTTGCAAAATGGGTCGATGCGATGCATCTTTTGTTTTGGGGTTGGATTTTGATTCTGGGGGAGCATTGGTATCTTTAGTAGGTTGCTACATTCGTTTGCAACGGACTGAAGTCCGTTGCTACAAAATGTGCCGATGCGATGCATCTTTTGTTTTGAGGGTAGGATTGTGATTCTGGGGGAGGATTGGTATTTATAGTAGGTTGCTACAGTCGTTTACAACGGATTAAAATCCGTTGTTACAAAATTGGCCGATGCTACGCATCTTTTATTTTGTGGTAGCATTTGTGTCTATTTTCAAGTTGTTTACAACGGACTGAAGTCCGTTGTAATTAAAAAAAACCATACAGAGAGCCATAGGCTCGGAACATTTTGTAGCAATGGACTTCAGTCCGTTGTAATTAAAAAAACAATACACAGAGCCATAGGCTCGGAACATTTTGTAGCAACGGACTTCAGTCCGTTGTAATTAAAAAAAAACCATACAGAAAGCCGCAGGCTCGCAACATTTTGTAGCAACGGACTTCAGTCCGTTGTAATTAAAAAAAAACATACAGAG
>JBBRGZ010000048.1:0-15483 GCA_038223395.1 Chitinophagales bacterium
TGCACCTAAACTAAATTCATTTTCATAACTTATACTACGCGTTTTATTGGTTGGAGATGTTATTTTATTGAGAATTACAGGCTTAGATTTACTTTCAAGCGTAATGGTAGTATCCTGCCCATAGGAGCTATATGCAGATAAAAAAAGAAAAAGGGATACCAAAACGCATTTCATCGGATAATATTACGAATTTTGTATGAGAATAGTTGCTAACTCAATTAAATATTTGTCATGGTTATATCAAAAGTAGTTTATACGGGACATTTAAGAACAATTGCCACACATTTAGGTTCAAATTCTGAAATTGTAACCGATGCCCCAAAAGATAATAATGGCAAAGGAGAAGCATTTTCGCCAACCGATTTAGTAGCAACGGCTACTGCGAGCTGCATGCTCACTGTAATGGGCATTGCAGCGAATACCCACAACATTGAAATGACCGGAACTGAAGTAGAAGTAACAAAAATTATGGCAAGTAATCCGCGCCGAATTTCTGAAATACATTGTCGCGTTTTAATTAAAAATTCAAATTTGAGTGATAAAGAAAAAAGTATACTAGAACATACTGCCCTCACTTGTCCTGTAATTATGAGCCTCTCTGCAGAAATTAATAAGGAAATCACCTTCAGTTATGCATAAAAAAACCCGATCAAATTGCTTTAATCAGGTTTTTTAAGTGTTTTGAGTTGAAATTAGGTATTTGTATCTAAACGCACACCGTCAACTTCTGTTATTTTATTTGGACAACCTTCTTTGTGACCGCATGAACTCAAGGAGAGTGTTAAAATCACAGCTAATCCGGCTGCAAAAAAAACTTTAGTGATGGAAAATTTTTTGGACATATTTTTTTAATTAAAAGCTAAACTCTTTTGTTAAGCAATAAGTTCAACTATTGGTTTAGTGATATAACTAACGTAAAGAAACAAAATTTATTTTAATTCGCGCAATCCACAGATTAACATGCTGTGGAATAGTTGCTTTGTTTTACCTTCGGGGCATGCAAATTCATCTGATAGCTATTGGTGGTGCAGTAATGCACAATTTGGCTTTAGCGTTAAAAACTAAAGGATATCAAGTTACGGGTTCCGACGACGAAGTTTTTGAACCCTCGCTTTCGCGTTTAAAAAAACAAGGATTATTACCTGAAAAACAAGGTTGGTTTCCTGAAAATATTCACATGGGTTTAGATGCAGTTATTTTGGGCATGCATGCAAAGGCAGATAATCCCGAATTATTGCGTGCACAAGAATTACAAATTCCTGTTTTTAGTTTCCCGGAATACATTTATGAGCAGAGTAAAAATAAAATACGCGTTGCTATTTGTGGTAGTCACGGAAAAACAACAATTACCTCCATGATTATGCATGTATTAAATAATCAAAATACATCTTTCGATTATTTGGTTGGCGCGCAACTGGCAGGATTTGAAACGATGGTGCAGCTGAGCGATGCGCCTCTAATGATTATTGAAGGTGATGAATATTTTGCATCACCACTGGATAAAAGACCAAAATTCTTGCATTATCGCGCACAAATAACTCTTATAAGTGGCATTGCTTGGGATCATTTTAATGTGTTTCCAACTTTCGAAAATTATACAAATCAATTTAAAATTTTAATGGAAAGTTTGTCGGAGAAACAATTGTTAATTCTTAACAAAGAGGATGAAAATATTAGACAACTTTTAAATAATTCTGCTATTGCAGCGGAGGTAAAAATGTATGGCACACCAAATTATTTTATGGAGCAAAATGCTTTCCATTTAAAAAATAATGACAGTGAATTTATTTTCGAAATTTTTGGGAAACACAATATGCAAAATATGGAAGCTGCAAAATTTGTTTGTAATGCACTCGATATTGATGACAATACTTTTCATACAGCTATGCAAAGTTTTAAAGGTGCAGCAAAACGACTTGAAGTTTTAAAACGCAGTGAAGATCATGTTATTTTCAGAGATTTTGCGCACGCGCCATCAAAGGTTTTGGCAACTGTTAATGCTGTAAAGGAACAATATCCCGAAAAAAAATTAGTAGCTTGCTTGGAGCTGCATACCTTCAGTAGTTTAAATAAAGCTTTTATGGCACATTATAAAAATACGATGCAAGCTGCCGATGTGTGCATTGTTTATTTTAATCCGCACACAGTATCCCTTAAAAAATTAGAAGAAATACATCCAAATGAGGTAAAAAGCTTTTTTAATGACGAGAGTTTGACGGTAATAAATAATTCGGAAGAGTTAATAAGGCTGCTTAAAAAGTTAAATATTGTGAACACAAATTTATTATTAATGAGTTCTGGCAATTTTGATAACCTTGAATTTGGTATTTTAACATAATTTTGCCGACATATATGTTGAAATTAGACAAACCATTAGCTTTTATTGACCTTGAAACAACAGGAATAAACCTAAGCAGCGACCGCATTGTAGAGATAAGCATCCTTAAAATTATGCCTGATGGAACTGAGACATCAAAAACGATGCGCATTAACCCCGAAATGCATATTCCTGAGGCATCTACAGTTTTTCATGGAATTGTTGATGCAGATGTGAAGGATAAACCTACTTTTAAACAGGTAGCAATTGAACTCAGAGATTTTTTAGACAATTGCGATTTGGCAGGATATAATTCCAATAAATTTGATATTCCGATGTTGGCAGAAGAATTTTTACGCTCGGATACAGGTTTTGACGAAAATCGACGTTATGTAGATGTGATGCGCATTTTTACTTTAATGGAAAAAAGGACTTTGGAAGCTGCTTATAAGTATTTTTGTAATAAAGAATTAATAGATGCGCATAGTGCTGAGGCAGATGTTAAAGCTACTTACGAAGTATTAATTGGTCAGCTTGAAATGTATAAAGACAATTTAAAAAACGACGTGCAATATTTACATGAATTTACTAAAGATGGCGACTTTGTAGATTTTGGCAGAAGAATGATTTTAAAAGATGGGAAAGCATATTTTAATTTCGGAAAATATAACGGTCAAGCGTGTGAAGATGTATTTAAAAGAGAACCACAATATTTCGATTGGATTTATAAAAGTGATTTTTCATTACATACGAAGTTGAAATTAAAAATGGTGGAATTTAGAATTAAAAATCCGAAAAATAATTGACCTTGTCGCCAGTAATTGTTGTCATACCAACTTATAATGAAAAGGCAAATATTGCAGAGATAGTGCGTGCAATTTTGGAACTGCCACAACAGTTCCATATTCTTATTGTTGACGATAATTCGCCGGATGGAACTGCAGCAGAAGTTGAAATATTAATTACACAATTTGCAAGCAGATTATTTTTGAAAAAGCGCGCCGGGAAACTCGGTTTGGGAACTGCATACATAACAGGATTTAAGTGGGCACTTGAAAATAATTATGAGTATATTATTGAAATGGATGCCGACTTTTCGCATAAACCTGCAGACCTGCCGAGGTTACTTGAAAAAGGTATAGCAGGATATGATGTTGTAATTGGGTCGCGCTATGTAAAAAACGGCAATGTCGAAGATTGGCCATTGAACAGAATTTTATTATCAAAAGGTGCATCGTTATATGTAAGGTTAATTACAGGTATGCCGGTAAAAGACACAACGGCAGGTTTTGTTTGTTATAAAAGAAATGTATTAGAAACAATTGATTTAGATAAAATTACCTTTATAGGATATGCATTTCAAATTGAATTATAATTTGCTGCTTGGAAATCATGTTTTAGTTTATTAGCAATTCCAATTACCTTTAAAGATCGCGAAAAAGGCATATCAAAAATGAGCAGTGGCATTTTTAAAGAAGCGGTTTATGGTGTAATAAAAATGAAGTGGAAAAGTATTGGCAAGTCCTATAAAAAATCTACTCAATGAAACAGCCATCTAATAAAATAACGTCAAGAAAAGATCTCAAAACCACAAGGCGTCGAAAAACAGGTTTGCCTCCGGGGACACCTATTTACACGGGTAGAAAAATTGAAGAAAAAATTGATGTGAGTATCATTAATTACAACGATACTAATTATACAGAAGAACACTTTGGAACGAATACAGATTTTTTACAAAAAATTCCCGAAGGATATAAATCTTGGGTAAATATTAATGGACTTCAAAATGAGAAATTAATTGCAGAGATAAGTAATTTTTTCAATTTACATAATCTCATTCAAGAAGACATTCTGAATGTGTTTCAATTGCCAAAGGCTGAAGAATATCCTGAAGACGATATTGTATATATTACTCTAAATGAGTTTTATTTTGATGAAAATAAAAAATTACTACGCGACCAAATCAGTTTAGTTTTGGGCGAAAAAATTGTATTATCTTTTCAAGAAGACGAAGGCGATTATTTTGAATCGGTAAGAGAAAGAATTCGTGTAGGAAAAGGTCGCATGCGAAAAAGCAGTCCCGATTATTTGGTATATGCATTATTAGATGCCATAGTTGACAGTTATTATATTATTCTTGACTACTACTCTAGTTCTCTCGATCAAATTGAGGACGACATTTTTATTTATAAAACTAAAAATCACCTTGAAAATATCCATCTGATAAGTAAGGACCTTATTTATTTGCGACGTGGTGTTGCGCCTTTAAAAGAAGTAATTTTCAAATTATTAAAGGATGATATTATTTTAATTGACTCAGAGTCGAAAAAATTTTTGAGAGATGTACAGGATCACATTAACCAAGTATTAAATCAAATTGATGCCGATCGCGAATATCTTGCGGATCTCGTTCAGAGTAATATGGCCAATTTGAATACGCATATGAATGAGATTATTAAAGTGCTGACAATTGTATCGGCTATATTTATACCTCTTACATTTATTGTTGGTGTTTATGGCATGAATTTTGAAAATTTGCCTGAACTTACGTTGCGTTATGGATATGGCGGGGTTTGGGTATTAATGATAGTTATTACAATTATTCAGTTTATTATTTATAAGAAAAAAAAGTGGTTATAATCACACAAAATTCTAAATTTACAAATCATGAAGAAACTTACACTCGCAATTTTTCTATTATTTACAGTTTGTATTCTGCAGGCACAAACAACACATGCTGTAAAATCATCAGCCGTATTTTTTGGGTTAGACTTCGATTTAGGAATTCCAATGAATGATTTTAAAACTTATAATGATGAAGTTGCCGTTGGAGGTGGTTTTAATTTATTTTTTCAACCCTCAGTTAAAATTCCTATTTTAATAGGCTTTGATTTGGGTTTTATGAATAATGGATTCAGAACGGAAAAACAAACACTTACTGCTGATATTGTAGTTGGAACAACTGTTATTGACCAGTTAGTTTTTCCTCTACGCATCGAAACCGGAAATACCATAACTGCAGGCCATTTGAATTTACGCGTGCAATCGCCAACTAAATTTTTTAAACCGTATATTGATGGATTGATTGGATTCAATCACTTTTCAACACGAACTTCAATATATGATGAATCTGATGATTATTCTTTGAGTCAAGAAGGCAATCCGCTTATTACAAGCTCACAACAAAACTCCGACTGGACATATAGTTACGGCGGAGCAGGCGGACTTATGGTGGAAATTAGCGAAAATTTTCTAATTGATTTGCGGGTTGCTTATACAATTGGAGGTTCTGCAAGTTATTATGTGAAAGATGATATTGCTGAATGGGAGGTGGTTTTTAATACAGTTCCTACAAGTCAAGACGATGTGAGTCAAGATGACATTTCAATTGCCGCCTTTCCTAAAACTTCTAAAACAGATTTGATAATAGGTAGCGTTGGAGTAACTTTTAAATTCTAAATAAGATCTATTATATAGAAAGGCTGCCTTGATGGCGGCCTTTTTTATTGAATTTAGTTTGAGAATTCATCTATACCATTATATTGGGTAGATTCGTTTTTATAATTTGACAATGCGCAGAAATAAACATATCGGTTTTAAACATCTTTCAATTGTATCTACAATATTAATTGTGCTGTGCCTCACAATTGCGCTCTTTATTTTACAATCGCTCCGTACAAATAACGATATTGATAACACTTATGCAGTTGGAGAAGCCATTGATTCTCTTAACCATGTATATGTGTTTTATAATGGCGAAATTGCTCACGTTAAAGAGCGCAATACTTCACCAGATGGATATAATATTGGTTTAAAATGGCAGTGTGTTGAATTTGTAAAGCGCTATTATTATGTACATTTTAACCATTTAATGCCTGATGCAACCGGCAATGCAAAAGATATATTTAATACAGATTTACCGGATGCATCTTATAATGTATCGCGTGCATTGGTGCAATATACAAATGCAAGTGTGATGGCTCCGGCAGTGGATGATATTTTAGTTTTTGATGGGCACTTAGGAAATAAATACGGACATATTGCAATCATTTCGAAGGTGTATGACGATAAAATAGAAATCATTCAACAAAATGCAGGACCTGACGCGCCATCTCGGGAAGAAATAAAAATGCTGCTCGTTGATGGCAAATGGAAAGTGATGAACAGAAGAGTTTTAGGTTGGATGCGTATAGAATAAAATATGAATAAGCAACGTAAGAGGGCATCGAAATATTAAAACGCATCGATACCATTAAATAAAATCGAAAAATATTAGAAATAATCGAGTCTAAAAAAAATATATTAAATGTCGAATATCGAACACTGAATATCGAATATCGAAGTGGATGTCCCGTACTAACAGCTAGTTTCTGCAACCCACTTTGCCTTCAAATTTAGAATAAAAAAACCGCAGACACTCCTGACTGCGGTTCGAGAAGCATATTGCTTCGGTCTATGAGAATTTAAATATCCAAAGGATATTGTGTTACAATGTTTTTTATATCATCGGCAGAAATCCTGCAATGCACTTTTATGAATGCGTAAGTTTCGCCGGGCTCATCTACAAGAACTACTAATCTTTTAATTTTACCCTTTTTATTTTCGCGAATACAAATATTCACATTTGCATCAGCACTTTTAACGGCAATTAAATCTTCGTAATTATATTTATCCATTCGATTGAGCTTACGTGTCATTTTTTTATCGGTTTTATCCTGGTAATATTCACCTTCTCTTACAGAAAGAGATATACTTCCGAATTTATGCAAAAAGTCAACCGCTGCAACTTCTTGGCCATCAACATGGTCTTCAGCAATTTCTGCCACCATCTTCACTAAAAATCCGGGTATCCATAAATTTAATTTAGTAGAATTTTCATCGTGATTTTCAGGAGCAGCAGCAAATACATTTTGAGAACATAGAATCAAAATTAGAATTGCTAGAATTGCATTAAATTTTTTCATAATTGTATCGTTTAATTGGAAGTATTTGATTAATTATTATCTAACTTTTTTAGCTCATCCATTCCATCAAAATTCATTTCCGAAAGTTTGGATATTTTTTCTACATCTATTAATCCCATAATGCTCACTAAAACAAATTCACCATCAGCGTCACAAACAATTAATAGTTCGTTAATTACTTTGTCTGAAGCCATTTTTCCTAAGATGCGCACTTTATCTGTTTCAGAATTTACTGTCATTAATTCTTCATAAGTACTTAACGGAAGTGCAGCGCTTAATTCTTTGTAGTAATCTCCTGATTTTGTAGAGCCTTCTTCATTTTCGTAAACCAACACTTTTATTCCCTTTAAACCTTCAACTACAGATTGCAATTCAGCGTCGTTAGAAGCAGCAGATGCAAAAATGCTGAATAATTTTTCGGTTACATTTACTGAAGTAAATCCTTCTTTACCTTCATATTTTTGAAAGAATTGGTCAATTTGTGCCGACTGTGCAAAGGTTATCATTGAGATTCCCATGATGCATACAACAGATAATAATTTTTTCATAATGCTGATTTTAGAGTTATTTAATGAGTTACCTGCACAAGGCGAATGAAGTGGGAAAAAAGTTACAGGGGGAGTTAAAAATTTAAAATTAAAAGTGATAAAAGCCTCAAACCTGCACAGATGTAAGGCTAAAATTGTCAATATAAGTAACTGCAATAGGAGTAATCCAGTGAGAGTTTGTGTGATTTTTTGGTATTTTCAAAGTAAATATCTATTTTTGACATAAATTGTCAAAACACTTTTGTTCAAAATGCAAAGTTTAGGAGAAAGGATACGAGAATTACGAGAAGAAAAGCAATTACCCTTGCGAAAGGTTGCTGCATATCTTGACATTGACCAAGCTATATTAAGCAAATTAGAAAGAGGACAGCGAAATGCAACTCGTGAACAGGTGGTAAAACTTGCAGAATATTTCAAAATAGAAGAAAGTGATTTTCTTATTTCTTGGCTTTCTGATAAATTAGTTTATGATGTTGCAGATGAACAAGTGGCTTTAAAAGCTTTGCAATTAGCGGAAAAAAAGGTGCAGTATAATCGCAGGTCATCAAAAAAAGAAAGTAATATGCTGACTACTATTCAATCGCTTTTAAAAAAAGATGGAAGGGTTGCTTCAGCTTGGTTATTTGGCTCCTATGCAAGGGGAAATGAAAAACCAAATAGCGACATAGACATTATGGTTGAAATGAACAGCGAAAGAAAATATTCCATTTTCGATTTAATTGATATTGCATTTATTATCGAAAGTAAAATCAAAATAAAAGTGGATTTAGTTGAAAAAAATTATTTAAATGATTTTGCCCAAAAAACAGCTTCACCCCACTTAATAAAAATTTATGGATAAGCCTACACCAAAAGATAGAGTTGAACACATTTTAGATGCTATAGGATTAATTAAAAATTTCTTGGAAGGTATTGATGAGGCAACGTTTTTAAATGACCTTAAAATACAAAGTGCCGTAAAATATCAATTTTTGATTATTGGCGAAGCAATTAAATATATGGATGATGCTATTTTAGCAAAATACAATTATCCTTGGCATATTCCGAGATCGTTTAGGAATTTTATAATACATGAGTATCATGGCGTTAAGATGGAACGCATTTATTATGCAACGCAAGATTTGGGTGCACTTGAAAAACAAATTACACTCATCTTAAAAAAGGAATTTAAATAGGTATTAAAAAAACTATCAAGGCTTATTTCTGATGAATAACACGAACAGAACAGATTGATAATAGAGATTATCCAAGCGCAACGGCAAATTAATAGGTGCATTAGTAATATCAGCATACAAATTGGGTAAATTTTTCAAATCTTTTATTTTACCTTCTATGCTATAAATAAATTTCTCCGCATCCCAACCGATGTATTTTTCTTGGCGTTTATTGAGAATAAATTGTTTTTCTAATCTTTTATTATGGTCGAGGAGTTTATCGAATTTATAGTTCTTATTATACGCCTCATTAATCATTACAAATTGAAGTCCTTCTATTAACGCCATTAATTTAACTCCGGATTTATCGCGATGTTCGAGTAATTTTAAATTATCGCGCAGTTCGCGCAAGATATTGTTTTTTATAATATCCTTCGAATTCGACCTGTCGGATAAAAAAGTGAAGAGTTCCTTAAGTGTTCCAATACCTGTTTGCAAATAATCGCTCATATTGCGTATTTAGTGAAGCCAAAATAAGCAATGTTTTGATTTAAGACCGAATGAATCAAGCCAACAATGCATTTCTAGTTTCAATTTAAATGTTCATCGGGGATTAATCACCCTCCTTATTTCCAAAAACCGTTTGTAATAATATCTTTCTTGTAGTTCGTTACTAATACGCACACCTCCCGATTCGGGCGACGATGTATGAATAAATGAATAGCCATTTGTTGCGTCGTAAGAAATAACAATTCCCACATGTCCCGGATCGCCGCCTTCGTTTGCTGACCCGGCAAAGAGGATAAGATCGCCGGGTTTGGCTTCGTTATAAGGCACTGGTGTTCCGGCATTAAATTGTTCAGATGATGTACGTGGCAAATTGATACCGAATTGTTTGTAAACGTAACAAATAAAACCCGAGCAATCGAAACCTGGTATAGGTGAAGAGCCACCCCACAAATACGGTACTCCAATAAATGTTTTGGCGTATTCAATTATTGTATCTGAAAGTGCCTCGCGTTTAATTTCATTAGAATCAACAGCAGGACTACTAATCCACCAAGGATTTAATTGTGCAAAAGCACTGTGTATGCTTAAACAAAGGACAACCGCAAGGATGTACTTTTTCAATTGCATAATTATTTATGTTGCTTTTTATTTTTAATCTTATCGCGCTCCCACCAAACCGGTGTATCATCTTCGGGATCCAAATTATAATTTACTGTTATTTCTTCGCCGGGTAAAATATCTTTTACTGCTTCAAACTCTAAAATATTGAGATCAAAATCAGGATTATATTTTGAATTTGGCGTGTAAGAATGATTATATAAAGAGCCAAATCCTAAAGCCAAAGCGCCTTTTTTACCACTTTTACCCCATTCAAAATAATATTCATAAATTAGGGTATCATTTACTGCTTCGCGGTCCTTTGCACTAAACACAATCATTGGTGCTATTTCGATAACTGTGCCTTGTGCAATTTTTTTCGAAGTAAATACAGCTCTTCCTCTATCGGGTGTAAGTGCAACAAATAAATGTTCCGGCAAAAACGGAGTAAGTGTTTTAATATGCACTTCCGATTTTTTGTTCGTTTTTTTCGACATTAGAAGTGGATTATTTAGAATTTAAAACTTTAGAAATTCCTGTTTCAAAGTCGCTGAATATTTTCTTGAAGTGGGTCTTTTTTGCAGTTCTTCCTTCAACAGTTTTTTCTTTATTAATGTCTGCAATTGCAACATCATGCAAAGCAAATATTTGTTCCGCCTTAACGTCGAAATTTTTGTCGGTAGTTCCACCGTGAACCACTAATTCTTCAATTGCATCTCCAATAGCATACTGGATTTTTCTCTTTGCGTTACGCTTACTCATAGATAAATTTTGCGGCAAAGTTAATCAATCCCCTATCTTTGCACAAAAAATTGTCGAGTTATGTTTGATATGAAGAAAGCCATGGAAATGAAAAAGCGCATGGAAGAAATTCAGAATCGCCTTGATGCCATAACCGTTGAAGGCGAATCGGGTGATGGGAAATTCAAGGTTACCGTGGTTGTAACTGGAACAAAAAAGGTGAAAAGCCTTTCTATCAGTGAGGAGTTGATGCAAAGTGGCGATAAAGAACACCTCGAAGATTTGTTGCTAATCGCAATTGAGCGCGCCATGGAAAAAGCTCAAAATGTTTCCGACGCCGAAGCAAGGTCTGCAGCCATGGGCGGAGGACTTTCTGGCATGTTTGGTATGTGATTATTAAATAAGACTCAATTTAGAGGCTTTGTAATTTTAAAAACGGCAGTTTTTACCCGTTTGCCGATGGCGTCTTCCAAAATCAATTTTTGAGCTTGAGGATTTTGAAATACCTCCTCCAAATTGTTTACGGTGCCGACAGGAATTCCTTTTTTTATGCAGATATCCAGTAATTCTTTTCCCTTAAATTCAATCGGTTTTTCATAAATAATCGACATTAATACAGTTCGATTTTTTACTCTGTTTTTGTTTGAGGAAAATCTTTCATCCTCAGACAAAAAACTACAATCTAATATATCACAAAATTGTTTGAATTGTTTATCAGTACCAATTGCTAAAAGCAGTTGTTTGCCATCGGCACAAGTTATTATTTCGCCATAAGGTGCAATATTAGGATGTAATGAACCTATAGGTTTTGGAATATTTCCGGTGTTGAGATAATTGGAAGCCTGATTTGCAAGCGCAGCAATAGCAGCATCATATAAAGACACAGAAACTTCGCAACCCTCACCTGTTTTAAGTTTATTTATGAGTGCAATTAATATACCTTCTTTTAATTGATGTGCTGCAAATAAATAAATAATGGCAACCGGAATTTTTAATGGTTTTTCATCCACTTCTCCATTCATAAACATCCAACCTGTTTCAGCCTGTAAAACGGCATCATAAGCAACGCGATTTACATCATCCCCAAAACCTGTAATACACCCATAAATAATTGTGGGATTTAATTTTAGAATTGTTTGAAAATCCAATTTATAACGCAAGGCATCACCTTGTTTCCAATTGCAAATTAGAACGTCTGCATCCGCAATTAAAGCATACAATTGTTGCAATTTATCCTCTTTTGTATAATTTAGAAAAAGATGTTTTTTATTCCAATTAACCGAGGCAAAATAGGAAGAAGTTGCAGCATTTATATCCTCATTTTCTATTTTCCATTGTCGGGTGATGTCGCCACCGGTAAGCGGATTTTCAATTTTAGTTACCTGAGCACCCATTTCGACGAAAAACATCCCAACAGCAGGTCCGGCAAGCACTCCGGCGAGTTCAATAACCTTTAAATCTTGCAGCATTGAGCAAAAGTAGCAAGAATATAAAATAATACTGTTCTCCATTCGTCAGAACTTATTATTCATTTAACTGTTTCGACACTATGCATTCTAGAGGATTATTTTTTTTCAGCTTTATTCTAGCTATCGAATTATATGCTTATCAAGCATTTAATACCGTTTTTTCCGGAGCATTATTACCCATACTCTATTTTACAGGAACCGCTTTGGTTTTTTCTAGTTTTCTGTTGTATTTTAATAAGAGTATCAGAAGCAAAATACAGCCGCCGAAGCAAGTATTAATGGGTATTTTCTTTTTATTATTTATTCCTAAAATATTTACTTCTCTATTATTATTTGGGGAAGATATTATTCGATTATTAAAATTAGTTGTAAACGGCATAGCATCACTAGCAGGAAATTCGGATGCTATTTTTGGCGTTGCAAGGTCTGAAACTTGGGCGATTATTACACTGAGTTTTTCTGCATTTTTATCACTCGCATTTATATACGGAGCAATCTTTAATGTTTACAATTATAAAATTAGAAAGGTGCCTGTTAAATTATTAAAATTGCCAAAAAGCTTTAACGGGTTAAAAGTTGTTCAGATTTCTGATATCCATTCAGGAAGTTTAAGCGATACAAATGCGGTGCAAAAAGCAGTGGATAAAATAAATAACCTTGAGCCCGATTTAATATTTTTTACCGGCGACCTTGTAAATAATATTGCCTCTGAAGCAATTGGTTTTGTTGACATATTTGCACAATTAAAAGCAAAACACGGTGTATTTTCTATTTTAGGAAATCACGATTATGGCGACTATATGAGCTGGGCCACACCCGAAGAAAAAATTGCCAATTTGGAAACATTAAAAGGCTTACATAAAAAAATGGGCTGGCGTTTATTATTAAATGAAAATGTGCACATTGAAAAAGACGGCGAACAAATAATTGTTGCCGGTGTAGAAAATTGGTCGGCACGCGGACGTTTTCATTCCTACGGTAAATTAGAAAATGCATTGCAGGGAATTCAAGATGCCGTTACTGTTTTATTATTATCGCATGACCCCTCGCATTGGGAAGCTGAAATTTTAAATCATCCGGCAAAAGTGGATATTACTTTTTCGGGACATACCCATGGTATGCAATTCGGTTTTGAGTTATTTAATTTTAAGTGGAGTCCTGTTAAATATATTTATAAACAATGGGCAGGATTATACACGCAGAAACAACAACATTTATATGTTAATCGTGGATTTGGAGTAATAGGTTATGTTGGTAGAGTAGGCATTTTACCGGAAATCACATTATTTACATTGCAGAGTGCAAACTAAATGCAATTTTTAGCGTTAGCTTAGTCTATGGAATTATCTGTAGAAAGAAGGTATAATAATTTGGTGACTGATTTCAATGCACTTTTAGATAAGTGCACACAACTTACTGTTGAAGAACTGAATACACCAATAGCGCCGGGTAAATGGTCAATTGCACAGATTCTTGCCCATATTAACTTTGCTTTTTCAGGTCCAATCGCTTATCTCAATCACAAATTAAAAGAACCCGAAAAAATTCCAAACAAAAATTTAAGCACCTGGTGGAGGTCGTTTTCACTCAATATTGCTCTTAAAAGTGATTTTAAATTTAAAGCGCCAAAAGGAGTAGATATTGTGCCTGATAGATTGCAACTTGCAGATATTCAACAACAATGGGATACGGAAAAAACCGAGCTCAAAAAAATTCTGGATGAATTTCCTATTGAATTAAAAAATAAAGCCGTTTTTCGGCATCCTTTGGCGGGCAGAATTACACTTGGTCAGACTCTAGAGTTTATGCGACATCACTTGATGCACCACGAAAGACAGATAACTCGCTATCTAAAAAACAAACATATTTCAGCTAATGTCCCTCAAAAGTCGTAAATTTGCATTCTCTTAAAAATAACTTAACATCATAATATAAACGTAACATGACCGCTTTCTTAATTTTCTTTATAGCACACTGGTATTTATCCCTTTTTTGTCAAACATTTTTTTTACACCGTTACGCTGCACATAGTATGTTTACGATGTCGAAAGGATGGGAAAAGTTTTTTTATGTTCTTACATGGTTAACACAAGGTTCTTCTTATTTAAGTCCTTATGCATATGGCATTTTGCACCGTTTACACCACGCGTTTACAGATACTGAAGAAGATCCGCATTCGCCGAGTTATACTAAAGGATTATTTCCCCTAATGTGGAAGACAAAAATTATTTACAACGATATTGATAATTACAGATTATCTGTTGATGAAAAATTCATGAAAAATCTTCCAACATGGAGAAGCTTCGACAATCTTGCAAGTAGCAGAGTGAGTCGCTTAATATGGGTAGGCATTTATGTTGGTATTTATGCATTAATTGCAACACAATGGTGGATGTGGTTGTTTCTTCCAATTACAATTCTTACTGGTCCGGTGCATGGTGCAATCATTAATTATTTTGCACATAAATATGGTTACAGAAATTTTGATACTGCAGATACTTCAAAAAACTTTTTACCGGTTGACCTCATCATGATGGGCGAAAGTTATCACAACAATCACCATAAATTATTAGCGAGACCAAATTTTGGTATCAAATGGTTCGAAATTGACCCTACTTATCCAATCATTAGACTTTTGAATTTTTTGAAGGTGATTCGTCTCAATCAGGAACCAAATTCTTAATCCCAACTTAATCAACAGACATTTAAAAATCAATTATTGATTTAGTTTGGTTTGCCTTGAATAGCAAACAATTGGAAATCGTATGTTTTTGCCTTGAAACTTAAGATATTAAGACAAACACCGATGAGTTTTAGCTTCCGTTGTTTATTCCGGGTTAATACACGAATTATCGGGTTTTAAACGTTTCCTGTCCAAAGTATATCTTTACTATAAAAAGACAGGGTATTAATAAAGTTGCTAAAATATTATTTGGAATACTGCTGCTTTTCACTACGGGCAATTTGTTTGCGCAAAGTAGCAATGCTAGGCAAAAAGTAATTCTTGTTTCCAATCAAACTCTAATTTTAGATAGCTTGAGTATTATACCGGGGAGTTTAAGGGTAACACAAATTCTACAGCAATCAGATAGTACCGCAACACCGAATATTCAATTGCTGGATACTTCCTTTTATACTATTAATTATTTTTATGCGTCAATTTTATTTAATGAAAATGTAACA
>JBBRGZ010000049.1:0-15342 GCA_038223395.1 Chitinophagales bacterium
ACATGGGTTGCCATTAATTGGCACTGGCGACTGGAATGATGGATTTGATAAAGTAGGAAATGAAGGCAAGGGAGAAAGTGTATGGCTTGCGTTTTTCTTGTATGATATTTTAATTCGATTTATTGAAATCGCAAAATTGAAAAGTGATGAAGAATTTGCAGAAGTTTGCAAACAACAAGCTGAAAAATTGAAAATTAATATTCAAAAAAATGGTTGGGATGGCAATTGGTATAAACGCGCATGGTTTGATAATGGAGCAGAACTTGGTTCAGCTAAAAACGATGAATGCCGCATAGATTCAATAGCACAAAGTTGGTCTGTAATTTCAAACGCAGGGGAAGAAAAACGCACCTTAATTGCATTAGAATCTGCATATCAGCATTTAGTAAAAAAAGAGAGCGGCATTATAAAATTACTTGATCCACCATTTGATAAATCAAATTTAAATCCCGGATATATTAAAGGATACGTTCCCGGCGTTCGCGAAAATGGTGGACAATATACACATGCCGCTGTTTGGTTAATTATGGCTTTTGCTAAATTAAAAAATAACGAAAAAGTATGGGAATTACTCAACATGATTAATCCCGTTAATCACGGAACTACAAAAGTTAAAATAGCAAAATATAAAGTAGAACCTTATGTACTAGCAGCAGATGTATATGCAGGAATGCAGCACGAAGGACGAGGCGGTTGGACATGGTATACTGGTTCAGCTAGCTGGCTTTACAGATTGATTACTGAAAACTTTATTGGATTGCAAAGAGTAGGAGATAAGCTAACAATTAATCCATGTGTTCCAAATTCTTGGGATAGTTTTAGTGTTACTTACCAATTTAAAAACACCTATTATAATATCATCGTTTCTCAAAAACAAAATAACGGAATAACTGAGTTTGTATTAGATGGAAAAATAATAGAAGGAAATACCTTAGAATTAATTGATGATGAAAAAACACACGATGTGCAAATTACTATCTAAAATTAATTTGCAATTTCTGAAGCTGCATCTTTATCTAAATACCATTGCAATTCACCATTTAATGGTTGAATCATTTGTGCAGGATATTTACCATTTTCTTCAGAAACTATTAATACCTTTTTTACTATCTCGGCCTTACTTTTTCCACTTACTAAAAATAAAATATGATGCGCCTGATTAATTAAAGCTGTTGTAAAAGTGACACGATACATATTCACTTCCTTAATATACAATGCGCGAATACCGGCTCGTTTTTCATTGAGCACTTCAGTTTTTGGAAAAAGTGAAGCAACATGCCCATTTTCACCTAATCCCAATAAAATTAAATCGAAATAGGCAGGTTCCGGCCCAAAAAAATGTTTTATTGAGCCTTCATATTTTTTTGCTGTTTCCATTGGGGATAGTTGTGTTGGAATAGTAAAAATATTTTCCTTCGGAATAGGCACTTTATCTAACCATAATATCTTTGCCTGGTGCGCATTATTTTGAGAATCTGTTAATGGCAAAAATCTTTCATCACCCCAAAAAATAAAAATATTTTTCCAATCAAATTTATTTTTATATTGCTCGCTACCCAATAATTTAAATAATTTTTGTGGTGTACTTCCTCCCGAAATAACGAGCGAGAATTTTCCTCTTGCATTAATATATTTATCTGCTAGAAAAACAATGCGTTCTGCAGCAGCATGAGAAAGCGCATCGGCTGTCTCAAAAATTTCTATGGTATTTTTTATTTCAGTATTCATTTGTTATCGCCGGGTAAAATGCTCCAACTATGACCGTCTTTTGCAATAAGCGCCTCCGAATCCTCGGGGCCTTGCATGCCGGCTTCATAATTTGGAAAGTTAACTGAAGGATTTGTTTCCCACGCATCAATAATTGGCATCAATGCTTTCCACGCAGCTTCAACCTGATCGGCGCGCATAAATAACGTGGAATCGCCTTCCATAATATCTAATAATAATGTTTCATATGCTTCGGGAGTGCCTGAGGTATAGTAAGTATTATAATTAAATTCCATATCAACAGGATATAAAATCATTTGCAGCCCCGGACGTTTTGCCTGAAAACGCATGCGAATTCCCATGTGGGGTTGAATACTTAAAACAAGTCTATTTGATTGCCAATTTCCAGTTGCCTCTGGTGGAAACGACTGGTGTGGAACAGGCTTAAATTGAATAGTAATTACCGATGCAGTTTCGTTCATGCGTTTACCGGTACGCAAATAAAAAGGTACTCCCTGCCATCTCCAATTATCTATAAATAATTTTACTGCAGCAAAAGTTTCTTTTGTTGACTCAGGATTTACATCACTTTCTTGTCTATATCCTTTTACTTTTTTTCCTTCTATCCAACCTGAGCCATATTGTCCGCGAACCGCTTGCTGCCGCACTTCTTCGGGACGAATTTTACGCAGTGCATTTAATACGTCAACTTTTTTGTTGCGAACCTCATCTGCATCAAATGAAACAGGTGGCTCCATTGCAATTAAACACAATAATTGTAATATATGATTTTGAATCATGTCGCGCAATGCGCCTGCAGTTTCATAATAATTTCCTCTGTTTTCTACACCCAATTGCTCGGCAACTGTAATTTGAACATGATCTATATAATTGCGATTCCATGTAGGTTCAAACATGGCATTTGCAAACCGAAATGCAAGAATATTTTGCACAGTTTCTTTTCCAAGGTAGTGGTCAATTCTAAATATTTGATTTTCATCAAACATGCCATGCATTAAATCATTTAATTTTTTTGCTGAAGGTAAATCATGACCGAAAGGTTTTTCAATAACAATGCGACTACCGGAACTTTTTTTACATAAACCTGAAGCACTTAGCTGCTTCGAAATGGTTTCAAAACCATTCGGAGGCACTGCTAGATAAAAAACACGCTGCGCTTCCACCTTCCACTTCTTTTCGAGTTTTATTATTTGTTTTTCTATTGCTGAATATGTGCTTTTATTATTAAAATCACCGCTTAAATAAGTAATTGATTCAGCAAAGACATCCCATTGCGCTTTTTTCGATTTTCCGCGTCGCGAAAATTTATCTACACCTTGATTCAACCTTTTATGAAAAGCAGCTAATGTATTTACTTGACGACTTACACCAATAACAGCAAATTCATCAGGAACCCATTTATCTAAATACAAATTATACAATGCGGGAATAAGTTTTCGCCACGTTAAATCACCCGTTGCTCCCAGTATAACTATAATTGTAGGATTGATTTTAATTTTTGTTTCCATAATTAATTAATTTGATTCCAATTTGTGTGAAATTTACCTTCTTTATCAATACGCTCATATGTATGTGCTCCAAAAAAATCGCGTTGTGCCTGAATTAAATTTGCCGGAATTGCAATATTTCTGAATGCATCAAAATATAATAAAGCACTCATTAATCCCGCTATTGGCAACCCGTTTTTTACCCCAGAAATTACTGCAGACCTTGCGCTATCCTGATTTTCAATTAATTTTTTCGCAATCTCCTTATTTAATAATAAGGAAGATAATTTATCGTTTTCAGAAAAAGCAAAACGAATATCTTCTAAAATAGCAGAACGAATTATGCATCCTCCACGCCATATTGTTGCGATGTTTTTTAGATTCAAATTAAATTGATACTGCTCCGATGCCGCTGATAATAATGCAAATCCTTGCGCATATGTTGAGATAAAACTAAAATACAGCGCACGTTCTAAACTGTCAATAAAACCCTGTGTATTTTGAAAAATTTCTATTGTTGGGCCTTTCAATAATTGATGTGCTTCGCTGCGTATATTTTCATAAGCCGACATATCGCGCATAGCAACTGCCAAATCAATAACTGGAATTGGCACGCGTAATTCTAATGCCTCAAGTGATGTCCAGCCACCGGTGCCTTTTTGTTGGGCAGTATCTTTAATTACATCAATCAATTGTTTATCACTTAAATCATCTTTTTGCACAAAAATATTAGCTGTAATTGCAATTAAATACGATTTTAAAATACCCTTATTCCATTGCGCAAATATTTTGTGCATTGCATCGTTATCAAGTTCTAAGTTTACCTTTAATAATTGATATGTTTCTGCAATTAATTGCATCATACCGTATTCAATACCATTGTGTACCATTTTTACATAATGGCCTGCAGCACCTTTTCCCATATATGCAACGCAAGGCACATCATCTACCTTTGCAGAAATTGCTACTAACATTTTTTCTACAATACTATAAGCATCAACAGAACCTCCTGGCATTATACTCGGTCCAAAACGCGCTCCGTGTTCTCCGCCAGAAATACCAACGCCCATAAAATCTATTTTTTTATCCGCAAGATCTAAAATTCTTTTTTGCGTATCTGTAAAATGTGAATTTCCTCCGTCAATTATAATATCCCCTTCCATTAGAAACGGCAACAAATCTGAAATCACTGCATCCACAATTTTACCTGCAGGAACTAACAAAATAATTACTTTCGGCGATTGTAGCGAATCTGTAAATGTTTTTATATCTGCTGTTGCATAAATATTTTCAGCATCGCCATGCTCCAAAAATCCGGTAACCTTTTTTTCATCCTTATCGTATCCGCAAACACTAAATCCATTATCATTCATATTTAAAGCCAAGTTGCCTCCCATTGTACCGAGACCAACCATCCCATAATCATATCCTTTTTTCATTTTGAGCTTGTATTTATTTAAAGGTAATACATTAACAGCTTTCTAATATAGAAACCCCTTGAGTTTATGTTATTCTTTGCGATAAAAATTATTATTTGCCTTTTAAGAACAAATGTTAACTGCAAGAGTTTGTATAAAAGGTAATTTATTTTGTTTGCTAAAATGGGTAAGCATTTCATCCCAAAAAAATGCTCAAAAGCCACATTTCTCACCCTTAAGCCTTCCGAAATTGAACAAAAACCAGTATATTTGCTTTAAATTAGTCAACGCAATGGGAGCTATTTTAACAGACGAAAGGATTGATGTAGAAGAACTTATCGGAGATATTACGGGCGCAAGGCTTGTAGTGCACAACGATGAAGTGAATACTTTTCAATGGGTAATTGAGAGTCTCGTTGAGATTTGTAAACATACCGCAGAACAAGCAGAACAATGTGCTTTTATAATCCATTTTAAAGGTAAATATGCCGTTCAACAAGGCATGCGCGAAATGCTTAGACCTATGCGCGAGCAACTTGTAGATAGGGGTATTAATGCTACAATAGAATAATAAAATATGCCTGTTTGGCAGTTAGATGAAGAATTACGCTTCCCGAAACCTCACCTTGCTAATCCGGATGGACTTTTAGCAATTGGTGGAGACCTCTCTTACGAAAGATTAATTTTAGCTTATAGTAATGGTATTTTTCCATGGTTTATTTTGGACGACGAAGTCTATTGGTTTAGTCCTGATCCAAGATGCGTTTTAATACTTGAAGAACTCAAAGTTTCCAAAAGTATGGAACAACTCATCAAAAAAAATACATTTACAGTTACATACGATCAAAAATTTAAACAGGTTATTAAAAATTGTAAAACAGTAAAACGTAAAGACCAAGATGAAACTTGGATAGACGAAAATTTTATAAATGCATACTTAAAAATGCACGAAAAAGGCTTGGCGCATTCGGTTGAAGTTTTTGAAAATAAAAAATTAGTTGGAGGATTATATGGGGTAAGTATGGGAACTTGTTTTTTCGGCGAAAGCATGTTCAGCAAAGTGAGCAATGCGAGTAAATATGCCTTTATATTTTTGGCAAAAGCGCTGCAAAAAAGAAATTTTACAATGCTAGATTGTCAAGTCTACAATCCGCATTTGGCAACACTTGGTGCAAAAAATATGGATAGAAATATCTATTTAGATTTACTTAAAATCGGCCTTCAAAATAAAACACTATTGGGCAATTGGAATGCTTTACTTTCAAAAGAAAATGAGGCATTAAATGATCATATTATTAAATAAATTTTAAGGTGCAAGTCTCTTAATAATCCAATTTCCGCTTGCATCTTTTTCATACAATAATCTGTCGTGTAACCTGTTCGACCTGCCCTGCCAAAATTCTATAGTTTCTGGAATTAAAATATACCCTCCCCAATGTTCAGGTCTCTTTATTTGATTGGTAAGTTGTATTTCAATAAATTTTTGTTCCAACCATTCTCTACTTTCAATTTCTTTACTCTGAGGAGAAATAATGGCGCCCGCTTGACTGCCCAAAGGACGAGAATAAAAATAATCGTCACTTTCTTTTGCCGATATTTTTTCTGCTTTACCATTCACACGCACTTGTCGTTCTAATGTTCCCCACCAAAAATTAATACATGCATTGGAGTTGTGTTCCAAATCATTTCCTTTTTTACTTGCATAATTTGTAAAAAAAATAAATCCGGTTCCTGTAAATTCTTTTAATAAAACTACTCTTGAAGAAGGTTTTCCTTCAGCAGAAACTGTTGATAAAACCATTGCATTCGGCTCTGCAATATTTGCTTTCCCGGCTTCCTCAAACCAAAACGCAAATTGTGCCAACGGCGATGGATACATACCCGAAATTTCGAGTTTTCCACTTTCATAATTTTCGCGCATGTGATGAATATTGCCTTCTACTGGTTTCATAACGGTTAATTTAGGTTAATTTCTCTGCAAATTTTACTAATTATTCGCTAACAAATCATAACTTGCAGCAATATTCGTTAACTCTTTAAATGTCGCTGCGCACAAATCAAATACAATTCTTGCTTCCCTTTATCCTATTTTGTTTTTCATTTTCAAAGCTTTCTGCGCAAAATAATCTCATTCAGCTTTCAGGAATAATTACCGATGAACAAACAAATATGCCAATTCCCTATGCTGCAATAATTGACCAAAATGATTTTCGCGGTGTAAATGCAAGCATGGAAGGGTTTTTTTCCATAGTAGTTGCAAAAACTGATACACTCCAATTCTCAGCATTAGGCTTTAAATCTAAATATTATGTTGTTCCAGATACAGGTTCCGATAAAATTACGTCAATTGCTGTATTATTAAATAAAGATACAATTACACTCGAAGGAGTTACAATTTACCCTTGGCCAAGTCCCGAAGATTTTAGAGATGCATTTCTTGCCTATCAGGAAAATATGGAATATAGAATGGAGCCAATTCCCGGATTAAAAAGCCCTTGGCAAATTGATACTGTGCCTAAAGACCCAAATCCTATAATGAACCCGATTTCTTTTATCTACGAAACAATAGTTAAGCCAATAGAGTGGAAAAAAGTGAAAAAAAGTATGCCTGCCCAACTACCGGTTTGGAAATAAATTATTAAATACTCATCAACATTTTTAAAGCATCATCAACGGCATTCTCTTGAATTTTTTGTTTCGCCATTTTATGAATTGCATCAGCATCTGCATTACCGGAAAGTGAATTTTTAATAATTGCGATTTCTTCTTCTGATGGCATCTTATGCAAACTACCCAATTTTCCTAAATCATTTCCACTTAAAATTTTACTGTTGCGAATTGCAATCGGCAAGGCATCAACACCAATCACATTTGCTTCTTTTGGTTGCGGCAATGTGATAAGAGATTCCGGAATAACTCTGCAATAATAATCACCTCCCATACGCGCTACTAAATCCATTTTAAGTGGGTCCATTCTGCCGTTATCATCCAAAATAGATTCATCTATATGCATTAAAACTACCTCACAAATAATAATATTTGCAGCACCACCTTCCATACTCGTATAATAAATATCGCGCACAATACACTCTAATTGTGCTATACTTTCTTTAATACGAAATGGTTTCACTTTTTCGGATGCAATTGGTGTTAATCCCGATTTAATAAATTCATTTACACCCTTTTCAAATGGAGCACTCGCCAAACTCATTTGTTCTAATATGGCGTAATTAACAATATTAATTACCACTTCACGTGTTGCTTCAATATTGTCTAATGTGTTTTTTGTTGTATTATCTTTTCCACTGCGTGCAGGCGAAAACACTACAGTAGGTGGGTTATTTCCCATGGCATTAAAAAAACTAAAGGGCGCTAAATTCGGATTTCCTGATGCATCTATTGTGCTTGCAAATGCAATGGGTCTAGGGGATATTGCACCAAGTAAATATTGATGCATTTTCGGTTTTGAAACTTCTTCCGGATTAATTCGCAACATGGATAAAATATATTTTCTGAATAAAATTAATTTTTTAAGGCAGGCATTATTTTTCCTCGCGCATCACCAAATCCAACTCTAATTCCATCTTTTTTACAATATGCTTTCATAATTATCGTATCAAAATCATGAATAAATTTTCTTTCACTGCCATCTTTCATTGTTAGGGGATGTTCACCTCGCCAAGTAAGTTCCATCATACTTCCAAAACTACTTGGGTCGTTTCCACTAATTGTTCCTGAAGCATAAATATCTGCAGCTCTAACATTACAACCATTAACAGTTTGATGCGCTAATTGTTGCGCCATGTTCCAGTATAAATATTTATAATTGGATGTACTTACCAAAGATGCTTCTGCAAATTCCGGTTGAATATGTACTTCGAGATTAATATCTATATTTCTATCGCCGGTAAATTTTAAATAATCTAAAACTTCCGGTTCTTGTTTAACACCTGCTGTTTTAAATGGTTCTAAAGCATCAAGAGTAACCACCCAAGCCGAAATAGTGGAACCGAAATTCTTTCCCAAAAATGGTCCTAAAGGCACATACTCCCAACGTTGAATATCGCGAGCACTCCAATCATTAAAAATTACCATTCCGAAAATAAAATCTTCTGCCTCTTCAACAGATATCGATTCGCCTAAGGGCTTTCCTTGATGTGTAATAAATGCCATCTCTAATTCAAAATCCAATTGATTTGTTTTAGAAAATACCGGATTATCGCCATCCTTAAAAATAATTTGCCCTTTAGGTCTTGTAATTTCTGTTCCACTTATTACTATAGACGAACTGCGACCGTGATAACCAATCGGCATATGTTTCCAATTTGGAAGCAGCGGATTATCGGGCCTAAACATTTTTCCAATATTAGTAGCATGCTGTTCACTGGAATAAAAATCAGTATAATCTCCGGCATCAATTGGCAACAACATCTCCACTTCATTCATGGGAATTAAAAATCTGCGATATATATCCTGGTGATTTTTTAATGTCTCATTTTCGCTGCGCAGCAGCATAGAAATAGCAAACCGCAATGCGCGTAACTTAAACTTGCCTTCTGCAATTAACGCATTCAAATTATGCGTATAAAAAACGGAACTGGTCAACCCAAGGGCACTAAAAAAATCGGCTTCATTTAATGCATGAAGGTCTAAAACAAAATTTCCAATCGCAACTCCAACGCGCGGATGTGTATCTGGTTTTTTAAAAATACCAAAAGGTAAATTTTGAATAGGAAAATCACTTTCTGCATCAACGGGAACCCACGAACGTAATTTCGGGTCATTTGAATCCACTTCCATATTGTATTATTTTGACTGCAAAAATACAAAAATCAATGCGGGAATTACCTATTGAATTGAATAGAGTTTCCAACCTAAATCAAATTCTTTCACTGCTTTTAAGCTATAGTTTGATTCCAAATATCGGTAATTCAACATCGGATTTAATCCTTCAAATTGTTCTGAAAACGCAGAGTAATTAAATAATAAATATCCTTCTGAAATACTATTGCTAATTACGTTCGAATAGATATCAAATATTTTTACTTCATCATTATACATATGCAAAGGCCCATCTAACGAAAAAGTAAAAATTGCGATATTCTGAGGTAATTCTGCCATGTATTTGCCAATCTCTTGCTCATTTCTATTTGTTTGTAATATCACTTTAAAAGAATAAAAAAACAAGCCTAATTGAACAACTAAAATTCCCCAAAACAACACATATTTAAACCGTAAAACGAACTCAAATTTGTTAATTATATATAAAAACACCGGATAATATAATATTAAAACATAAGGCAAAACAAACATCAAATACCTATCACCCTGATAAGCATTACCCGCAAGAAATAAGAGGTAAAAAATAATACCACCAATTATAAATTGAATATTTGTATTTTTTAATCGCTCTTTGTTAACAAACACCAAAAACAATGTCCCAACAAAAATAAATGCAGGATGAATAAAAATTTCGAACACATAAATAATATTCGGAACGGCATAATGTTGCCAACCATCTAAATTGTAAAAATCGCGTTTAAAGAAATTAGATAAATGATATTGGTCCAAAAAATAAAAATACGAAAATGCAGGTGTCGAATTACTAAAATCCCAGAAAAACAATCTTTGCCTTAAAATAAAATCAGGCAAACTGCTCAAAACAAACACGATAAATGCAGGAAATAGTAAAATTATTTTTTTGTTTTTAATCAGCGTTTGTAAGCAAATAAAAGCAATTGGAATAACGACAATTATAGCTGTATACCTTGTCATAACTGACGCCCCTGCAAATAATACACAAAGCAGTAAATATTTTACACCTAATAATTTTTGAAACTTTAATGCAAAATATAAGGATGCAACCCACAAAGCAATACCAAACATATCGCTCATACTTATTATACTAAAACGCAATAGGTAGGGCGATAACACCAAAAATAAAAAGAGATAAGCATCTATATATTTGTCCTTATCAAATAGCAAAATCAGAACCTTGCGTAGAAAATAAAAAACAAAAAATAAACTTAACATTGAAACTACCTGAAGTAACAAAATGGCATTTGGAAAAACAAACATGAATAAACTGCAAACTATAGCATACATGCCCGGAAAAACTGAATAAGTGGGTTTGGACCCACCTAAATAATAGGCGTGTATTTCGCGTGTAGTTTTTAGATATTCGTAACTATCTTGCCCGAAATATCCGTTGAATCCGGTAATTAAAATAATACAACTCTGCAAAATCAGAATTGCTAAAAAGGCAAACCAGTAAGGGTATTTTTTTAGTAGTGAAAGCATGTAGCTTGTGGCTAAAATTTTTATTACATGCTAAAATAACACAATTCGCGTTTGTAATGATTACAACCTCAAATCCTCATCGTCAGTAAATTCTGCTGCAGATTGTTGAAAAGACCTTTTTACCTCTTCTTTTTTAATTTGGCGCTGAATAATTAATTCTGCAAGAACTTCGGGTGCTGCTTCAGGTAGATTTTTGGCTAAAAGCTTTTTTGCCCTTTCTTCATCAACATCAATACGATATAAAATTAATAATAATTTTTCAAAATTATGGTCAATTAGATATGTAATTACCTCAACCAGGTTTTTTTTAAGAGTTTCTTGATCAGCAATATGTATAGAATTTTCTTCCATATCCAACTCACCCATGCGGGCAATATCGCTCATCATTGTTTCCATCCAGTTTTTTGTAGTAACCATGTAGAAGATAATAGATTAGTTTGTAGCTGCTATATCTAAAATATCATGCCATTTTTTTCTATAACGCCTGTGCCAAACAAGGCAAAGTCATATTTTACAGGATCATTAACATCAAATGCACTTAAATTTTTCGTTAACTCCAATGCCGTTAGCCAATCAGTTTGTTTCCTTTCAATCAGGTTCAATTTGCGTGCAACACGCTCAACATGCACATCCAATGGGCAAATGAGTTGTTTAGGCTTTATTTTTTTCCATATTCCAAAGTCTACTCCCGAGGTATCTTCTCTCACCATCCACCTCAAAAACATGTTTATTCTTTTACAAGTGCTTTTTGAAGCAGGTGTAGGGATATGTTTACGCGTGCGATGCGGTGCATCTATATCATCAAAAAATTGTATGTGGAAATTTCGAAGCATATTTTCCACAGTTTCTTCCATTTCAAATCCCTCAAAAAGAAAAGCTTCCTCTAAAGAAGTATGAGAAGAATAAAATTTTTTAAAATAATGCAAAAAATATAGGGTGTCAGTTAAATTGAAAGTGCGATGTTTAAATTCAGAAAATCGAAACAAATCGTTTTCAGTATAATTTATAATAAAATCATGAGGCGCATTATCCATTAATTGGATTAAAGTATTGGCGCTATTAATAATTGTTTTTCTTTGTCCCCAAGCCAAAACGGAAGTCCAAAATCCAATAATTTCAATATCCTGCAATTTTGAAAAGCGATGCGGTATAGAAATTGGATCATTTAAAATAAAATCAGGTTTGTTATATAAATGATATTGTTTATCTAAATATAATTTTAATGCAGCATGATTTTTTATCATTTACCTAGTTAGGTTTTGTTGGTGCATCAAATCCCTTGGAATCGTAATTTTCCATTGCAACAGTATCCAAAGCATCTGCATGTAATCCTTGTGCATTTGGATTTTGTTTGTGTAATTTCATTGCACGCAATGTAAATCGCACACCGAAAATTAAAGATACAACTGCTCCAATATATAATCCTACAGTCAAATTCTGAAAAAGGAAAAAATCATAAAAACCATGCAGAATAGTTGCCATTAAAAAACCTTTAAACATCATCTGCACTTCCTTCCCTTTGCTAAATTTTGCAAGGCCAACATAATAACCCATTACTGCAGCAAAAGTAGCATGAGCGGGTACTGCTGTTACCGCGCGTAAACCCGCTGTTCCCCATGCACCACCTATTGAATCTGCGCCAAAAATATACATCAAATTTTCAACCGTTGCAAACCCCATTCCAACCATAATAGCATACATAATTCCGTCGTAAGGTTCGTTAAACGAAGGCTTTTTATATGCGTAATAACGCAAAAAAACAAATTTCGAAAATTCTTCACTTGCAGCAATAACAATAAAAGTATAAATTGCAATCGAAATGAGAGAACCACCCGAGCTGCCAGGAACAAGCATTGGCAGTGCGCCTTCTAAAACAATTGCAGGCAACACACTAAAACATCCTGCTAAAAAACTGCGCAATAATACGCCAAAAGGTTCTCTGTCGTTTTTATCCTTTGCATAAAAAAAGATTATAATTGCTGCAGCTGGCCCTATCGCTAGAAAAAAAAGTGCAAGTGTATTGAAATCCATCAGAATAAATTTTATTTAAAATTATGGTTTTTAATTTAATGCGTTTTGCAAATCTTCAATTAAATCCTCCACATCTTCAACTCCAACACTCAATCGAATTAGCGAATCTACTAATCCGTTTTTTAATCTTTCTTCTTTAGGTATTGAGGCATGTGTCATACTTGCGGGGTGACCAATTAAACTTTCAACACCACCTAAACTTTCTGCAAGCGAAAATAAATGTGTTGAAGATAATATTTTTTGTGCTCTTGCAAAATCATCACCTTTTAAAGTAAAAGAAACCATCGCACCGAACATACGCATTTGTTTTGCCGCAATTGCGTGATTTGGATGATCGGAAAATCCCGGCCAGTATACCTTTTCTACTGCATCATGACCTTTTAAGAAGTAAGCAATTTTTTCCGCATTTTCGCAACTCCGCTGCACGCGTAGATGCAATGTTTTTATTCCGCGCAAAATCAAAAAACAATCCTGCGGACCCGGCACAGCACCCGTTGCATTTTGTATGAAATATAATTGTTCTGCAAGGGCATCATCTTTTACAATAACACAACCGTGAATAACATCGCTGTGTCCACCCAGATATTTTGTTGCAGAATGCATCACAATATCTGCACCTAAATCAAGGGGCGTTTGTAAATAAGGTGATGCAAAAGTATTATCAACACAAACTAAAATATTATGCGCTTTAGCAATTTTACATACAGCAGCAATATCTATAATTTGCAGCATGGGATTAGTTGGTGTTTCAATCCAAATAAGTTTTGTTGCAGAATTAATAAGTGGTAAAATATTTTCAGGATTTGTTAAATCAGCAAAATGAAATTTCATCCCAAAACGCGCATACACTTTTGTAAATGCACGATATGTTCCACCGTATAAATCATTAGTAGAAATAATTTCATCACCCGCACTAAATAATTTAATAATGCCATCTGATGCTGCCAATCCACTTGAAAAACAAATACCGAATTTTCCATTTTCAAGGGCTGCTAAATTGTTTTGCAATGCATCTCTTGTCGGATTTTGTGTGCGCGCATATTCATATCCCTTATGATCGCCAGGTGCATTTTGAACGTAGGTCGAAGTTTGAAAAATTGGAGTCATAATAGCTCCGGTTGAAGGGTCCGGCTCTATTCCTGCGTGTATTACTTTGGTATTAAATTTCATAAATGATATTCGTAATCAGAATTAAATAAAATTGTTTTCACTTAAAATGTATGCACAATTAATCCGCTGCGTAATTTTGGTTCAAACCAAGTGCTTTTTGGTGGCATCACATTTCCTGAGTCAGAAATATTAATTAATTGCTGAATAGAAACCGGATATAAACTAAAAGCAATTTTCATCTCACCGCTATTAACGCGTTTTTCAAGTTCACCCAATCCTCTTATGCCTCCAACAAAATCAATTCTTGTATCTGTGCGTTGATCTTTAATATCAAAAATCGGATCAAGAATATGTTTCGATAATATGGTTACATCCAAAACTTCTATCGGATCATTATCATTATACGCATTTGATTTTGCTGTAAGTTTATACCAGTTATCATTGATATACATTCCGAAAGTATGCAAGTATTCAGGCTTATAAGTAGATGCTACTTTTTCAACTATAAAATGTGTATCTAGCGCCTTTAAAATGTTCTCTTCAGTATGTCCGTTTAAATCAATAATTACACGATTATAATCCATAATCATTAACTGACTTGCTGGAAAAATTACACTTAAAAAGAAATTATATTCCTCATTGCCTGTGTGATTTGGATTTGCCTCGGCCATACGTTTTCCAACCTTTGCACTAGAAGCACTGCGGTGATGTCCATCCGCGATATAAGTAAATGGCACATCCTGCTCAAATAATTGAGTAAGTCTCGCAATCTGTTCATCGTTATCAATAACCCAAAATGTATGTTGAATACCATCCTCGGTTGTAAAATCATTAACTGGTGTTTTTGCAGTTACAGCATCCATAATAGTATCAACTTCTACAACATCTGGATAGGTTAAAAACACAGGCTCTGGGTGACATTGTAGTTCAAACATGTGTCTTATACGATCATTTTCCTTTTCAGGACGTGTAAACTCATGCTTCTTAATAATGTTATTAAAATAATCTTCAATACTCGAGTTTGCAACTAAACCCACTTGTGAATGTCCGTTCATAATCTGGCGGTATGCATATAAACAAGGCATATCATCTTGGTTAAATGTGCCATCCCCTTGAAATCTTTTCCAATTTTCTACAGCCTTTGCATATACTGCATCGTCATAATGTCCGACATTTTCAGGTAAATCAATTTCCGGTTTACACACGTGCAAAAAACTTACATCATTTCCTGCTGCTTCAATGCGCGCTTCTTCACTATTTAACACATC
>JBBRGZ010000050.1:0-15142 GCA_038223395.1 Chitinophagales bacterium
TCCCACTATGCCGAATAATGCCATCATATGATTTGAAAATTAAAAAGGAAAGCGCAAAAATTCCGCTTGTAATAAGCGTATGGTTGACAAAATCGGAAAAATGTATGATACCTACATCAAAATTAAAACGTAAAATATATGCTAAACCATAAGTAAAAATGGTTATTACAATATCAAATGCTAATACAATCCATTTAGAAAGTATTTGAGTGCCGAATTTGCGGTTTATATAGTTTTTTATACTATCAGCCATAAATTATGCTTATTCATAGGACGCTGATTTACGCTTTGCGGTTTGTTTTGTTCTTGTTGGATTGATTAAAATCCTTACTTCTGTAACAAAGTTAAACGAAATATGGTATTTTAAATCAAAATGTTCTTACGATTAACGCTGTAAGCTATTTCGATAAGGCAACTTTAATCAAATTGCATATTTCAATGATATCATTTTCTGTTAATGCTGAGCCTGAAGGTAAACATAAACCGTTCTCAAAAATTGCTGCACTGTTGCCATTTAAAAAACTAGGAAAACCTGCAAATACAGGTTGTAAATGCAAAGGTTTCCATACCGGTCTAGATTCAATGTTTTCTTTTTCAAGATATGTAAAAATGTCTATTGGAGTTTTTTGGGTCATATTTTTATTTATGCGAATAGTGGTCAGCCATCTATTACTATAAAAACCATCAGGCTCTTTGAGAAAATCAATACCTGGTATATTTGATAAATGGGATGCGTAAATAGTATAATTATTTCTGCGTTGTTGAATACGCGTCTCTAAAATTTCCATTTGTCCGCAACCTATTGCAGCGCAAATATTACTCATTCTATAATTATATCCAATTTCTGAATGCTGATAATGATCAGCCTTGTCACGCGCTTGTGTCGCTAAAAATTTTGCTTTTGCAATAGCTGCTTTATTTTTAGAAATAATCGCCCCTCCTCCAGAAGTTGTAATTATTTTATTGCCATTAAAAGATAAAATGCCGAAATCTCCAAATGTTCCTGTAAATACATTTTGGTATTTTGACCCTAATGATTCTGCAGCATCTTCTATAACAGGAATATCATATGTTTTTGCAATAGAAATTAATTTTGAAATATTACAAGGCATACCATATAAATGCACCAATATAATTGCTTTCGGTTTTTTATTTTTTGAAATACCAAATTCAATCGCTTTTTTTAATTCAATGGGATCCATATTCCAAGTGTCCAACTCGCTGTCAACAAAGATTGGTACTGCCTTTTGGTATAAAATTGGATTTGCAGATGCAGAAAAGGTAAACGAAGGGCAGATTACATAATCACCTTCCTGAACTGACAATAATATTAATGCTAAATGTATTGCTGCAGTTCCGGTACTTAAAACAGCACAATGTCCGTAGCCAATAAAATCTTCAATTTGCTTTTCTAATGCATCAACCTGAGGACCTAAGGGAGCAATCCAATTGCTTTCAAAAGCATCTTGAATATATTTTAATTCATTTCCTCCCATGTGCGGTGGCGATAAATAAATTCTGTTTTTACGCATCTAAACTTGAGTTTACATTATAAATATTTTTCACCAACCTCGCGTTTTCTAATATTCTTAGCCGGCACACCAAATAATATAGAATTATCCTCACAATTTTCCAATAGCAGACTACCTGCGCCAATCACGTTATGATTTCCAATTGCAATACCATGCGATATTATTGCTCCTATAGAAATTGCTGTGTAATTTCCAACTTGCACATCGCCTCCAAGTATAACGCCAGGAGCCAAGCTGGAAAATTTTCCAATCGAACAATCATGGTCTACGCTGCTTTTTGTATTAATGATTGCAAAATCACCAATATCAGTTGAACTATTAATTACTACTCCTGCCATAATTGCAACACCAATTCCAATAGTTACATCATGAGCAATTTGTGCATTTGGATGCACCGCTGAAGCAAACTCAAAATCTTTATTATTTTGTGTTATACGTTCATAAATGGAATGACGGACCCAATTATCACCAACAGCAATAAATAATTTGCAACTAGGAAACTGAAGTAGAATTTCAGGGATATGCGTTTCATTTCCTAACACTGTATATCCTGCATGAGCAGCTTGTATTTCCTTAGCTTCATCAATAAATCCGGCAATAAAATATGAGTTGCCATTTTCAAATATGTCGGCAATTACTTTTCCGTGTCCTGATGCACCAATAATTAAAACGGGTTGTTTAGACATATTTTAAGATTTTACCGAGATAAAGGTAATTGAAAAATTTGCTGATGTGAAATCGCTAATTCGTTAATTTTAAATTTTATTTTCTGGTTCCTGAAAACCTTCAGTGCGCTCTGCGTCTAAATCTCGCATAAAGGTGCGTGGATCTGTTTGTACATTTTTTGCAGTAATAAAGCTTTCAATAGTTTTAATAAATATTATGCAATCATTTTTAAATGATAAAGTTTTAACATATTCAGTATCGAGTTTTAACCTTTCATTCCACGACAACAAATTTCTTCCTCTCACTTGAGCAAGACCAGTAATTCCAGGTTTTACGGTATGTCTAATTCTCTCCTGAGCTGTATAAAAAGGCAGGTATTTAATCAATAGTGGACGGGGGCCAATTATGCTCATGTTGCCCATAATTACATTAAATAACTGCGGTAATTCATCTAAAGAAGATTTGCGCAAAATCTTTCCTATGTTTGTTAGCCTGTCCTTATCTTCAGCTAAAATAATTGAAACAGGTTTCATAGTTGTAAATTTATAGATAGTAAATATTCTATCATTTTTACCAACCCGCTGCTGCTTAAAAAATATTTTGCCTTGAAAAGCCACAAAACAAACAATCATTAATAGGATATATAAGGGTGAAAGAACAATCAATAATAATATCGACAAACAAAAATCTAAAAATACTTTTATGTACCTACGATACATGTGATGTAGAATTTTTATGAGTAAGAATTTGGAGATGATTTAAATATTGTAATGCTAATGTATTTCTGTCAAAATTATTTTTGGCATAGACATATCCATTCTCGCCTTGATGAGATAGCAGACTTTTGTCTTTCAAATACATTCTAATTTTTTGAGCAAAATCATTGGCGTCTTCGGGAATTACAAAACTGCCACATTTGGCGGATTCTATTAGCTCCTTTGAGATACCGTCAATAGCCATTAATATTGGTTTTTTGCATGCCATATAATCAAAGGTTTTATTTGAATATACAGTTTTAAAGGCTTCGGCTTTTTTGAGCACAGATAATCCAATATCTGAACTTATAATATATTTTAATGCATCTAATTTTGTAACTGAATCAAAAAAAAGTATATTTTTTAAATGTAACTCATTTGCTTTTTCGATGAGCATGTTTTTTTGCATCCCATCACCTAATAAAATAAAAACTACAGGTTCATCTTTTAAAATTTCTGCTGTTTCTACTAATTGAATTAAATGATTAGCTAAGCCATGAGCGCCCACATAACAGAGAACTAATTTATCGTCAATTGCTAATGCTTTTCTAAAAGAGGGTCTATCAAATTCTGCTAAAAGTTTATCGGAAATTTCAAAGTCAGCTGCATTTGGAATGCAAATTAACTTAGATTTAGCGACACCCTTTTTCTCAATTAATACTTTTTGCATTGCAGGTGTAAGCACATTTATTAGCTTTGCTTTTTTATAAATGCGTTTTTCAAGTCTGTAGGATAAATTTATAATAAATTTGTTTTTAAGAATCCCGGTATCAATAGCAGACTCAGGCCAAAGATCTCGAATTTCAAATACTAAAGGGATACGTTTAAAGAAAGATAGTAATAAAGCGATTATTCCGACAGAAAGTGGCGGCGAACTTACAAGGATGATGTCGTATTTTTTCTTTGCTTTAAATAATCCACCATAAATTCCAGAAAAAACAAATGAAAAATAGGCCTTCATCCGGCCTTTGAAATTATTATTATACGAATCAGAAACGTGGGTTCTAATTACTTGTATATTTTTGGCAAAATCATCAACGTAAACATATTTATTCTTGTATTTAGGGTTTCTAATACCTTTTGTGTAATGCGTCATCCCTGCAATCACAGTAATTTCATGTCCTTCTATTGCCCAAATGTGCGCCATAGAATTCCATCGCAACCCACCTGGGTCTTCATTTTCTTGAAAATATTGATGTATGAGTAAAATGCGCATTTTATTTTAAAGTAATAAAAGTGTGTATTAAATGGGTTGTTGATGAAAAATGGATTTGTCGTGCAGCCTTTAAATCTCCATAACCATCAGAAGTAAAACTATCCAATATTTTTGACTGGATACTATTTTTATTAGCATCAGTTGCTATTATTTCAAATTTTTCTAAAAAAGCATCTCCAATATTCCAAATTTGAACCCAATTTTTGCCAAGGCTATTTTCGATTTTATCTTCAATTTCCCACTGTGCTTTATTTTTTATTTTGGTAACTTTTCTATTAACAACAATGGCATGTTTTGCTTTGGGGAAAAATTGCATTGCTGCTGTTAAAATATAATTTTCTTCATTTTCTTCTGCACTCGCACCAAATTTTTTTGGCCAATTGAAAAATACAAAACGCTCACCTTTCTCCATTAAGTCACTTCCTTCAATCATAATGGTATTATGCGATTTGCTGCCAAAAAAGTAATTGCGCATTTGATTTGAAGTGTTATATAAGTAGGTGCCGTTGTCACGCATAATATTCTCTCCTTTATACCAAATATCACAATGCAACATATCGCTTTGCCCCGGTCTATGTTTTAAATCTGGACACCATAAAAATGTCATTGCCTCTTTTTCTTGTATTACATAATAACCTGTTGAGTTGTTATTGCTTATGCCTGCTTGCGTTTCAAATTTATGTTCAAATTTATTTTCACTGTTAAACCAGAAGGTATCTTCATAGGGTTTTTCTTCAATTTTTAAATTCAAAGCATTAGCTAAAGCTTGTATTTGGGGATAATAATTTGTTTGCAATTCATCATTCAGTGGAAAAAATAAGGAACCATCGTTATTGCCAAATTGCGGTAAACGACCTGACTCTTTATCCCCAATCATATTCAGCATAAATTGAACTGATTTACTAAGCTTGTCGGATACAGTTTCAGGAATTGAAATTGAATTTTTCTTGCATAAAGAAATAAACCATGTGGCCAACTGCATCGCTACACGTTGATAATTAAATGAATGCTGTAAATAGGCGCCATCATCATCAAATTGAAATTCAATTTCATTATTAAAAATTGCATATCCTTTTTGTTTCCATACGTCAGCTTCATCAAATTGAGGAAATTGCAATCCTACAGTAAATAAAGCCAATGCTTCAGTTAGTAAATGATTATTGCGCACAAATTTTTTGCTAAACTCAAGTTCATTTTCTATGTGAATACTTTGCAAATAAATACTGTTACTAATAATATTAAAATCTTTATCGCTTAAGGATATGGAATTTCGATAAAAATTTAAAGCATAAATCCAATTGAGCAATCGCAATGCAATCTCTTGAGACGACATATAATTGGGCCCCAAATCATTTGGATTTTCCTTTACCCAATCCAGAATTTCCTTGAAAACAAATTCTGACGAATCCTGAGCAAAATGGAAATCATAACGCATAATGTGATATAAATAACAAAAACGCGATAATTCCCAAACAAATTTAATATCTCCGGCTTGAGTAGAAAAATCATCAATTTTTGTCCAATGTTTTTCCTTGAAATACACTTGTTTGGAAAGCGGGTTGTAAAACCATTTATGATTTGAATGCAATTCAAATTGTAGTGTCTGAAAATATGGATAAATTCCTTTAAAAATATTGTCAACCCTTGATTTTAATATGATATTGGGTTTAGGCGTAATTTGAATGCTGTTTTCTTCAAATATTATAAAGGCAGATTTTTGTTTATACCACTCCTCTTTACTTATTGGCGAAGGTAATTGCAGTTTTTTATGCGATTTTGAAAATTTCATCACATGTTGAATTGTATAAATACCGCGTTCAAAACTATATTTCAAACCATATTGTTTAAGAATTCGGAGTTTTGAATATATTTGGGTATATAGTCTCAATAGTTTTATTAACTTATATTTTAGTCATATTTTTGGATAAGGCAAGCGCAATTATTTCTCCCAAAAGATTATTATGCTCATGATATCTGTTACTAAATATTAATTGAGAAGCAAATTTCATTTTTTCAACTTTTTCGGGATTTGAAATACAATATTGAAATGCTTTTGAAATATCTTCAACATTTTTACTTACATACAAACCATTAATGTTTTCCTCCAAAAAGACTTCTCCTGCACCTATATTAGAACCCAATATTAGTGCACATCCACAGGAACAAGCTTCGTTCACAATTGCACCCCAGCCCTCAAATGCGCTCACTAATACAAGAATGTCGGTAACTTTTAATTCAGATATTAATTTAGATTTTGTTAAGGTGGATGTGCATTTTACAAAATTATTTTGCTCTATATATTGTTTTTCCGTCCCTTCACCTATAAAAATAAATTCAGCATCTTCAACTTCAAAGGCTGTTGTTAACTTTATTGCCTGTAATATTAATTGGATGTTCTTTCTTTTAATAAATTGTCCGGCAAAAACAAATCTTACAGGTTTGTGGATTGCATTTTTTTCATTAGCTTCCAACACTAAATCCGGATACATTCCATATTTATATGCCTGAAATGCATTTTTGGTCAGTTTTTTATATTGTTCTTCTACTATGGGTCTCCCAAACATAAATATTGAAACAAAATTCATTTTTGTAAGTCGTGAAAAATGCCATTTTTTAATTAATCCTTTTATACCATGATCATATCCTTCTCTAAACATTTCACTCAGAATTATTATCGGTGTTTTTTTTGTAAAATGTAGAATCAGACTAAAATTATAAAAAATGCCTTGTGTAAAAATTACTTCATAATGGCCCTTTCTAATCTTTTTAAATACTGTTGTTAAATTTTCTGAATCAATTTCTAGAGAGTTTTCGCTTATATACTTTCTATATTTATGAGCAGATTTATGAATATAGAAGGATACTTCAAAGTGTGATTTTACATAGGATAAAAATAATCCTAAATGCGCATTTGCGTACGGTAAAATAACAAGCGCCTTTTTCATTTTTTAGGAACTATCATTATTGTAATTAATATTGGAAATAGCAATTGTCCTGGTCCAAAACAATCTTCTGTAAACGAAATTATTATAAAAGGAATATAATTTATAAATTGATTATTTTTATATAAATAAAAAAATCCTGACACCATTCCTTTGAAAAACACAATTGATAATATACCAAAAGCCAAAAACAATGTGATATAAGTATTGTGTGTTCCAAAGCCGCGCGTTGTGAAAAATTTGTTTAATGTTACTTGTATATTTTCATAGCCTGCGCCTCCGGGAAATAACGATTCCGGGAAATCTTCTCCAATATGATTGACTACTGCTGTAGCCAAATTCATCCTAAAGGAATCATCCGACACACCTTTAGCTTGCAACTCTGCACGTCTCGTTAAAGAGAGATCGTCTGATTTGCTGAGAATAATTATTGCAAATATTACAGATAAAAATGCCCAATAAATTTTATATCTAATATCCGATTTTAATACTGTTAATACTATAAAAATTGAAACCCCAAGTATAGATGATCTTGACCCTGAACCTATCACAAGTATGATTAATACTAACGCTAAAAACATTGAAAAAACCTTTTTTAGATTTTGCGATTTTGACCAATAGAAAATTAAAGGCAATGCACATGCTGCCGACCAACCAATAGTTCTAGATTTTAGACCCAATGTTTCCAATATTGGATTCGTATAAAAATCGAGAGATATATATTGAGGATTTAGTAGTAGCGGTACCAAATACACTAATAAGGGTAAAGCGCTAAACATATAAATTCTTGGAAGTAGCTCTGCAGGATTTGAATATTTGGTATGCAAATACTTCCAATAAATATACATTACGTTATAGTAAAGAATGAATCCAAGTGCTTCCGAAATGTGTTCCCCTATATAGGTGCTGAAAAATGATGAGACGATATAAATATATAATAATAGGATATTGTAAATAATGATTTTAGTATCTAGGTATTTGAAAAATAAAAGTATAAGTAATAGCCCAAATACAGCTCTTTCATAATCGAGAGTTATTCCATATAAAATAGCAGTAGTATACGATAGCGTATGTAATATGCTAAAAATATAGAACAAGACACCTATATATTGCGTGCTTTTATTGGTGATAAAGCGCATACAATTTTTTTACCATGGTTTCTGCATTAAATTTTATTCTAATTTTATTCCGTTCTTTATTAAAAAGCGCTTGATATTGTGTATAATTATTAAATATCAGCATTATTTGATTAAAAAGATGTTTTGAATTTAAATTATTTTCATCCGAGCAAATATCAGGATATCCCTCTAAAACTTCCTTTAATCCTCCTGAGCCACTTGTAATGGCAGGCAAGCCCATCCCTAATGCCTCTATTACCGAAACTCCAAGTGCTTCTACCCTTGCAGGAATAACAAGTAATTTAACTTGGCGCATCAAGCTATACAAATTTTCTTGCTCAAGCGCCCCTACTAATATTATTTGTATATTTTTAGGAAGTTGTTCAATTTTTTTATTGAGTTGGTCATCCAATTGAGCCGGACCTACTATATGTAAAATAATAGGCATTTCAAAGAGCGCTATGGCTTCAATTAAAATGTCTAATCCTTTTATATAATAATTATTGCCAATGAACAGAATGTCGTTTATTTTTTCAGGTAAATGATCAAAATTAAGTTTTTCAAAGTCAACGCTTTTATATACAACTTCGCAGCGCAAAAGCGGTATATTGTAAGTGGAAATTAAAAAATTTCTCGTAAAATAGCTGTTGAAGACAATTAAATCAGCTTTTTTGATAGATATTGATTCGGTAAATTTTCTCAATGTATGCCTAATAAACGGCCTTGGTCTAAATAATTTAAACTGATACAGGCCAGAAGATGCTGTATAATAGTCATTAACCTGAATTATGCATTTGTCTCCTATTTTTCCGAAAAATAAGTAAGGGAATGAATTATTGAAATGAATAATAATATCATTATCTGGATATTTTTTAATTTCCTTTTTGGCAGCTTTCCACAAATTATAGTAAACCAAGGATTTTATTCGGGTTTTAGAAATTACTATAATATTTTTATCTGGCTTATCACAATCAGAGGTAATGATTTTAAAATTTAAACCGTCTCTGGTAAAATATTTATGTAATATTCTTGCAAAAGTTGCAGGTCCTGAATTCGGATTGTCGAAAACACTTGTAATAAAAAATATTATTTTATTTTGAGGTATTCTCGACATGTCCATTTTTTAATTCAAAAAACAATTTACCAAAGTCGCTCCATCTGTATGCTTCCAATTGTTTATAATTATTTAATCCTATTTCTTCTAATGATTTGTCACTCATAGCCAAAGCAGTGTTTAATGTCTGAATTAATTGTCCCGGTTTGTATAACAAATTAAGTTGCACTTTTAATCGTTCATTCAGCACATGAGATTGTGGTGCAACTACAGGTTTTTTAAATCCCATTGCCATAACAACGGAGCCTGAATTTTCAATGTCTAAGAAAGGTAATACAATGATATCTGCTGCGTTATAATACATTTGCAAATCTTGACTATTTATAAATGTATTCACGTAAATTGTATTAGATGTAACAAAAGATTTAATTTCGGCATCAAGTCTTTTATTCACACATTTTCCCACAATATAGATATTTAAGTTGGATTTGCTTAGAGTTTGAATAGCACGCAGATATTCAGGTATACCCTTATATTCTTTAACTGAACCAATAGTCATTAAAACTTTTGTGGTAGCACTAATATTTAATTTTTTTCTTGCCTCCTCCTTGTTTATGTCGTTTGGATAGTATTTTGTATAATCACCAAATCCAATAAATTGAATCTTGGATTTCGGAATTTTATACAATTCAGAAACACTGCTTATGCTTTCGGGAGACAACACCCTAACTGATTTTACAATTTTTGCAAACCAACTTAAAATGCGCAATTTTAAGTGTTGATATTTCCTGTCGTGCGGTAATAAATTATGTATGGTCCAAACAATTTGGATTTTAAAAAGATATTTACAAAGCATTACTTGAATAAAAAAAATAGGAAAATTAAGATAGGTTAAAACAAGATTTCTTCGCCAATAATAGCATTCAATCCAGTCGAAGTGTAAAAAATCGGGTTGATACTTAATAGCCGAACGTAAAATGCCAAAGAATTTATCATCCACTCCATTCATTGCAATTATGTCGATGTTTTCGTTTAAACCTTCAATCATTAAATATTGTGTTGGGTCATTTATTCCGGCAACGGGTAAACACACAATTTTTATGTTTTTATTCGACATGCCTGTTCATTGTATTAATTGCAAAAGTTTTTTACTTAATTCTCCAAACGATGCAACGGGAAACTGTTTTCTAATTGTATCGCTTAATTCATGGTATTTGGGGTGACTTAAATTGGGAATTATTTCATCCAATTGCTGCAAATTTTGTATTGTATTATTATCGCTTTGATGTATAAGATACTTTTGATTTTGATACTGGTTTACAAAATTGTAAACAGTCACCGATTGTTCATTCCTTGGTTCTATATTTAAAATAAATGATGGGCAATTAGTAAAACAGGCCTCAAGGCCAAGCGTTGTGCCAGGGTGAAAGAAGGCTTTTGCCTCATTTATGGAGACAAATTTTTTCATAATATCACTTTCAGAAACAGAAAAATCCTCTTGTTTAAAGTCATTATCAAGAATGATATTGGGATTTTTTAACAAATCATTATAAATATCCCAGTTTTCAATATTAGGATAAGGCCTAACTACAAGTTTAGCAACCTTATCAATTGAAAACAATTTAGCGCTTAGCTGCTCAATTAAATGCAGTTCTCCTTGAATAAGGTCTGCTATTCCTATGCCACATGCATAATAATAATAGGGTGATGAAAATACATTTTCTACCTTACTCTCTCTAAAATCGTGAATAAATGCTAATTGTGTTGAACCCCAAACTTGGATTTTTTCCGGAATGATGTGTTGAATTTGAATAAGATCGTTTTTGATTTCATCATTCCAAACTAAATATTCCACATGTTTGCTAAAGCGTGTATGTTTACAACTATGATCCCAACTGTAAACGTATACAAAGGTTTTATTCTTCTCCTTTAATAAGCGTGCGAAAAGATAGTTATCATATATTTCTGTTAGACAAATAAATGTATCAATATCGTCAATTTGCGTTTTATTTTTTGTTTGTAGTCGTTCCAAAAAACTATCATAAGAAAAAAAATGTGGCATCCGTTTTTGAAGGTTTAATAGGAACTGCGCCCTTTTACGTTCCTTTTTATTCTGAAGATTTCCAATTTTAAATGCCTCCATCAAGAAAAAATTATTTCGGGTGATAGGCAATTTTCTGCATAGAAGGAACACTTTTTCAAGATATGAATTTGTCAAGGTGTTTTTCCTTTCATCAATTATCCTATACTCAATCCCTTCTGGTATTCTATTTTTTACAATTTCTTCGTGTTCCTTTTTTATAAAAATAACAATATTCGCTTCGTTTTGAATTTCAATTAATAAACGTCGCATGTCGTTTCTTAAATCAAAAAAGGAAAAAAGAATACCTATTTTCAAATTGCAGAGGCATTTATATCTGCAGGAACTTCATCATATCCCATAAATAGTGTTTTTAAATTTTCTGTTTTTATATGTCTAAAGAGTATATAAATAAATAGGATAAAAGTTAGCATTGCACTTATTAAAATGATTGTTTCAGAAAGAATTAATTGATTTACTAAATAATACAACAACAATGAGAACACCAAAATAGTAAGCGATGAAATAATCAGTTTTGAGGTATAGATAGTGTTTAAATTGACACCCATTTTTTCTCTTGCCAATTTATTAAAATAGAAAAATTCGAGTATGATTTGTGTTGCAGTGCCAAGTATAGCGCCTGGAAAACCCATTTGAATAGTTAAAAATATACTGATTATGATGTTTGCAGCAACAGATATAACCGAAAATCTCAGAAGGCTGGAAATATTATCTGTATAAAATAAAGTTCTTGAAAATGGACTATATAAAACGCCTAATGCAAGTGTAAACATACTTAAAACTCCCCACAGTGAATATTGTGCATATTCATCTGTGCCTAACCAGATTTCCAAAGCTTGGTTAAAAAAGATACTTAAAAATGCGATTCCCAATAAAAAAATATAAAAACTGCTTCGTATTATTTTAACCGAAAAATTAGAAAATTGGTTTTTGTCAGATAAAAAATTATACTGCGAAAGTTTAGGTTGAATAACGGGGTATGAAACAGCTAAAACAGCTTTTAGTAAAAAATAGGGTTTTGTAATTATTGCATATATTGTTACTGCGCTCACACTGAAGAAACTGGCAATAATTAATTTATCAGCCTGCACTGAAAGAAAGCTTAGAAGAGAAAAAAGAAAAACTTTATAATTGTATCCTGCGTTAAAGGAAGTAAATAGGCTTTTATTAGCGATAAATTTTACCGAAATATTTTTTAGTAGAGATTTTCTATTAACCAAATACATATCCAAAATCAATGAAATAAGTGATATTAATACAATCAATGATGAATAAACTACAATAGGAAAATCTTTGTCAAAATATAAATAAATTACTAAAATAATATTCAGAACTAAAGGAATAACTTGCATTTTATTTCTTTGGTAGAAATAGGAATTGGCATTTAAAATGTTTACCGGCACTGTTGCGATAGTAATTATTAGCGCATTTAATGCGGCTATTGCAAATAATTGTCCGGCTATTCTTTGAAGATTAGAATCAACTTTGAAAAGAGTAGTGCAATTAAACCCTAATACAAGGATTATAAAGGATATTAATAAGGATGAAATTAAATTAAATGTAAAACCGGCACTCAAAGCTCTGCTGAATTTATTTTCATCCTTATCTTCTCGATATTCAACAACATATCTAAAAACAGATTTAGAAGCACCAAAATCAAAAGAAGCCATAGAGGCTGAAAGTCCAAAACTGATTAAATACAATCCATACAACTCTTGCCCATAAGCATGCAAACAAGCAGGCAGTGCAATTATGCCCACCAGCATTTTCGCAATAAACATTCCGTAATTGCTTAATAAGTTTTTAGAAGCAAGTTTTGATTCAGACACTTTATTGAAATAAGTTAGTCTTCATTTAAAATATAATTATCTACAAATTCGCGTACCGCACCATCACCACCTGATTTATTAAGCTGAATAATTCCTGGAATTGCTTTCACTTTTTCGGTTGAATTAGAAGGACATGCTGCAATGCCGACAGCCTTTAGTAGCTCTATACAATTAATATCGTCTCCAATGTAAGATACCTCATCCAAAGAAATATTTTCTTTTTTACAAATTTCCAATGCAGCTTCCAACTTGCCTCCAAAACCCGCACCTTGATATACATAATCTATTTTAAGTTTAAGAGCTCTTCGCTCTACAATTTTTGTAATTTCAGTTGTAATTATCCCTGTTTTAATTCCTGCATCACGCAGTAAATTGAAAGCCATACCGTCATGCGTATTAAATTTTTTAAATTCGTCTCCCGATTCGGTATAATACATTCCTGCATCGGTTAATACACCATCAACATCCGTTAAAAATAATTTAATTTTTGTAATCATGTTTATATTTTGTATGAGCGAAAAATATTATTTCCAATTTATTTCTGTTCTGATTATTGTAGCTGGATTTCCTCCGATAAGTGTATTAGATGCTACTGATTTTGTCACCACACTACCTGACCCAATTATCACATTATCCCCTATGGTTACTCCTTTTAAAATGGTTACATTGCTTCCTATCCAAACATGATTTCCAATTTTAATGGGTTTACATTTATCTTTTTCGATGCCATCTATTGTTATGTTGTGAAGATCAGAATCCAATAATTGGAAATTCCAACTGATTGCGCAATCATTTCCAATACTAGAATCGGTAGTGCATATAATAATAGCATTGGGCATAATATAGGTGTTATTGCCAATTGAAAAGTTGTTGTTTATATATAATTTACAAGCTCTGGCAATTCTAACATTTTTACCTATTGTTAATGTTTTGTCTTTTTTTACTTCTAAAACCCCTTTTGCATGAAAATCCAACCCTACTTTGTTGGAACTTATACCGAAAAAAAAGGGTCCTGAAGCGCGAATTTCTCCCCGTCCCATTCTTTTAATGGAATTGGAAATAAAAATATTTTTTCGATAAAATATCAAACTTTTTATAATGCTCAATGAGTCGCTTATTTTCCAATGCGAACGCCATATTTTAATTAGTAATAATTTCACCATGCCGTCCAGCCTCCATCCACAATTAAAGTTGTACCCGTCATATAGCTCGATGCATCGGATGCTAAAAATGTAAAAGGTCCTGTCATTTCCTTTTTATCAGCCATTCTACCAATAGGTGATAAGCTTGCAAAATTCTTAACAAAATTATCCTCATGGGCATTAAAAATACCATGAGGTGCTATTGCATTGCATCTAATATTATTTTTTGCATAAAATGTGGCGAGATACCTTGTAAAGTTTGGAACGAAAGATTTTGTTACAATATAATCTACCGGTTTAAATTGTGTAACACCGTCACCAAAATCATATAAACTTTGATTTGGAGAAACCAACGAATACGTTGAGGCTACATTAATAATATTCCCGAAATCTTGCTTAATCATTTGTCTGCACATCACCTGAGTCATCAAAACCGTTCCTGTTATATTGACATCCACAGATTTTTTAAAAGTATCCATCGGGTAATTTTCAAAGCTCGAATGATTTATATTTGAATTATTTGTTTTATCAAACTTCGCATCAATTGCTGCATTATTGATTAATACATCTATTTTGCCAAATTTAGAAATAGCATCACTCACTGCATCTGTGCAGCTTTTTTCATCTGTTATATCCAAACGTAAACACAAATAATTATTTTCATCAAACTGCTCTAAAAATTGAGTTTCATTTTGAATTGCATCCTTATTGATATCAGCCAAAATAACTTTAGCTCCTTGTTTCAAAAAATCTGTAGCAATGGTCTTGCCGATTAAGCCAAAGGCTC
>JBBRGZ010000051.1:0-15055 GCA_038223395.1 Chitinophagales bacterium
TAATGAGGAATGAGTGGGATTTGAGTGGGGGGGGGTGGATTTTGATTGGGTATTTTACTGTATTGAAAGGGTTTCAATTTGTAATTCCAACCTTCATTCCGTTCAACTCAACACTTTTAATCCAAAGTGACTATTATTGGCAAGTAGTTTGATATAAATCTAATGCAAACATTTTACATACATGTCTTCAAATTGTCTAACTTTAGTAAAGTTTAACTCTATTAATTAAAATTATGTCAAACACTAATTTAAATCGCGTTGCCAGTTTAGGCATATTGTTTTGGGTTGTAAAAATTTTTTCAACTACTGTTGGCGAAACTGCAGCAGATTATGTGGCGGAAAATTTGAATTTAGGGCTGGTGTTAACAGCTGTAGTAATGGGTGTAATTACAATTGCGGTGACAATTTGGAATTTTAAACAAAAAAAATATTTCCCACCTGCCTATTGGTTATTAATTGTTATGATGAGTATTGAGGGAACGCTGATAACTGATTTATTGGTTGATGAATTAAACGTTTCGCTATTAATTTTAGATGTTGTTTTTACAGTAGCAATGGTCTTATTATTTTATTTCTGGTATAAAAAGGAGCATTCATTATCTATTCATTCGATAAATAATGATAGTAGAGAAAAGTTTTATTGGCTTATTGTTTTAACAACTTTCGCATTAGGAACTGGAGTGGGTGATACCATTTCGGAATATTTGAATTTTGGTTATTTGAATTCTTTAATATTATTTGGATCAATTTTTATAGTAGCGAGTTTATTAAGTTACTTTAAATTAATAAATGAGACCTTAGCTTTTTGGATTGCATTTATTGTTACACGACCGATTGGTGCTTCGATTGGAGATTTATTCATTCAATCAAAAGACGATGGTGGACTTGGAGTTTCAGCAGGGTTAATAAATATTCTCTTTTTTATTATTATAATTTCCTCTGTAATTTATTTGACAATTAATTTGAATAATAAAAATAAGCTCGAATTAAAATAAATATACTTATTTGGGAAAGCAAAATAATTTATATTACACACGGTTATATTAAATTAAGAAAAGGATTTCAAATTATAATTCCACTCCGAATGTAAAATCATTTCTCATTTCTCATTAAACGGTTTCACTTAATTGATTTCGGAGAATCAGTAATGAGTGATGAGTGGGACATAGGACATAGGACATAGACAGGAGAATTTTGAGAAAGCAAAATAATTCAGATTACATACGGTTATATTAAATTAAGAAAAAGGATTTCAATTATAAATTCCACTCCGAAGGTAGACTCATTGCTCATTACTCATTTCTCATTAAACGGTTTCACTTAATTGATTTAGGAGAATCAGTAATGAGTAATGAGTAATGAGTGGGATTTGAGTAGGAAGAGAACTTTAGATTTTGATTGAGTATTTTATTTTATTAAAAAGAGATTTCGATTTTAATCCATACACAATTATAAACACATTTCTCAATCACAATAACAATTCCATTGTCCATTGTCCTTTGTCCATTGTCCCATGTCCCAAATCCCAAACTATTTCGAAACTAACTTAATTTTTGTTCCGGTTTTTAATGTTTCGTTGTCGGATAATCCATTTAATTCGCGAATTTTCTCAACGCTATTGTCGGGATATTTTTGCGCTAAACCCCAAAGTGTATCGCCAGGTTTTACGGTGTAATAAATAACCACGTTTTCTTCTTTCTTTTCTGATGGTGCTGCACTGATGAGTTGGATATCTGTTAGTTTTTGTTTTTGTGCTAAGGTCATTTTATTAATTTGTGCATATTGCTCTTCGTGTTCTGCTGTAACTTGAATTTTTAATTTCTGACCAGAAACAATTTTTGTTGATGCTAATCCATTCCATTTTTTTATGTCGGGAACTGTGCAATCAAACCAATCTGAAATATATCCTAAATTATCACCTTTTTTAACTGTATACGTTACTGTAACAATTTCATCCGGATTTGTAATTTCTTTAGGAGTTGTTGTATTATCTGCTGTTGCAGTTTTTGTTTTTGACGTATTGTCTGTTGTCGTTTTTGTCTTTGATGCATTAACTGCTTCAACATTTTTTGCAAGCAATTCACTTTTTACAGTTTCTTTTTTATCTAACGATGCATATAAAGAATCTTTATTTGCATAAAATAATGCTGCAGATTTAATAGGTAAACGCAAAGGATAAGGTGTAGGTGCGCCGGGAATTGTTTTTGTTTTTAACGCCGGGTTATTTAATGCAATTTCTTCAGCGGTGAGTCCCACATAAGCAGCCATTTGATCGATGGTCATTTTATGTGTAATCATAATTGTGTCTACCATTGCAAAGTCGTAACCATAACCAACAGGGCGAATATTGTGTTCTTTGTGGTATTCAAAAACATAGGTTGCAGCTATAAAAGCGGGAACATATCCGCGTGTTTCTTTTGGTAAATAGGCTTCTATATCCCAAAATGTTTTGTCACCACCACCTGCTTTGCGTAATGCTTTATTCACATTTCCGGGTCCGCAGTTATAAGCGGCAATTGCCAAAAACCAGTCGTTATAGATGCCGTACAATTGTTGCAAATATTTAACAGCAGCAATGGTAGCCAATTCAGGATCGCGACGCTCGTCAACATAAGTATCAATTTGTAAACCCATTAACTTTCCTGTGCCATACATAAACTGCCACAGGCCCGTAGCACCAGCTTTTGAAACTGCATGTGTATTTAAAGCGGACTCAATTATAGCTAGATATTTGAGTTCGATGGGCATATTATTTTTATCGAGTTCTGCTTCAAACAAAGGGAAATAGGTTTGACTTAATCCCAACATATTTGAAACCTGCGTGCGGCGGCGCATGCAATACAAATCGATAAAACCTTGCACTGATTTATTGTAGGTATAGGGAATGGAAGAATTGATTTTCGATAAACGCTCTGCGTAAACCTCTGGTGTAAAACGCGGCGTGTCGGTAGCTGCGTAGCCAAATAAATCGTAGTCTTTTTCGTTAAACTTCCAAGCCGGATTAGTAGAATAAAAGCTTTCAAACATACTGTCGAGTGCATCAACACTTTCGTTTGAAGGATTCAACCCTGTATTCCCGCTATTTGAGCCGTAAGAATTAGAGACTTGTGCATTTGCTGCGCCTGCGAGCAAAAGGCATAATACGGTTACTTTGATGGAATGCATTATTCGTTTCCCTGTAAATTTTTAGTTAGGCTGTTGTTAATGGCAATAAAACTATAAAATTAGGGAAATATTGTGCGCTGACACAAGAAAAAGCTTTCAACACCCAAAATTTAATAATTTTTAAGAATATGGTCTGTCACAGACATTAGCATGTCTTCCCTAAAGTAATTCGCCATAAACTGGGCGCCGAAGGGCATGCCGTTGGTATGTCTAAATAATGGGACAGTGATGGCAGGGAGTCCTGTAATATTAGCTTGAACAGTGAAAATATCTGCCAAATACATTTCAATTGGGTCTGTTGTTTTTTCGCCGAGCTTAAATGCGGTAGTTGGCGTTGTTGGCAAAAGAATCATGTCGTATTCTGATAATGTTTTCACAGTATCGTCGCGAATTATTCTTCTAACCTTTTGGGCTTTAGTATAATACGCATCGTAATAGCCTGAACTTAAAACAAATGTTCCGAGCATAATACGGCGCTGCACTTCTTTTCCAAAACCTGCCGACCGCGATTTCTTAATCACTTCTTCCATATCGCCTGCTTGCATGTCACGAAACCCATAATGAATGCCGGAAAAGCGACTCAAATTGGAAGATGCTTCGGCCGTTGTAAGCACGTAATACGTAGGAACGAGGTAATCCAGCGACTGCAAATCCTGTGGTTCAACGGTATGGCCGTCACTTTTTAACCAATCAATCAATTTGTAGAGCGATGCACTGATTTCAGGGTCTATTTTTGGGTGATCGAGCGTTTGCGGGTAGTAGGCAATTTTGAGTTTTTTGGGTGCATTTTCCTTGCTGTATTCTTGTGGAATATGTTTTGAGGATGTGCCGTCGTGCGGGTCGTAGCCCGACATTACTTCCATCATCAACTGCATATCTTCCACCGTATTTGTTAAAGGACCAATTTGATCGAAAGAAGAAGCAAAGGCGATTAATCCATAGCGCGATAAACGGCCATAGGTGGGTTTCATGCCTAAAGTGCCGCAAAATGCTGCGGGTTGGCGAATAGAGCCTCCGGTTTCAGAACCGAGGCTTGCCATACAGAGACCGGCTTGCACTGCAACTGCCGACCCACCGCTGCTTCCACCTGAAACGCGCGTATTATCCATGTCGTTTAAAACGGAACCAAAGGCAGAATTTTCGTTGCTGGAGCCCATTGCAAATTCGTCGCAATTGCAGCGGCCTATAATAATAGCATCTTGCTTCAACAAACGCTCAATTACAGATGCGTTGTAAAGAGATTCAAAATCGCCTAAAATTTTTGAGGATGCTGTGAGGTGTTTTCCTTTAATGGCAATAACGTCTTTTACGCCTATAACCATTCCGAATAATTTGCCTACAGGTTTTTGAGAAATAATGCGCGCATCTATTTCATCAGCACGCGAAAGTGCGTCGTGCTCAAATATTTCGAGAAAAGCGTTGAGATGTTTCTTTTCCGCATTTACGCGCAGGTAATGTTCTACAACTTGTCTGAGAGTAAATTTACCCGAACACAAATCAGCCTGAACATTCCTAATGCCGGATTGTAATAAAGGGCCTAAATTCAAACTCATCGAAGGAGGGGAGATAATTTAATTCTCGTCTGACTTCTTAGGTTCTTCATTAATGCCTTCACGAATTTCTTTACTTACGCTGTTTTTAGCGTCGTTAAATTCGCGAATACCCTTACCTATACCACGCATAAGTTCCGGAATCTTTTTCCCGCCAAATAATAATAAAACAGCTAAAAGTATGATTATCCATTCCATTCCGCTTGGCATTGCTAATAATAACACAGTATTCATTTCTAGAACAATTTGATTATTAATACAAAGGTAGGTCTTTTTTAAACGCAAAAGTCCGCAGCCGAAAAATATTATTTGCTAATCCATAAACTTGGGTCAAGGATTACCGTATTTTTCCAGATTTCGAGGTGAACTTCCGTTTTGCCTTCTTCGGGGTCTTCCCAGGCTGTTCCTATCTTTTGTTTTGTTGTGATTTTGTCGCCGGCTTTTACAGTAACCTCAGAAATATTGGTATACACAGAATAATATTCGCCGTGTTTTATAATTACGCCTTTCTGAAATGCAGGATTAAAAATGATATTTACCACCTCGCCATCAAAAATTGCGCGCACTGCAGAGCCTTCTGCTGTTGCAATATTAATTCCATTATTTTCAATAATTACATCTTTTAGCACCGGATGCGGATGTTTTCCGAAACGTTCTGTTATAGTTCCGCGTTCTACCGGCCAGGGTAATTTTCCTTTATTGCCTTCAAAATTTTTGGAAATTAATGCCATTTCGGGCGTTAAATTCAAATTTGTGGATTTTGTTTCTGTTACTGTTTTTTTCTCTGTTACCGGAGTTGTTGTTTTTGTTTCGGTTACGGGTTTATTTTTTTCTAACGCTTTTAATCGCGCGGCTTCAGCTGCTGCAGCTTTTTCTTTTTCTTTTTTTATTTCTTCAGCAATTACAGCTTGTATTTTATTATTGAGAACCTGTGCGTCTTTTTTCTTTTTTGCAATTTGTTTTTTAATGTCTGCTTCTTTCGATTGCAATGATTTTACAGTTTTATCCTGCGATGTTTTTTCTTCGTCGAGCTTTTGTTTTTGCTGTTCTTCTTTTGTAAGTAATTCTTCTTTTTTTCCTTTTTCGGATTCTATTATCTCACGTTTATTTTTAAGGTCAACGCTAATTTCTTCAATTGCAGTTATCTGATCTTTTCTAAAGCTATGAAACGAGCGTATATATTGCATGCGTTGAAAAGCATCGTTTATACTTTTTGCAGAAAAAATAAAATGTAAGGGTTTAAAATTTTCGTCGTTGAGGTAAGTGTAATACACCATTTGGGCATACTGTTTTTTTAATTCCCCCATATCGTTTTCCATGGCATCAATTGAGGTATTCGCTTCCTTCAGTTGATTATTAACTCCTGAAACCTGTTGCGCAATATTGCGAATTGCTTCTTGTCGTACCGTAATTTTTCTATTTAGTAATTTTAATTCGTCGAGAGAATTTTCTTTTTTCTTTTTGGTGGAATTAAGCAAGTCTTCTGCATCTTTTATTTCGTCTTGCAGTTTTTCATATTTGGTTTGCAGGTTTTTTTTATCGCCGGTTTGCGAAAAAACAGAAGTGCAACAAATTAGTATAATAAAAAATAGCGAAATAAATCGTTTAATCGATGCGCTCGTATTTAGAGTTAACGCTAAACGGAAAGTCGAAGGGTTGTTCGAAAGTAATTTTTGTAAAAGCGATATTGGCTGTGAAATCATCCTTGGCATCTATTAAAAGGGTACGTATAAACGCAAATTGTCGCCCTTCTATTTTGTTTAAATCGCCATAGGTAAGTTCGAGTGTACGTTTATTGTATAAATCTTCGATAAACATACGGAGGATATTAAAGTCGGGCGACAACCAAACTGTATTTTTATACACATCCTTTTGCGCAAAGAGTATATATTTATCGTCACTTGCACCCTGTGTTAAAGTAGCATCTTGATAAAAAATGAGATTGCCTATAATGAGATTTTGTAAGTCGGAAAAGGTAATGGGCAACGAAAAATTCTCTTCAATAAATGAAAATTTGCGCGGAATATATTGTTGATTTAATCTATTAAGAATTTGGATAGAATCTGGGGTGATTTTAATTCTTGCGCCTTCAATACCCAACACGCGTAGCGATATTCCAATAACAGAATCTTTTAAAATATCAATTTGGGCACTTAAACTCTGGCTCAAACCGGGGCCTGTAACATCAATTTTTGCTTTGCCGGAAAACTGGGTATACACGAGGGTGTTTTCTGAAATTTTGGCGTCTAAATCGGTAGTTGAAATTTCTTTTATTTTATTTCCGAATACATTTTTGGTGGTATCGCATGAGGATACCAGAATTGAAATCACACAAATAAAAAGCAGCGATTTATTCATATAATGTTTTATCCTGAATCTTTTTAGCCAGTAAATCGGATGCATCTCCTGCCTTTTGTGCCTTAAGCCAATAGGTTAATGCGCCTTCCTTATCTCCGGTTTGATACAGAATATCGCCATAATGTTCCAATACTGTGCCGCTATTTTCGGCACCGTGAATGAGGGCTTTTTCTATCCACTCTTTAGCATCTTTATATTTCTTTTGCTGATATAAAATCCATCCGTAAGTATCTTCAAAAGAAGAATTGTTTGGAACTAATTGAATAGATTTTGCCGACATGGTTGCGGCTTTGTCAAGATTAGTCTTACGCACAGATAAATAATATGCGTAGTTATTTAAAGTATACGGATTATCGGAAATGAGTTGTAAACTGCTTTCAAATGCTTGGTCTGATTCTGTATAATTTTTAACGGTATTGTAAGCATCAGCAAGTTCGGTAAACATGTCGGCGCGTAATTGCAAATTCGAAAATGCAAGCGGTAAACCTCGTTTTAATATTTTAATTGCAGTTTCTGTATCCTTTAAATTATTAAGTGCAACTGCATTAAAATAATAGCTTAAAGGTTGGTTTGGATATAATTCAATTGCCGAAGCCGAAATTGTTTTTAATGATTCATAATTGCGCAATTCCGAATAGATATAAAACATTTTAATCCAAACATCAAAAATATCGCTTCGCAATTCGATAGACTTATTATATGCAACAGCTGCAGAATTTAAATCGCCGGAATAATATAAAAAATCGCCACGCATGGCATATGATTTTGCATCCTCGGGATGTGCTTCAACTAATAATTTGGTCCAAGTTAAAACGGTGTCTTTTAATTTAAAGTTTGTTTTATCTAAAGAATCCACAAATAAAACAAGGTAGAATATTTTTGTATCTATATCGCCTTCGGGATTGGCAAATGCTTTGTGCATGGTAGCGAAGTAACTTTTTTCATCTCCTGCTTTTTGCTGAAAACTCGCTTTTCTGAATTGTAAATCAACATTATTACTATCGGTTTCTAACAATTGATCGAAGGTTTGTTGTGCTAATTCCGGTTTACCTGCACGGTCGTAATAATCGCTGAGGTAGCGCAAATAACTCGTGTTTCCCGGGTCCATTTCTATTAAACGCAACAGCGCGTCAATGGCCTTTAAAGGTTCGTTGTTTGCGGCATATAAGCGCTGTAATTCATATAAAACAGATTCATTTTCTCCGCTCAATTTTGCAAGACGCTCTATTGTTTTTATTGCTTCTTTATTATTACCTGCTTTTTCGTATGCGTATTCAAGGCGATAATAAACTTCTTCATTATTAGGGTTATCTTTTAAAATTGTTTCAAATACAGCCGCCGCTTTTTCGTACGATGCACTGTAGGTTAAAATATTGGCATATAATAATTGGTAATAAATATTTTCCGGTTTTAAATCTACAGCAGATTTTATGTATTGCAGAGCGTCACCCATTTGTCCGTAATCAAAAAAGATTTTACTTAATTGAAACATAGAAGCATCATTTTTAGGGTCTGCTTTTATGATGTTTGAAAAAGTGCTGACCGCATTTTCCATATCCTGCATTGCAAGGTATTTACACCCGTCGATATATAATCTTTCAACTGCTGCAGAATCTACTTTGCCTGTGTATTTTGCGTTGCTTGTTCTTACGGGTGATGTATTACCTGTTTGTGTATTTTTAGTTGAATTACATGCCGATAGCGCGAGTAAAAAAACTAAAGAAATACATACGAAACTGCGTTTTATAATTTTTATCATACCTGAGTACTGTAATCACCTAAACTCAAATCTTCCGCTTTTCCTGAAAGATTACTGAAACTGCCAATCATTGAGTTGGTAATATTTTTATCTGCAATAGTAACGGAATTTTGTAAGATTGAATTCCGTATTAACGAATTTTTAACTGTTGAATTTTTACCAATAGAAACGTGCGGACCAACAATAGAATTTTCTAAAACCACATTTTCTCCGATATAACAAGGTTGAATGATGATAGAATTGGTGTTTTTAACTGAATCTGAAATCAATTTCTCGTTGTTCTTTTTTAACTCAAGGATGCGTTGATTTGTATATACCGTTGCATCTTTATTACCACAATCGAGCCATTCGTCCACTTTGCCGGGACTGAATTTATGCCCCTTTTGTTTCATGCTTTCGAGTGCGTTGGTTAATTGATATTCACCTTTATCTTTAATATTGTTATCAATAAGATATTGCATTTCGCTGCGTAATAAGGCGCCATCCTTCATATAATATACGCCAATAATTGCCAAATCGGATACAAAATTTTCGGGTTTTTCTACAAAATTTGCAATTGTACCATCAGAATCAAGCTCAATTACGCCGAAATTCTGCCAATTATCTACTTTGTTCACCCAAATAATTCCGTCTATATTGGTGTCAATTTTATTTTCAGTTTTGAACAAGGTATCGGCAAATGCAATAATAACGTGACCTTGCAAGGTATCTCCGGCACATAAAATTGCGTGGGCAGTTCCAAGTGGTTCTTCTTGGTAACAAATTTTCCCTTTTGCTCCAAGTTGTTCTGCAATAGCAATTAAACCGGCTTCAACATCAGCTCCAAAATGACCTACAATAAAGGCAATTTCCTCAATTTTTTCGTCAGTAGTCTGGGCGATATCCTCCACCAAACGCTGCACAATAGGCTTTCCTGCAACAGGAATAAGTGGTTTTGGAACAGTAAGCGTATGCGGTCTCATGCGTTTACCCATTCCCGCCATTGGAATAATAATATTCATATTAATGCATTGATTTGGGCTGCAAAGATATAGTATAGCATTTTAAAGCTAACCCCGTTAATGGCGCATTTTTAAACGAAATTAATAGCCAGTATGGCCAAAACCTCCAGTATTGCGCGCTGTAGGTGATAGTTCGGTCGAATCTTCCCAAAGTACATTTTCGTGTTTTGCCACTACCATTTGAGCAATTTTATCGCCTGAGTTGATGTTAAAGGGTTCTGCGGATAAATTTATCATAATCACCTTTATTTCGCCGCGATAATCGGCGTCAATGGTTCCGGGACTATTGAGTAATGTGATGCCGCTGTTAATTGCAAGCCCACTGCGAGGACGTATTTGAGCCTCATATCCAATGGGTAATTCTATGAATAATCCGGTGGCAATTAATTTGCGTTGCCCAGGAAGGAGTTGTATTTGTTCGACGAGCGAAGCGCGTAAATCCATTCCGGCAGCATGCTCGGTGGCGTATGTGGGATTTGGATTTTTTGAAGTATTGATAATTCGAATATTGAACATATATATATTATTGAGGTGAACTGCGTTTTGCAAAGCGACTGAGGTCTAACCACCATGCAAAAACAAAAAATACAATTAAAAATAATCCCCTTAAAACTAGGGAAATAATATAGTTATCGAAATTATTATAAATAGACAATCCGGTTAAACATAATACGATAGAAACAAATAAATAAGCAATTATTTTCCTGAGATTATAAGGTACGTAATAATGTTTTTGTCCGATAAAAAAACTCATCACCACCATACTGAAATAGCATCCCAAAGTTGCCCAAGCAGATCCAACATATCCAATTTTTGGGATGAGCAAAAAGTTAAGTAATAAAGTTAATAATGCACCGGCAATTGGAATTATTGTTGCGAAAACAGTTTTATCAGTAAGCTTATACCAAACACTTTGATTGTAATAAATTCCCAAAAATAAATTTGCAAGCAAAAGGATTGGAACAATATGCAAACCTTCGTGATATTCTTCGCCGATTATTATTTTAAAAATATCGGGAAACATGCCTACTCCTAAAAAAATGATGCAGCACACAATTACAAAATATTTCATAATATTAGCATAGGTAACTGTAGCGTTTTTTTCTGATGCGTGACTAAAAAAGAAAGGTTCTGCACCCATCCTAAAGCCTTGTACAGCAAGCGTCATGAAGATTGATATTTTGTAAACGGCAGAATAAATACCCACCTGTTTCAGGTTTTCGGTGATGGTGCCTGAGCCCCAGTATTTTAATAGCACTCTGTCCAGGGTTTCATTAATCATTCCAGCCAATCCGATAATAATTAATGGAGAACCATATTTCATTAATTTTTTCCAAACTGCATAATCAAATTTAATATTAAAAAATGCAGGAATAAAGATTGCGAACGTGAGCGCGCTTGCAATTAAATTGGCAATAAAAACATATGCAATTCCATATTCCGGTTGATAGGTAAATCCGACGTTTGAAAATAGAGTGTAGTTGCCTTTTAAAGCGGGTAATAAAAAGAAAAAGTTGAGAAGAATATTAATAACGATATTAAATAATTTGATAGAAAAATATTTCCAAGGTCTGTTTTCTAATCGCAATTTTGCAAAGGGAATATTCACTAAGGTATCGAAGCCAATAATTAAAGCAAAAAATACAATATAATTACCATTTCCGGGATAACTTAATGCATCGGCAATATTTCCTGCAGACAAAATAAGAAATGCAACAATAATTGCGGTGCTTCCAAATAATGAAAATTGTGCCGAACCATATACCTTGTTTTTGTCGAGACTATTTGCATTGTTACTTGCAAAACGAAAAAATGCAGTTTCGAGTCCAAACATACAAACTACATTAATAAAGGTGACATAGGCATACATTTCAGAAATGATCCCGTAGTCGGCCTGGTTTGTGAAAACCCTTGTATGAAGCGGTGCAAGCGCGTAGTTGAGCATGCGCACCATAATGGTTGTAAAACCGTAAATGGCAGTTTGAGAGGCTAATTGTCGAAGCGGACGCACAGTGTAAAGATAATGTTTAAGTATTTTTAATTAAGCGGCTACACTTTTTTTATCTTTGAACGCTATGCGCTTCCGATTAGTATATGTGTTGATGTTTTGCCTTGTATTGTTTTCGTGCAATACAAAGCATAGTGAAATAAACAGGTCGTTTTATTACTGGCAAAGTAATTTTCACTTGTCGGAACAAGAAAAACAAATGGTAAAAGAGCTGAATGTAAAATCTCTTTTTATAAAATATTTTGATGTAACGTGGGATAAAAATTCTGGGTTACCCGTACCACAAGCGTCGCTTATTTTTTCAGACAATATCCCTGAAGGGATAAATTTAGTGCCAGTTGTTTTTATTACAAACGAAACTTTAGAACTTATTTATAAAAGTTCTGATGAAGCTACTAACACCTTAGCTTTTAAAATTGCCAAAAAAATTATTGACATTAACTTGAAAAATAATATCCCAACACCAAAATCTATACAATTAGATTGCGACTGGACAGAAACAACAAAAGAAACGTATTTTAAATTAATTGAAACACTCAAAACCTATCCTGCATTTGAAGATGTTTTGTGGAGTGCAACAATTCGTTTACACCAAATAAAATACAAAGAAAAAATGGGCGTTCCGCCGGTTGACAGGGGTGCTTTAATGTTTTATAATACCGGAAATATTGAGGATTTGGATACAGATAATTCTATTTATAATAATAAAACTGCAAATCAATATTCTGCATATATAGATATTTATCCTCTGCCATTGGATGCTGCAATTGCATGTTTTAGTTGGGGCTTATTATTTGATGAGGAAAAATTATTGAAAATATTTTATCCACTTTACCCAGAAGATTTACCTGATTCTTTATTTGTAGCCAATGATGAGAATATATTCACAGCCAAAAAGAATTTTTACTTTGAAGGGCAATTCGTGGTGGAAGGAAATACAATTAAATTAGAAACCATGTCAGCTGAAAATGCATTAGAGGCCGCCCAAAATGCAAGTAAACATTTGAAAAATGAAAATCGCTCTGTAATTTTATATCATCTTGATGCGCATATCATAAACCATTATACAAATGAAAATTTCCAAGCTATTTATTCTTGTTTTGAGTAGTATTTTAAGTGTGCTTCCTGTGCGAATTGCAAACACCTGCAGTTGGGGTTACGACGATGATGAAAGTTTTCTGCTGCCTTTTAAACAGGAATTGATACATTTCCCTGAGTTATATCCCTTTTTATATTCTTATCATTACTGGAAAGGAGGAAACAGCGATTGGAGCGAGAGTTCAGAGCAATATTCTGAGGAAATATTTGAAAGTAGAACTGCAAATTTGCAAGATTGGAGCACTTATTTTAAGGGCAATATTCCAATTGCCGATATTGAAAAGGTTATTTATAATACTTCAGGCGACGATTTAAATGCCTTTGCTCAATATGCCAAAAATAATTCGGAATTGAGTAGTGATTGGAAAAATAATGGACTCGTAAAGTATTGGAAATTAAATCCAGCATCACCCTCTTTGCAATATTTACAATTTGCTAAAGAAACAGAAGTTTATGTAAAAGAATTTGGCTGGTGGGATGAAGTTGAGCGCAATACAGATACACTAAACACAATATCAAAACGGGCTGCTACTTTAGCGAATAAAACAAAGGATAGTTTTATTAAAATGCGCTACGCATATCAGGCAATGCGCGGAGCACATTATGCAGGAAATTATGCTGATTGTCTGCAATTATTTGACACATTAGTGGATGATAAAATTGATGATAAATCTTTGATATATTATTGGTGCTTATCGCTTAAAGCCGGTGCATATTGGCATCAAAATAAATTTGCTGAATCGAGTTATTATAACGCCTTAGTTTTTGATAAATGTTTAAGCAGAAGATTATATAGCGAGCGCGATTTTTGGATAGACAATGAAAACACTTGGCAGCGCTGTTTAGCAATGTGTAAAAACGACCACGAAAAAAGTGTGTTGTGGTTGCTTACCGGTATTAATCAGAATAATTCTGCTGTTGCTGCAATGCAAGAATTGATGATTTTAAATCCGGCGTCAAAAGAACTCGAATTATTGCTAGCACGTGAAGTAGAAAAAATTCAACGCACCTACATGCCCGAACGATGGGCTGAAGATTTTAATTTATTAGGTCAGAATGAATATGCGCCTGAATCTAATGCATTGGATGATATTTTGAAGGTGATTCTTCAAGCAGAAAAAATAAATCACATGCAAACTCCTGCATATTGGTATAACTCAGCTGCCTTTTTATATTATATTAAAAATGACGTTTCTGCTTGCGAAAGTTATTGCGAAAAAGCGCGGCAAGCAGCAGACGGAAATAATGACATGATTACACAATCTCGCATTATTCATATTCTGAATGTTGTAGAATCTATACAACATATCAATAAGGAAAATGAAATGTTACTGCAATCAGATTTAGAATGGCTTTCTGAAGATGAGCAACCCGGATTTACAAATAAAAAAGATGCATACCGATTAGTAATGTATAACTTGATGAATTATTATTTCGATGCCAACAAACCTTTGGAAGCAGAAATGTGTAAAGCAAGAGCACTAGAATATTATAACATTTATGAAGAACCTGAAAAAGCACCGATTTCCGAATTATATAATTTTTTTATCAATCCAAAAAATTCGGATTTTGATAAATATTTAATAAGCGAATATCCATATAATGCTGACGATATGCTTGAAATTACTGCCACTTTACTTATGAGAGAAAATAGAATACGAGAAGCAGTTGGAGTTTTTTCCGGAATGAAAAATAAAAATCATCCCCTTATGAAATTACCTGCAGATCCATTTGTAATCCACATAAATGACTGCCATGATTGTGATTTTCAGGACTTCGCGAGTAATTATACTAAATTAACTCTATGTCAGACAATTGTTGAACTAGAAGGCAAATTGCGTGAAAAACCAGAAAATTCTACTGAAATTTTACACCTTTTGGGCAATGCTTATTACAATATGTCGTATTGGGGAAATAGCTGGTTGGCCTTAGATTATTATCGCTGCCATGGTTGCGAATTAAATAGAGTAGAAACCGGTGATGACTATAGTTGGTACTACAACGATTATTTTTCGCTAGAAAAAGCCAAATATTATTACAGCCTTGCCGCTACCGGCTCACGAGGAAAAGAATTTGCAGCGCTTAATTATTTTATGCTCGCCAAATGTGAACAAAA
>JBBRGZ010000052.1:0-14993 GCA_038223395.1 Chitinophagales bacterium
GTATTCATCAAAGAGCAGCTCTACAAATTGGTCGGTATCAATAATATATTTTAATAAGTACCTTGAAGCAAGCCATGTAAGTTTTCTTTTGGGATGTGTAATGGAGTCAAGATAATTCGATTCCCATTCGCTTAAAATGAGTTTTGAGTGGTAAAATTCAGGCTCTTCTTCAATTTTCCAAACAGCATATTCGGCATAATTGAGTAAGTTTTCCTTTAATATGAGAGCCATAGAGGTAGTAAATTCAGTGCTAAAATAGGGTTAATTGGGCTTTGGATAACAAAAAATTTGTTTTGTATCATACTTCTTTATAATTTCACAATGACTTTAATTGTAATCTCATGTTCAAATTCATACATTTTATCAAATCTGAACAGGAATATATTCACATTGAAATTCCTAAAGACCTCAAGGGAAAACTTGTGGAAATTACCTTACAGGAAAAAGCACCGGATCCGGATACACATCTTGATAAAACAGATGAACAATCTATGGCGCATAAGGAAGCCGAATTGAAAATGATGGACAAGGTGCGCAATCAATTAAATGTTTGGGATATTTGATTATTTATTGCTTTTAATAAAATATCAATGCCTGTTTTCCGCCTAAATAAAAAAAATATTTTTTTTTCGAAATAATAATTATATATTTGCAGCGCATGAAAAAAATGACAGAACAACAAGACAAATCATTTTCGGAAATACATATCCGGTAACTTATATTTTATATAAAATATTTGAGCCCGGACATTTGTTTGGGCTTTTTTATTTTCTTAAATTTTAAAAATTAAAATTAACAATGCAAGACATTAATAAATCAAAAAATATAAACAACATAGCGCATCGCAGATGGTGAAATTGTTAAGGTAACTCTTACACGATACTACCCGGCTGTGCTTGCAGACCGGGTTTTTTATTGGAACCCGTAATTCAATTATTCATTATTCCTTATGGAATTAAATTATTATGGGATGAAAAAATTATTATTAACTCTAATGCAAATTGTTATTCAAATTGCTAAACATACAAATAAAAATGTAGCTGCATTAATCGACACTTTAGAAAATGTGTATGCATTAACTGCGTCGGTAAAAAATCAAGCAATCAATAAAATGATATCTGTTTTGGTTATGATTGTGAGTGGCAAATTAATAGAAGTTTTAGTCAATAATAAAATCGCTACCGCAATAGAAATCGTTAAATTGGTAAATAATTATATCACTTTGGCGGATATTGTAATGTGGTTGGAATTGTGGATTATTGTACTATTATTAATCTTAAAAATTGAAATTCAAAAAGGTTTGAATTACACTAATTCAATGCAAATGATGATTATCAAATACTTGAAAGGAATCGAATTAAAAGAAATAAATACTATTCATTTAAATTCTGAAACCCTTCATCTTGTTGCCGGATTAGAAATTAAACAATCAATACCGGATACAAGTTTGCGTTTCCAAAATTGGTGTTAGATGGTTTGCTCGGAGAACTTCTTATAATAAATGAGAAGTTCTCCATTTTACGTACCTAAAATAAGAAAATTCACCTTTAACCAGTGAATAAGCAATAGTTGTAATAAAAAATTATAGCTTGAAATAAAATTATTTATTTCAAGCTATAATATGCAATTGCCAATTGTTTGCTATTCAGGGCAAACCCAACTAATTCAATAGGTTAGTTGATTTTTATATGACTATTGATTAAGTTGGGTTAACTTTGCCTGATGGATACAGGCGAAAATCACAACTCAAGCAAAGGGCTTTTCCTGCCTTTTGTTAACTTGTATCGCCGCACTCTAGGCAAACCTATTCTTATTCTCAATACTGCATATCCTTATCCTGTAAAAATTTTTAGAATTGGATTTAGAGTAACTGCTGTATTTGCAGGATGTTTGTTTGCACTTTATATACTCATTTTATTGGGCGGCTTTGGACTTGTGCCAAATCGCAATGAATTAAAGGAAATCAATAATTATACAGCATCTGAAATTTACTCGCAGGATAGCATTTTATTAGGGAAATATTTTTTACAAAACAGGACAAATGCAGATTTTGAAGATTTTCCCGATCATTTAATTAATGCCTTGGTTTCGACAGAAGATTCAAGATTTTACGAGCATCATGGAGTTGATTTTGTAAGTTTTATGCGCGTACTCGTTTTATCTATTATTTTAAATGATGATGCCGGAGGCGGAAGTACTATCACCCAACAGTTATCTAAAAATTTATTTACAAGAAAAAGTTATGGAGCATTAACAATGCCGGTAAACAAGTTTAGGGAAATGATTATTGCAGGGCGACTTGAAGATGTATATTCTAAGGAAGAAATTCTTACACTTTATTTTAACACAGTTCCTTTCGGAGAGGATTGCTATGGTATAGAGGCCGCTACATTGCGTTTTTTTAATACAGTTCCTTCTAAATTAACTATTGAGCAAAGTGCTGTTTTAGTAGGATTACTCAAAGCAAATACAACCTATAATCCAAGACTGCATCCTGATAAATCGCTTATAAGAAGAAATACAGTTTTGAATTTAATGGTAAATCATAAAAATCATTATTTAAGTTATGCAGAGGCCGATTCATTAAAAGATTTACCTCTCCAATTAAATTATCGCAGAGAAAGTCAGAGTGAAGGCCTTGCACCATATTTTAGAGAATATTTAAAAATTCAATTAGAGGATTGGGCTAAAAAAAACCCAAAAAAAGATGGCACAAATTGGAATATTTATACCGATGGTTTAAAAATTTATACAACTATCAATGGTCAACTTCAGCAATATGCAGAGGAATCTATGCGCGAACACATGAGCTATCTGCAACAGCAATTTGATAAAAGTTGGGGTAAAACTGAGCCATGGAAAAACAGTAAAACAGATGTAGTAAATAATGCATTAAAAAGAAGCGAGCGCTATAAAAGTTTAAAGGCACAAGAATTTAGTGATAAAGGCATCAATAAAAGATTTGAAGAACCTGTTGAAACAAGTATTTTTTCTTGGGATGGCACAGAGGATACAGTTTTGTCGCCATTAGACTCTCTTAAACATCAGATAAAATATTTGCAAACGGGATTTTTGGCAATGGAACCTAAAACAGGGTTTATACTTGTTTGGGTTGGAGGAATTAATAATCAGTTTTTTAAATATGACCACGTAAGATCCAAGAGGCAAGTTGGTTCAACATTTAAACCCATTGTGTATGCGGCGGCAATAGAAAATGGCATGAGTCCTTGCGAATATATTCCAAATAAACAATCTACATACCAACCTTCAGGCTGGTCGCCTGGAAATTCTGATGGAGAATACGGCGGCTCCTATTCTTTGATGGGCGGATTAACCTATTCAGTAAACACGATTGCTGCAGAATTGATAATGCGCACAGGGGTTGATAAGGTTGTTTCATTGGCAAGAAATATGGGTATTGAAAGCGATTTACCACCCGTTCCTTCAATTGCTTTGGGAACTGCAAGTATTTCGCTATTAGAAATGGTGACTGCTTACAGTTGTTTTGCAAATAGAGGCTTAAAGGCTGAGCCTCAATATATTATAAGAATTGAATCGCCAACAGGTGATACACTTTTTCAAAATAAAAATGCAAAAAAAACCAGAGCACTTACAGAAGAAACTGCCGATATCATGGTGCAAATAATGAAAAGCGTTGTTAATAAGGGAACTGCAAGCAGATTGCGCGGAACTTATGGGTTAGGTATGGACTTAGCCGGAAAAACAGGAACTACACAAGATAATACGGATGGTTGGTTTATCGGATATAATTCGCGGATTGTAGCAGGCTCTTGGGTTGGTGCTGAGGATCCTGCAATTCGATGGAAAACAACGTCATTAGGTCAGGGTGCAGCCACTGCCCTGCCGATTTTCGGAAAATTTATGAGCAAAAGCAGCAAAGATGCAGCAACTAGAAAATATGTCGTTGGCGGGTTTACATATCCGGCCGATTCTGTATTAATGCAATTGGATTGCGATTTGTGGATTCCTGATGAAATTAATACAGATTCGCTCGGATTTATTCCCGGATTAATTGGAAGAATTCGCAATTTTTTAAATAAACAAGAGGACGATACTATCATTATACCTCAACAAGATACTGTAATTCAAAAACTTCCCGGAGCAGAGGGGCGCTAAATATGTCTATTTGGTTTAATAAAGCGATAACAAAAAATGATTTTTCTGATTGGGGGAATAATACTTTGAGTTCTCATCTTGGAATTGAATTTACAGATTTAGGTGGTGATTTTTTATGTGCAAAAATGCCCGTTGACAACCGCACACGTCAACCCTATGGATTATTACATGGAGGTGCATCTGCTGTGCTTGCTGAAACACTTGGAAGTGTTGCTTCGGCACTCGTAGTTGACCACGATAAGTTTATTACTTTGGGTATAGAGATTAATGCAAATCACATTAAAGCAGTTAAATCGGGATTTGTTACCGGCACTTGTCGACCACTTCATTTAGGTTCAACAATACATGTTTGGGACATTAAAATTACTGACGATGCCAACAAATTAATTTGCATTTCAAGATTGACAGTTGCGATAAGAAAAAGATCTGAGTAAAATAAAATTGATAACCTATTAATTAAATTTTCTGAATGGAACTACCTTATACAATGGATTTCGAAAAATTATATTCTACCAAAATATACCCCGACCTCAGAGAAGCTGAATCTATTCGAAAAAATATTTTGCTCAATTACGGCATTATTGGAACCGTTATTTTTGGAGGCATGCTTGTAGAGGCAATTACTTGGATGTCGGTTGCTATTTTTTTTATTATTCTTTTTGTTTTAGTGTATACACGGTGGTATGGAATTCCGGTTAGTAAATATGAAACTGCCTATATAAGGGCTATTACAAGCAATATCATAAATTATATACATCCGGATTTTAAAATTGACAACTCGAGTCATTTAAAATTAAAGGAATTAAAAACTGCCAATATCATTTCTCTAAATCCGGAATATTTTGCAGGAAAAAATCTGATTTATGGCCTTATTGGTGATGATGAATTACGTATTTCAGAAATTTCAGCAACAACAAAATATACAAAGGAAAATGGTGTTGAAAGTACCTTTGAATATTTTAACGGTATTGTATTAGTTGCAAATACGAATACCCATATTTCAGGCAATGTTTTAATACTTTCCAATAACACACTGATAAAACAATATGCCGATTTTGGGCAATGGATTAACATGGATAAGAAGGATGAAGATGAATTTATCATTTATTGTACCAACGATGCTGCTGCCACAAAATATGCAAATGAGAGTATTATGCTTACCCTTAAGAATTTTCACCAGCGTACAGGGAGGGATATTATTTATTCGGTATATGAGGAAGGCATAAGTCTAGGTATTTTACAAAATCGCAATTTTTCCTATTTAAATCCCTCAGTATTTAAAACCGCATTTAATAAAAAAGAGATAGAAAATTATTTCAACGATTTGAATTTTCTAGTAAGGACGGTATTCCCTGATTTGTGAAGAAATAGTCAATTAATTATTAGGTCCTCGCTCGCAATATCCAGCAGTAGAATCTGCTTGAGTGTTGAGACTGTCGATAAAAAATTTCTCAAAATCTCTAACATCCAGTTCATTTCCACAAAATTCAACTACAACTTCGCCATCTATAGGTTGTGCTGTGCATACTGTGCATTTTTCGCATGAGGACAATGCATAAGCAAGCACTAATAAAACACCAACTGAAGCGGCCAATCTTTTCATAGTATGAATTTGGTTACAAATATACGTTATAGAATTAAACGGTAAAAGTGATAATGTTATTTTAAATCCCTGAAAGGCCTATTTTATATACACAATAGTTATCTTTTACTTAAAAATGTTATAAATAACCTCAATATTCAATTTTTACGGGGTGTTTTTCATCATCTATTGCAACCATTGTAAAGGTGCCCTCCATGGCCTTTTCACGCTCGTCGCTATACATTTGCTCAATATAAACGTCTACTTTTATAATAACACTTGTAGTTCCAACATGACTTACTCTGCCAATAAGTTCAGCAATAGTGCCTGCCGGAACAGGTTTCTTGAAATCAACGCGGTCGCTCGAAACGGTAACCATTTTTTGGCGACTAAATCTTGTAGCTGTAATAAATGCTACTTCATCCATCCACATAAGTGCAGTGCCGCCAAAAAGTGTATCGTAATGATTGGTGGTATTCGGGAAAATCGCCTTAACTGTATGCGTTATTGATTTCTCGATGCGTTCTTTCATATTATCCATAGCAAGATTGTTTTTAAATTTGCACAAAATTAAGTTGAACTTTGTTGATTGCAGTCTTGTTGACTAAGGATTCTATAAACATAACAGAAATACATGAAAACTACTTTAATATTAATAATTTGCTTCATTTCCACTAGTCTATTTGCTTATCCGAAAACAATTGTGCCCGATACGAATGAAAATGAAGTAAATGTAAATATTACTGAAAACTTTGACGATTTTTTCAACTCTGCTAATACATTTTTAACTACCTATGTTAATAATGGCAAAGTCGATTATACAGAAATCAAATCTGAAGCAATTTCGCTTAAAAAATTGACAGACTTTATTGCTGATGCCGATTTATCACAATCTGATAAAAATACGCAAATAGCCTTTTATTTAAATGCCTATAATTTACTCGTAATAAAATCTGTAGTAGACGGAATGCCATTAAATTCACCTTTAGATGTAACAGGATTTTTCGAAACGAAAAAACATAATATTGCGGGATTATATTTAACCTTAAATGATATTGAAAATAAAAAATTGCGACCTGATCCGCGCATTCATTTTGCCATAGTGTGTGCTGCAAAATCTTGTCCGAAATTGAGTAGTGATGCTTTTACCCCTGAAAAGGTGCAATCGCAATTAAATAGCTTAACTAAAAAGGCACTTAACGATGCTGCTTATGTGTCGGTAAACGATGCGTCAAATACAGTACAAGTTTCAAAAATATTTGATTGGTATAAAGACGATTTTATTCAGAAATCAGGATCAGTAATTGCGTTTATAAATGTGTATAGAACTGCTGCAATTGCTACAAATTATACTGTAAGTTATTTTAATTATAGCTGGGATTTGAATATTAAGGGGAAATAATATTATTTTATTATTTTTTTTCAAACACAACAATTCTATTGCTGTTAGTGCCATTTACATTATTTTTTATTCCCCAAATATTTGCTGTTTTAGTAAACTGATGTGCATTAATAATTACATGTTTACAAGTAAACCCAGCGTTAACTCCCATTGGTAATACATATTCTTCCAGTTTAATTTTTCCATCACGCACCTCTCCTACTTCAAAAGCTAAGTATCCGCCTATTTTTGTAATGCGATAAAGTTCATCAAATACTTTCTGCATAATGAGCACCCAATTTTCAATGGTTTTCGACATCGTGATATTTTTTTGAATGGTTTCGGCATCTAAATCGTTAAACCAACAGCGCAACCAATTATCTTTTGAATATTGAATAATATCTAAAAAAGGTGGCGAAGTAATTGTTAATTGAATTGAATTGGATTGAATTTCCTTTGTTGCGGAACTACTTTTACTCAAAAACAGGGCATTTATTGATGCATTTTCTAAATTTTTTAATTCCGGTTTTGTAAGGTCTTTAATTAAGGATTTTGTTTTTTTTATAATCAGATTTTTAACATTTCTATAATCAGGTTTTTGGTTGCGTTTGAGATTAATCTTTTTCTGACGTTCTCTGGTAACTGCCTGATTTGGTGGCAAGGTATATACAGAAAAAAATCCCGGAGAATGACCGGTTAGCCTATTTGTTGCTACCATTCTTATCCATTTATCTAAGGCGTCTTCAGAATGATTTAATTTCCTTTTATTGAGCCACTGCCGCAATTGCAAAATTTCGAGAAAAGTGTTTTTATGATAAAACATTTGCAATTGATGTTCTTCATTTTTTATTTTTTGTTTCTGTATTAAGTCAATGCGCGCTTCCAATTGTTGTAAATCCGGAATATACAACCTGCCTTCTGATAATATTTTGCTTATCGGGTTGATGTCATTTGCAACCACATTTCTGCCTGAAAGTGCTGCTTCAATAATTGTAGTGCCTCTTCCCGAAAAAGGATCATAAACAATATCCCCTTTTTTGGTGTAACGATTAATAAAATATGCAGGAAGAGCAGGTTTAAAGCAGGCTCTGTATGCTATTTCATGAAGATTATTTCCTTGTCGCTGCCGCGTAGTCCAAAATTCACCCGTATAAACCGGACTTCTTTTTTTTTGAAATAGAATACTTGTTTTACTAACTCCGATTGTGTTTTTCATAGATACTGAACAAGGAATATGCGCCCTCAAAATTGCAATTTTTTTTGTTAAATCCCGCAATTTATTAACGTAACTTTGGAAAATTAGGATTAATTTATAAATTTTGTCTGTAAATTAAACCCATGTATAACAACACATTACAATTTTCAAACCTATCAGACATTAAATTTGAATGCGCTTCCAATGAAATTAAAATAATTGTTAGCGGAAATGTTTTAGGAATTATAAATAGAAATTATCCGATTACCCTTTTTATAACAGAAAACGGCAGCTCAAAGGCAATTACTCTCAAACAAATTTCAAATTCGGAATACTTACAAAACAATACAAATAATTTATTAACCGATACAATTGCCTTTAATTACGCCAACCTACAAGGAGGTTTACATATTGATAGTTGCACGGGGTCAACAAATAAATATAAGGTAATTGGTTGGGAAGATGAGTCCCTAGGTCAGTCTTGCACAGGTAGCAGTGGTTGTGATTGTTATTTTGACATTTGCGCAACCCTAAACTTTAAAGCAAAAATAGAAATGACAACAATGGGAAGTATTACACAATTGCGATTGATAGTTCGCTACGAAAGCAATGTTAACGTTCAGGCGCCTATTGGAACCGCGCTTTGTAATACAGGATTATATTGTTATTGCTGTAGATAATCAGGTAAACTTATAATAAATAGTTTCTTGTAATGGTTTGTTTTCGTATTTACTTTTGCTCCATGCAAGCGTTTCTGTCATGAATACATAAATGTTTTCCGGAGATGATTTTTTCATCTTTATAAACTCTTCAAACATATCATTAAATATGTCTATTTGCTCGCGTTCAGGCGTTTTAATTAGTTTTTTTATAAAACTGCAAAAGCGTTGTTCAAACGCATTATAACGCTTTTCAATTTTCATATTTCTGATAATATTTCTACAAAGCGAATCCAGATAAACGTTGTCGCCAAGCTCAAAATGCAAAATCATTTGCATCATTTGCGCTCCATGTTGAAGTTCCATCCGTGCTTTTGATTTCATTTCAATTACACGTAAACAATGTTTCAGTGCGTCTTTGTAGGCATTTTTTATAAATAGTATTACTGAAATATTGTAATTATTTACCAAAAAAAACGAATCGGTTATGAGTTTACTATAGTTATAACAAATATTTTCAAAATCCTGAATAAGTCCATCACTCAAATAAAATTTACCGGTGTTCATGATATACAGAATTTTATTATTTACAACAGATATTTCAATAGATAAGGCATCCTTTAATTTTTCTTTTGGCAGATGTTCTAATTTTTCAATTATTGCTTCAAATTCATCATAAATTCCCGCTTTATGCGAAGCAGAAAGATAATTATTCAATGCATCTATATAATTAATATTCAAATTAAATTTATGCTGAGGGTAATCATTAAATAAATCCACTATTTGTTTGTTGTATTCAAAATGACCTTTCGTATCGTTCGTGAATTTACAAATCAGAGTGTGACAACGCAGGAATGAAATTTTTTCCATAAACGTTTGCAATTGGGCATAATCTAAAAGAAGCGGATGTTCCTTATATTTTAAAAATTCATAAAGAAGATTTTTATCATTTAATAAGGGATCTATAATACCTTGAGCCCATAGATTGTGGGATATTTTGCCTAATTCGGCTTCATAATTAAGATGTTGCAACACTTGAGTTTCTTCTGCATGAATTGCCTCAATATGTTGCAATGGATCACCCCCGGCAAATTTGAGTGCATAAATGCGTTCGCGCTGAATTATCGCAATTAATAAATACATTAAATCGTGTTTATATGCCAATTCTTTTGCGCGTTTAATCGTTTTTGCGCGCATCGAAACCAATCCCTTTTCGGTGTAAAACAATTCATCATGTATCAAGTCAAACACTTCAGTTGCTACATCTTTTTCGTCTCTATATAAACGCATACTTTTTAAAATCAAATCCTGCAAATAGGCTTTAATTTTTGGCAACATTTCAATATCCGACTTCTTTTTAAGCTTCTGTTTCAACAATTTTTCGTCGTAATTATCCTTTTGAGTCTCGATAAGGTCAAAAACCTTGATATATGATTTTTCACTGGCATTGCCCTGCCTGTCGGCAAACATCCGGAAATACCGTTTTTCGGTCGCATTCAGCGATTTTATTAATAAAAAGAGGTCGTCACTTGGTCCATTCATGTGCTAAACAATCAATTGTAAATATAATCACTTCCATTTATTGCAATTTAGGAAATTCACAAAAACGAGAGTTCTTGGCTCGAAAGCTTACTATAGCGTGACTTTACAAGAAAATATATATTAACAAATAAAATATATGAAGATTAGAAATTGGATAATAGGCGTAAAATTGGTTTGAAATGAAGTATGTGTAAAAATACCTTTGACTTCGTAATCAAACAACAACACAAATGCAAAATCAATCAGAATTAATTGAAGCAGATTTAATCAATCCGATAGCATTTAGCGTTCGTGAAACACAGATACTACAACTTATAGCCTTAGGCAGAACGTCAAAAGAGATTGCCGACGAACTTTTTTTAACCACACACACTGTTGATTCGCATCGCCGCAGAATGATTAAACGTGTAAAGGCGAAAAATATATTCGGTGTATTTAATTACACAATGCGGTTTGGAATTATCAATCCAATGATATTTAGTGATCCGTATTTAATTTAAAATGAAACACAAAAACACCCTGCTATCCCAAATCTTTTGACTCTTACCTATGGCTGTGAATGAAGCCGCTCCTTTCGGGGGCGGCTTTTATTATTTTAAGCCTGAGGCCGTATATTTGCAGCAGATTAATGAAAATTTTTGAATACATATTTTATTTAGGTGTTATTAATATCGTATTTTCTGCCGGTTGGAAAATTTTTGCTACGGTTATTTCTTCGCTATTAAATGATTTAGGAATAAACAAGGATACTTCTTTTTTAGTTTTCAAAACATTAGGGTATTATATACTTGTTTCTATAACTGCGTTAGTTACTGTTGACCACATGCAACAAACTTATAGTCTTGCAGCAATGGCTTACGCAATAACAGGTACATTTGTACTTTATGCAACAATTGCCAGTAATTTAGAACGCAATAGATGGCGCGCTGTGATGAATTATGAGCGAAAACGTATTCGTGTAATGCGATATGATGGCTTTCTGTTGATGGCGTGTATCGTGTTATTTATTGTTACTTTATTAAAACCAGAAATTGCAAGTCTGCCGCCACATATTTGGATTTTATCTACTATTGCTAAAATATTTAATGTCTTTTTATTAAAATATATTATCGGGTTTTTCGCTTTCTTTTATATGTTGAATATTATATATCGCGGAATGAAAGCATCAGATGAAGTTTTTGCTTTGTTGTTTAATAGAAAAAAACCTCAAACCGACACTCAAAATAACGATACCGGCTATACAGATTACGAAGAAGTGGCTGACGAGGATACCATGCTTCCAAAATAATTTATAGGTTTAGCCGTTTATACATCGAAATAATGGTAAAAGCATATTTTTTTCTTGTAATTCTATCCACTTTCAAAATATCTGTCGCCCAGCAAGTGCAGTGGGCATCATCTGTAGTGCGTTTTTCTACTGAATACTCTAGAACACAATACTCCTCAAAACAAGTAATTGGAAAACCAAATAAATTACCTGCTTCGGGCGAAAGTATGGTTGCATGGGCTCCTTCAACGCCCGATAATCCAAGCGGTGAATTTATTCAAGTAGGATTTTCAAATCCGCAACGCATACAACAAATTGGAATAGGTGAAAGCAATTGTCCAGGCTCGGTAAAAGAAGTGATTTTAATTGCTACTGATGGTAAAAAATATTCCGTTTATAAAAACGATACGATAACGCCACAATTTACTTCGGGAGGAAGAATTTATCGCATATTTGTTCCACTCACCGATTATTTGGTGAAGGAAGTAAAAGTAGTATTAAATACAAAAGCAATTCCAGGTATGAATCAAATCGATTGCATTGGAATTTCGGATGATACAGAACCTATTCGTGCAACAATTCATGAAGCAGAATATATCGAAGAAGTTCCTGATCCTGAAAATTTAGGACCATTGATTAATTCTGCAGCTGATGATATGTTTGCATTTATTGCACCGGATGGTAAAACCTTATACTTCGCAAGAAAAAATTATTTTGAAAATACTGGAACTGCTTTGCGCGATGATATTTATGTTTCTCATTTAGAAAATGGCGCATGGACTAAGGCAATAAATATCGGTAAACCACTCAACAACGAACAACATAATTATGTATCGTGGATAAGCCCGGATGGCAATAGTTTATTACTCGCAAATAATTATGAAAAAGTAAAGCAAGACATTTCAATTTCAAAAAAAGTGAATAATGAATGGTCTTTCCCGAAAGCATTAAAAATGAATGATTTTTATAATAATAATGAGTTTTCTTGTTACCATATGAATACTGAAGGCAACGTTATTTTAATGAATATCGTTCGGCCGGATACTAATGGAGATATGGATATTTACGTAAGCAAATTACAAAAAAATGGAATCTGGACGGAACCACAAAATGTTGGTCCAGTTATTAATTCTGCTGCAATTGAAGGTAGTGTTTTTATTGCTGCAGATAATAAAACAATTTACTTTGCATCAAATGGTATTAGTGGTTATGGTGGTTTCGATATGTTTATGAGCAAACGATTGGATGATACATGGCTTAATTGGAGTGAACCGATTAACCTGGGTAAAAAAATAAATTCTGCAGGTCACGATTATTATTATACAATTCCTGCAAGTGGAGATTATGCCTATTTTTCTTCAACAAATTCTACTTTTGGCAAGGCAGATTTATTTAGAATAAAATTGCCTGTGCTTTTGCAACCTGAACCTGTTACATTGTTAAAAGGAAAAATTATTGATGCTGATACAAAAAAAGAAATTAATGCCGACATCGAATTTGGTGGATTAATCAGCGAAGAGCCGAAGGGAATCTCAACTACTTTGGATGGTGATTATCAAATCATTATTCCTAAGGACAACTATAATGTTACAATTAAAAAACAAGGTTATTTTCCTGTAATTAAAACCAATGACGAAATAATTGATTTTGAGGACGATTATAACACTGAAAATACCATTGAAACTGCAAAACATGATATTAAAACTGAGTTGCGTGCTGAAATAAAAACAAAACCCTTATCTGAGGAAGAACTTGAAAAGGAAGTAAATAAACGTGTGGAAGAAAAATTTAATACAACAACTACAATTGAAAAAGATAGTATTGTAAAAGAAATTACAGGCGATTTAAAAACCAGCACAGATACATTATATAGTGAAGTAACAGCCGATATTGAAATGATTCCAATCCGGGCAGGAACTGTAATTCGATTAGATAATATCTTTTTTGAAGCCAACAAGTCTGATTTAAAGGATGAATCGTCGGCAGCTTTAGATGAAGTTGTTTTTTTTCTTAAATCTAATCCCAATATTTATGTTGAAATTGGTGGACATACAAACGGGTTGCCCAACGATGATTTCTGTTTTAAACTCTCCAACAATAGAGCAAAAAGTGTAACTGAATATCTTGTTTCAAAAGGAATTAAGTCGGACCGAATAACTTGGAAAGGATATGGCAAAACTGAACCTATAGCAGATAATGCCACATCCGAAGGCAGAAAAAAGAATCAACGTGTGGAATTAAAAGTGATTAAAGTGTTGTAAATCATATACTTTCCCACTGACAGAAGAATTCAAATAATTTGAATCTCAATTCAAAATGCAATTAAATAATTAATTTAGCGGAATAATTTTCATACATGTCTGCAACAATAAGTTATAAAATTTCTACTCCAAAACCGCATACGCATTATTTTCATGTAGAATTGTTAATTAAAAATAGAGAGGAATCAATTCTGGATTTATCAATGGCAGTTTGGACTCCGGGTTCCTATATGATAAGAGAATATGCAAAAAATGTTGAACAATTAGAAGCATTAGACGATATTGGAAAATCTCTTGAAATAATAAAAATTTCTAAAAGTAAATGGCAAATAAATACAAGCTCAAAAAGTGTTGTGGTGCGTTACCGATTATATGCTTTTGAAGAAACTGTTCGGACTTGTTTTCTAAATGAAGAGCATGCATCAATAATTCCCGCAGCCCTTTATATTTTCCCAGAAAAATTTGATGGACCAATACAAATTGAAATTACACCTCAACATAGTTGGAAAAAAATATCAACATCCTTGCAAGTAGTTGGAGGCGATATGTGGCATCTTATAGCACCTAATAAAGATATTCTAATTGATAGTCCCATCGAAATTGGCAATCATCATGTGCAAAAATTTGAAGCCTCGGACGTTGAACACGAACTTGCAATTTATGGTGAAGGCAATTACGATATTGAAAAAATAATTGTTGACATTAAAAAAATAGTAGAAGCAGAGGTGAAAGTATTTAATCATCATCCCTGCAAAACAGATAAAGATGCAAATAATAAGTACGTATTTATTTTACAGAATACAGCAAACGGAAGAGGCGGATTAGAACATTTATTTTCAACAAGTTTAATATTTAAACGACTCGGTTATACTCCAGAAAGTAGTTACCAAGAATTTATCAGTTTAGTAAGTCACGAGTATTTTCATTTATGGAACGTAAAACGACTTCGCCCTGCTGCCTTAGGTCCTT
>JBBRGZ010000053.1:0-14984 GCA_038223395.1 Chitinophagales bacterium
CTTATCAATTACACCCGGCCCCAGAGATAATAATTTCTCTGCAACATGATCAAACACTTCGGGATCGTTATCATCCAGCAAAGATATCAGCGCCTCTATTTCGTTATTATTATCCATTGCTTATACGTTAATTTAATTACGACTTTTTCTTAGCAAATTTTCTTTTCCCTTTTCCTGAGGGTTCTGTGGTTTTTACAATTTCTAAAACATCGTCCAACGTTAATGTTTTTGCATCGCGGTCTTTTGGTATTTTGTAATTGTCTTTTCCTTTTTTAATATAAGCACCATACAATCCATTTAATACCTGGATTTCATGTTCAGGAAAATCGTGTATTAATTTATTTTTATCCTTTAAATCTTTTGCATCAATTAATTCAATGGCTTCTTCTAATGTAATTGCAGCAGCTTCGGTTCCTTTGGGAATGGAATAAAACTTTTTAACATTTCTCACATAAGGACCAAACCTTCCAATGCCAACTACTACTTCCTCATCGCGATATGTGCCAATTGATTTTGGTAAATCAAATAATTTTAATGCTTCCTCTAAAGTAATATCTGCAAGATTTTGATGCTTAAGTAAGCCTGCAAATCTTGGTTTTTTTGCATCGGGATTTTTCTTTGCTTCTTTTGGGTCTAAGGTTTCACCCATCACAACCATTGCACCGTATTTTCCCATCATTACTTTAATAGGATCTTTTGTATCGGGATGTTCGCCTAATAATCTTTCGCCGGTAACTTTTTGTGCAGTTTCTGCAGTTACTTTCATGTGTTCGTGAAAAGGCACATAAAATTCGTCGATCATTTTTCGCCAATCTACTTTGCCGATTGCAATTTCGTCAAACTTATCTTCTACACTTGCTGTAAAATTGTAATCCAAAATTTGAGGAAAATTGGTAATTAAAAATTCAGTAACAAGAACGCCTAAATCGGTAGGAAATAATTTCATCCTTTCTGTTCCATAAGTTTCTGTCAATATTTTTTTCTCAACTTTTTTATCAATTAATTCGTACTGTACAAATTGTCGCTCAACACCATCCTTATCTTGTTTAATAACATACTCTCTTTTTTGAATTGTTGATATTGTTGGAGCATAAGTTGACGGTCGGCCAATACCTAATTCCTCCATTTTTTTCACAAGACTTGCCTCAGTATAACGAGCGGTTGGTTTCGAAAATTTTTGAACACCAAACATATCAATTCTCGTTAATTCTTGACCAATAGTTAAAGGCGGCAATAATGTTGCATCATCATCTTTTTCATCTTCTAATGCTTCAGTATATACCTTTAAAAATCCATCAAATTTTATAATTTCACCTTTGGCAACTAAATTTTCTTTGCGTGTAGAAATACCAATCGTAACTGTTGTTTTTTCCAACTCCGCATCCGCCATTTGCGATGCCATTGTGCGTTTCCATATCAGTTTATATAACCTATCTTCATCAAAACCCATTTCCACTGCATGATTTTCCATGTAGGTTGGACGAATTGCCTCATGCGCTTCCTGTGCACCTGACGATTTTGTTTTAAACTGTCGTTGATTGTGATATTTTGCGCCGTAATTACTTATAATTTCTGCCTTAGCTGCATCCAAAGCTGTTTCACTTAAATTAACGGAGTCAGTTCTCATATATGTAATATGGCCTTCCTCATATAATTTCTGCGCAATAACCATTGTGCGCGATACCGAAAATCCCATTTTTGTGCTTGCTTCTTGCTGTAATGTGGACGTTGTAAATGGCGCAGATGGAGTCCTTTTAGCCGGTTTAACTGCAATATCAGCAACATCAAATGCGGCAGCTATACAATCATTTAAAAAGGCAGCAACAGAATCTTCTTTTTCTAATTTTTCGGGTAATTCAGCTTTGAGCGTATAAGTTTTGCCTGCTTTATCTTTTAGGGTGAAATTGGCAGTTATTTTATAATGTGTACTTGCATTAAATGCGGTAATTTCTTGTTCTCTTTCAACTATTAAACGCACTGCAACACTTTGCACGCGTCCCGCAGAAAGAGAGGTTTTCATATTAATTTTTCTCCATAATAATGGCGACAATTCAAATCCCACAATACGATCTAAAATACGCCTTGCTTGCTGTGCATCAACCAAGTTAATGTCGATATTGCGCGGTTTACTGACAGCAGATTCTATCGCTTTTTTGGTGATTTCGTGAAAAACAATGCGTTTTGCCACTTTTGCATCCAAACCCAAAACTTCACTTAAGTGCCAAGAAATTGCCTCTCCCTCACGGTCCTCATCCGTTGCTAAAAGTATCTCGTCGGCGCCTTTTGCCAGTTTCTTCAGTTCTTTAACGAGTGCTTCTTTATCTGGTGAAACAATGTATTTTGGCTCATAATTGTTCTCGAAATCTATCCCGAAATTCGTCTTTTCCAAATCGCGTATATGCCCGTAACAGGACTTTACAACGTAATCCTTCCCCAAAAATTTCTCTATGGTTTTTGCCTTCGCAGGCGACTCCACTATCATTAAATTTTTTACCATTTCAATACATTAATTCGGTGCAAAGATAAATTTATCGCTCACATACAAGCATTTGAGCCAATATTTTTATCCCCAGACTATAAACCTTTCAAGATATAGTTTTGTTCTCAACGTAGTAACTTTGACCTGAAACTGATAATTATGGAACTTACCGTTGAAAATATTTTAACAGCCCTGCGCAACGTAGATGACCCGGATTTAAAAAAGGATATTGTTACGCTGGGTATGGTTAAGGACGTGGCTGTAGACGGAAAACAAGTAACTTTTACTGTGGAATTAACCACGCCGGCTTGTCCTATGAAAGAGGAGATAAAACACGCTTGTATTACCGCTGTTAAACATTTGGTAGATAAGGAGGCGATTGTGGATATTAATATGACCTCACGCGTTTCATCTGTTCGCGGAAATAATGAAATCTTGTTACCCGGCGTTAAAAATATCATTGCAGTATGCAGCGGAAAGGGTGGCGTTGGAAAATCTACAGTTTCAGTAAATCTGGCCTTAGGTTTGGCAAAAACAGGCGCAAAAGTGGGTTTAATGGATGCTGATATTTATGGTCCGTCTATTCCTTTGATGCTCAACTTAAAGGATGCTCGTCCGAAAATTTTGGAGCAAAATGGCAAAGCGATGATGTTGCCGTTAGAAAATTATGGTATTAAATCGCTGTCGATTGGCTATTTGGTTGACCCTGAGCAAGCAGTTGTTTGGCGAGGCCCAATGGTGAGCAGTGCGCTTAAACAGTTCGTTACAGACTGTATTTGGGGCGAATTGGACTATCTGATTATCGACATGCCTCCGGGAACGGGTGATATTCACCTTACTTTGGTACAAACGGTGCCTGTTACGGGAGCAATTATAGTTACAACACCTCAAGAAGTTGCCCTGGCAGATGCACGCAAAGCGGCCAATATGTTTAAAATGCCAAATATTAATGTGCCAATTATTGGTGTGGTAGAAAATATGGCGTATTTCACTCCTGAGGAATTACCAGAAAATAAATATTACATTTTTGGCAAAGGCGGAGGAAATGTGCTTGCAAAAGAATTAATGGTGCCGTTATTGGGACAAATTCCGCTCGTTCAGGGAATTCGCGAAGGTGGCGACAGCGGAAAACCATTTTTATTAACAGAAGAAGAAAATATTACTTCTGCAGCATTTGAAGAGGTAATAAATAATACAGCGCGATTTATTTCCATAAGAAATGATGAAAAAGCAGCAACAAAAGTTGTGGAGATGATTCGTTGAAGATTTTAATGCGTAACTTTGCTTTATATTATTAAACATGTCTATCAGTAAAGAAATTTATTCTCAGGTTGAAACCTCTCTCGACACCATTCGACCTTATTTAAACAAAGACGGCGGCGATATTGAAGTTGTGGAAATAACGGATGATATGATTGTTCGTGTGAAATTGCTCGGTGCTTGCGAAAGTTGCCCTATGAGTTTTATGACAATGAAAGCTGGTGTTGAACAAAGCATCCGCAATGCAATTCCTCAAATTAAAGGCATAGAAACAGTTGCGTAAATACACCAAAACGCTGCATGCATAAACAGGAACTCATCCAATATATCAAACAAAAGAGGTCGTACCTCTGCGTTGGTTTAGATACAGATTCCGATAAAATACCAAAACATTTACTCCATCTCCCCGACCCTGTTTTTGAATTTAATAAACAAATAATTGACGCTACGCGCGATGTGTGTGTTGCCTACAAACCCAATGTTGCCTTCTACGAAGCACTTGGAAGTAAAGGTTGGGAAAGCCTGGAAAAAACAGTGCAATATATCGGTAAAAATCATTTTACAATTGCAGATGCAAAACGCGGCGATATCGGAAATACGTCGGCAAGATATGCCGAAGCATTTTTTAAAACAATGCCTTTTGATGCGGTAACCGTTGCTCCATATATGGGTGCCGATTCTGTAATTCCTTTTTTACAATTTGAAAATAAATGGGTAATTCTTCTTGCATTAACATCCAATAAAGGAAGTGCAGATTTCCAATTTATGGAACAAGAAGGCGAACAATTATTTGAGCGGGTAATTAGAACTGCAAACACTTGGGGCAATCCCGAAAATTTAATGTTTGTAGTTGGCGCAACACATCCCGATTATTTTTTACGCATACGAAAAATTGCACCCGATAACTTTTTTTTAGTGCCCGGAGTTGGAGCACAGGGTGGCGATTTACAAGCCATTTCGCGCAACGGATTAAATAGCGATTGCGGATTATTAGTAAACTCTACACGCGATATTATTTACGCCTCATCAGATGAAAATTTTGCTGAAAAAGCAAGAGAAAAAGCATTGCTTATGCAAAAGGAAATGCAAATTCTTTTATCTGAAAAAAATATTGTGTAATTTTCCTACCGTTTATATTTTTTTACCCTTAAAAACAAACGTATGAACGAAGCATTTATCCAGTATATCTGGAAAATGAAGCTGTTCAATGCGTCGGACTTAAAAACAACCGATGACGAACCTCTTCTCATTATGCATTCCGGTGAACACAATTTTCATTCGGGACCTGATTTTACAAATGCGCGCATTAAAATTGGCGACACCACTTGGGCAGGAAATGTAGAAATACATATTCGAAGTTCTGATTGGAACGTCCACAAACACATGCACGACCGCGCTTACGACAATGTTATTTTGCACGTTGTATTTTATCACGACGATGTAAAAAGCACTTTACCCACTTTAATTTTAAAAGAACGGGTGGATGAAGCATTAATTAAACAATACAATTTAATGATGCATACAGGTGCTTGGATTCCTTGCGAAAAAAGTATCATTAATATTCCCGAAATTATTATTAAACAACAACTCAACAGATTGCTTACTGAGCGCATAGAAAAAAAAGCATTGCAATTTGAACAGCGTTTATATGCAAATACAAATAATTGGGAAGAAACATGTTATCAATTAATTGCACGCAATTTAGGCAGCAATATTAATGCAGACCCCTTCGAGCGCCTAGCGAGAAGCCTCCCCTATAAAACGATTCTTAAACACATTCATAATCCCATTCAAATTGAAGCATTATTATTTGGACAAGCCGGATTTTTAGAAGGCAATTTTCGCGAGCTTTATCCCAACCATTTGCAATCAGAATATCGTTTTCTAAAACCAAAATATCAATTGGAAGGGATACGACCTTTGGAGTGGAAATTTTTACGCATGCGTCCTGCAAATTTTCCAACAGTGCGCATGAGTCAGTTTGCAAATTTTATTGCAAATCAAGATAAAATATTCTCGCATATTTTGGCAATTCAAGATATAAAAACATTGCAAAAATTATTTCAAGTACAGGCAGGTGATTATTGGAAAGAACACTATCATTTTAAAAAAGCAGTTGCAATTAAATCGGCTGCAATCGGCAAGGATATGATTAATCTTATTTTAATAAATACCATTTCTCCCCTCCTCTTTTTATACGGCCAAAAAACCGGAGATGAACAATTTATTGCAAGGGCAGTTTACATAACCGAAAACATTGAGCCTGAAAAAAACGCCATCATCAGCAAATGGGAAAAATTGGGGATAACTCCTCAACATGCCGGCGAAAGTCAAGCTCTCCTTGAATTGAAGAAAATGTATTGCGAAAACAAACGCTGTTTGGAGTGCGCAATTGGTCATAAAATTTTGAAGTCTGAAAAAAAAGTGTAATTTTTGTATTCAGAAACAGCATTATGATGTATCGATTTAAACATCTGATTGAAACCGGCGCCTTTGGCGTTTGCTCCTGGTTGGGTGATAAAATGGGTATTGCTTCGAGCAGAGTGCGCATGTTTTTTGTGTATGTCACCTTCCTCACCTTTGCCTCACCAGTGGTTATTTATATGATTTTGGCGTTTTGGATTAACCTCAAAAATTATGTAAAAGAGAAAATTGATCCCGTAAGGGATTTGTGAATTTAACTTTCACTTTTGGTGAATTCTCTATATTAACAACATTTCAATCAATTTTAGTAAATTTACATATGGCCAACATTAAAGATGTTATAACTATTGACCCTGAAACACTTGGTGGGCAGCCTGTTTTTAAAGGTACCCGGGTGCCGGTGGAATCCTTATTTGATCATCTTGAAGAAGGTATTTCTGTTGATGAATTTCTAGCCGACTTTGATACCGTTTCTAAAGAACAGGTATTTGCGGTAATAGAAATAGCAGGCAAACTACTTTCCTCCCAAAATATTGTTGAATTATATGCGATTGCTTCTTGATGAAAACTTACCAAAAAAGCTTAAAAAGGATTTTTCTGGACACGAAATTTTTACTATCAGGGAACGCAATTGGAATGGTTTAAAAAATGGAGATCTTTTAATACAACTTTTAGCCAATAATTTTGATGCACTACTTACTTACGATAAAAATTTACAGCATCAACATAATTTTAAAACTTATCCAATAACAGTTTTTGTTTTAAGTGCAAGAATTAATACCTATTCAGAATTGACAAAACTTACTCCAAAAATATTGGCATTTTTAAAGAATCCATTAATTACTGGCCCGATCGAAATAAAATAATTGTTTAAATTAAATTTTTCGTTTACCCTTGCCTCACATGAATGGAATGATAATTTCCAAACCCGAACCTGTGGCATCGATTATGTAACATTTCTCACTTTTGATTCACGTGCTATTATAAACATGTTTCTTGCGTTTTGGATTATTTTGAAGAATTATGTGAGGGTTAAAATTGATCCTGTGAGGGATCTTTGAAGTGTAGTTTTAGGTAACTTCTTGATAATTCCTTTTTTTTGATTTTATATATTGATTTGCTCAAATTCAAAAATTGCACTTATCACTTTAACCTACAAAATATTGATATCGAATTTTTGAAAAAATTCCCGCAAAAGCATTATTTAGAAGCTTAACCTATAGGAACTGCGGCATAAAACAACGCTTGTGCAAATTGGCCATATTTATTCCTTCTTGTTTTAAAAGCTATCGTTAGTATGAGTGAGTTACATTCTTTTCTTTGGTTTTCACTTACCTCAATTATATGACGCGAAGTAATAAAATGTCATTTGCCATTTAATGAATAAAAAAGGAGGCCCTCTGAAGCCTCCTTTTTAAAATATGTAATGACACTTATTCTATAATTACCTTACTAACACCTATCTCCTTTTCATTGCAAACTAGTTTAATCAAATAAATACCTGAGTCAAACTTTTCTATATTCACCCATGAAATGTTTGAACCATCTTTAAATTCCATAGTTAATATCTCGGTCCCTGTTACATTGTAAATAAATAATTTTACGTTACCAAGATTATTTTCCAACAATTCAACAAACAAAATCCCATTGGCAGGATTTGGATAAACAAGAAAGGAGTTATTTGAAATTTCTGTTAGGGCTGAAATCCTAGCCTCTTCTGCTGGTATTTCATCGATAATCTCAAGATATATCTCTTCTGGATTAATATAATGCAAGATATTTAGGGCAGCCACTCCTGAAGGCGTCTCTTTGCTTGCAATTGATTGAATTATTGATTCTTCACCAGTTGTTAATTCATCCATTCTTCTTCCAGAAGAATCTAATGATTGAATTACTGAATACAATGTTTTGAAATCTGCGCCAACATCATCAGTGGAAATATAACCATCTAATAAAGTTGCGGCATCTGTCTGCGAATTTATAGAAGTCATTATTTGTATTTCACTTTTCCGCGCCCAATCACCCGGTTCACTTGCCAAAACAGCGAACGCTGAATCAAATTCCATTTCTTTCATAAAATGATTTACAGATTCAATTACTGCCAACTGACGATTAGTTTCAAGAACTGATACTCGTGCGAGTAGATCTGTCATTGCAGAAATAGTAAGTTGATCATCAACAATATCTTGATTTAAATCTTGAATAACTGAACCTGAAAATTCATAGTTACTTTGATCTAAGGTATTTACGACTGAATCTGCAATCGGAAAGTTACTTTCCATAATTTCTAAAACATCAGTCGTGTTCAATGGTTCATGTCTAACAAGTTCAACAAGTGTTGCATTACTTAAATATGGACTGGCTTCATTGAGGGTATATTTCAAAGTTGTTGGAGAACTACCAGAAACAATATCTGCTATTAAACCTTCTGTATCACCCCCATCTATTTTGGCAAGCTCTGCATTTATGGATTCTTGATATTCTACTGCTTCCTCCAACATCATACGTTCTTCAGCACCACCACTTGGTAATGTTGATTCACAATCTTCTGCTCCGCTTACACCACAATTTTGGAGGGTGATTTTTGATGAGTTGTAATCAACAGGAATGTAAACTGATTCAGTATGATGTCGATAATTCAAACTAATTGATGGTATGATTCTAAAGTCGCTTTTAGCCTCTCCTTCAAAACTGAATTGATTTCCGGCAGGCATGGTGATTGCCGGACTGCAAATTCCTTGATTTCCTAATGTTCCGGATGTAACAATTATGTTGTAATCATCAATTGGATCTATAAAATCATTGCATCTTAATTGTAAGTGTGCATTATTTCCTTGACATCGTATACCTATCTCTAAATCTTCAAAAGAATTCCTATAAATTTCTGTAGCTGCTTCTGAATTATTTTCGACAAATATTCCTGAACAATAATATGAATTTGAAGTTAATGAAACAGATTTTGTAAAGTAATTTCCTTCCACATGATAATTAATACAGCCTTCTAAATAAAGACCGTATCCTGTCTTTGATTCATAATCAGGAATTTCAAAATTATTACGCCATATTTGTGAACTTCCGACTGCTGATAGTAATATTGATCTTTCGTTATTAATAAATTCGGCGCCATCAACTTTAATGTTTAATGGGCGATAAGCGGTATTTGCGGCCCAGATACCTCGATAGTAGCCAGTGAAAGAGGAATACTCTATATCACATTCCCCAATGCCAAGACATAATTCACCCAATACCGAGTATGTTGCATTAACACTTTTTATTGCAACTGGATAATTTACATCGATGCAATTTGCAAATGTATTTTCGTAAGAGCAAACAAAGAAATTGACACCATCAACATCGGTTAAAAAAACATCCGCAGGGCAAATAGTTTCGCACGGCAATTCATCATCTTTAATAAATGAGCAATGCCTAAATTCACTTATGTTATCATCATCCGCATTAGCTACACCGGAATCGAATGGTTTCATATCGATACTTACTGCATTGTTGTGAAAAATTGCATCATGAGCTACAATAATGCCGCCATAATAATCATCCTCTGTTGGTTCTGCAGAATTAAAAGTTGTTATTCCTGTAAGCGCTTTTTCAATCTTTCCACCATTTTTGATATATACTACACCATGATCATCTGCATCTACTGGATAAGCTCCGGATGTTACGAAACCTATAGTGGGATGTGTCACTGAATTTCCTTTCCCCCAAACTTCTATTCCTTGCCATAAATCACAATAGTTGGTTATAGTACCCCCATCAACAATTAACTCTCCACCGTTTTCTACTATAATTTTTCCATTTAGCGGCATTCTTATTTCACAATTTTCAATTGTAAGATGCGCCCCGGGATGTATGTCAATATCATGATATGCATCCATTGATTGAGTCCATGTTATATCACTTGTAATTTCTATTTTAGTCGAAATAATAGGAAGTGGTGTTTCCCAAAGTCCAAACCCAAAAGTGCTTGCCCTAAGCATAGATGTACAATTATTAATTTCTAAGTCACTTACGCTGCAATAAGGAAGACCTGTATTAAAACATTTCCATTCTCCTGATGAACCAGCATATTTATCCCAAACAAAAATACCTACATCAGTACCTGCAAAAACAATATCATCAGTTCCATTCCAGTACTCTAGACATTGAATAGGATAATTTGGAAGGCCAGTTGATCGATTTTCCCATGTTTCTCCTCCATCATCCGAGAAATAAACTTTCCCTTTTTTTTCAATACTATTTTCCGTAAGTATTGTAAGTTCATAAGAAGTGCGAGTGGCTCCAAAACAAATCCATAGTTCTTCCGGATTTTTATTATTTACAGCAATATCTGTTATCCATGAATGATCTATTTGATTTTCACCAGAGGGGAAATCTGTTTCATTTGAAACATCAGAGGTTGCTCCAGGAGTTCTATTTTCTGAGAAATAAGGAGTCGCACCAGTCGGCTCATATTTAGCAAAAATCAGTTTATTTTCATCATCATTTTGTTTAATACCTTTTGTTGAGTAATAAAATGCCGTTTGACCAAGTTCCGGATAATCGTCAATTCTAACAAGAGTAGTTATGGCAGTTTTTGTTGGAAGAAGTGGACTTGTCATAAATTGGCTGTTTGTAGTTGCAGCATTATAACTTGTAGGGAATCCAAGCACATCATCGTATTGAAAAATATCCATAGTTCCCATCCAAAATTTCCCACTTTCGTTAAAATCCATAGGCCTGTCTGACCAATTTAAAGAATTTTGTTCAACTTCAACATCATCTACACCTGATGATTTCGGAAAAATTATATTCGTCAATGTATGCGCATCAAGTCCTACCGTATATGTCGTTGCAGGATCAAAATATCCACCATTCCCATTAGTCACTCCATAACTTGGATTTGTTGTGGAAATTAAAGCTCTTGCGTAATCATTGGAACTTGGATAATTCACAAAATCTTCATCAATATATGTGTAAGAATTCCCATCAGGTGAACTCGTAAAAATTCGATTTTTATCTAATTCTGTACCTGAAAAATCATTAAATTCAGTTATCGTGAATCCATAGCCATTTATATTTTCCCATTTGTTATCATTTTCATCACCCGTTCCAGTGGCTAGCATATCTTTCTGATTACATCTACTTACACCACCATCATGACCAATAAAGATATAATTCTCAGATGAAGTGGGGTTTTTATAATAGGTTAACGCTCGAATATCTGCGTGAGTATATGTCCCAAAATATTTTGATACAGCATAAAAGGTTATATCGCCACTTGAAGGTATGGGCGCTTTATATAGTTTATCTTGTCCTTTGGCTACAAATGCATAATCAGCATAATCGGCAAAAACTTCTAATTGCAAAGATTCATATAAATTTCCTGTTGCATATAATCCAGCAATGTCATGATTTGAAAAAAAAATTGATCCAAATAAAATTCTATAATCATAAAAAAAAGTTTGTGCAATTGTAACATCATCCGTTAATGGGTCTGCATCAAAATCGCCTGTTACTACAAATTTAAATAATGAATAAAAATTTGTTGAATTAGGAATCGATGTTGTGCACATCATGCTTATTAGAGTTCCACCTGTTGGTATGGTCGGTATTGGAACAGCTAAAGTTGTCCATGTGGTGCCCCCATTTGTTGTATACCTAAAATCATCTGGGACACCGCTGATTGGACTAATAATAATGAAATCACCGTTACCCGGCATAAAATCAATTTCTTTAATTCCATGATTTGTATCTGTGGAAAAATCATCAATATCTTTAAAAATAGTCCAATCACCACTTACCACATCTTTCATAAATATATTATGCCCATTTGGAATTAATAATTTATATGTACTCGGTTTAAATATTAAATTCGCTGCGCCAATATCCCCAGTTCTAACAAAAGGATTAGACGTAAGACTTGGGTCACTATCCATTGAATAATCATATTGCCATGTCGACCCCCCATCATCCGAATAAATTAATCCCAAACTATAAACATTGCCCTCTGATCCGTTAAATAATGTTGTTGCATATATAAAATCATCTGTTGTAGAAGTTGTATTGTTATTATGAACTGCTATTGATGTAATTCCAACTGCAGGTATTTGAAAGCTAGTTATATTTCCCCAATGATCTCCTCCATCAGTAGTTCTCCATATTCCACTTGATCGTGTGCCCGCTAATACATAATCAGGGTCATCCGGTGATACCCATACACTGACTACCCTACCAAGATTAGAATACGAATCGTCGTGATAAGGCCCAAGTGAAGTCCAATCAGAGGTTAAATCCGAATCATCGCATGTAATTGGATCCTGACTAAAGGCTGCTTCGCCAATAATCATTGCAACAATAATTAAATAATTTTTCATAGTTTTAATTTAGTGTTGAACAATAAATTTAGTAGAGTATAGCAATCGCGTATTATTAGATACATTTATTAAATAGAACCCATTTGGGAAGTCATTTGTGGAAATATTCAAACCAAAAGAATCAACAAAATTTTTTGAATAAATGTTGGTTGATGTAACGTCAAAAATATTTACAATTATATTACTATAATATTTAGTCGAATTAATTTTTAATATTCCATTAACAGGATTTGGAAATAAATTGAAAATTTCTTCAGTAGGATGGATATTGAAAATAGGAGTACCCAAGTCAAATGCAACCAGCCATGCGTCGGTATATGGAATAATATTGTTAGGTGGCTCGTGTCCGCAATTAATATCATAATCAGGGAAATTTTCCGGCACTACACATTTTGAAAAGAAATATAAACTATTGTTTTTGATTACGAAATTACCCTCGAAATAGGACCCGCCAAGATCTCCTCCAAAATCACTTCCACCAAAATTTTTACTCCAGATTAAATTATAAAGACTATCAGTCTTCATAATCCAATAATCATTATTCGTTCCATTATTATAATTTGATGGTAAGTCATAATCATCCGAACTACTAAAACCCATAAAATAAAAATCCCCCTCATAATCCTTTTCACATCTAACAAACTTATCAATACCTGATCCACCCCATTGTTTCATAAAAGTCATTGTCAAATTGGTATCAAATTTAGCAATGGCGCCTTCTTCAACTAAATGCCCTTCCGTTGCCGGAAATAAAGTTGAAGCAGCATTACCCGTCCCAACCATCATTGTAGAATTATCATTTAAAACCATCAGTTGCCCATCACTCCGGAAAAAATCATCTTCTGCCGACATGAAATTTTGTTTAATAATTTCACCTTCGTCATTCATTTCAATTATCCACCGTTTTTGGATATCAGTAATTCCACAACTGGCTAGGTCATAATCATCAGAGGCCGAATAAATATGTATTTGATAATTACCTGGTGTTATTTCAACCGGATTTGCTAAAGGGCTATCTACAAAACTCCCACCAAGCACTTTAATCCACTCAATTTCTCCATTGATATTTAATTTTAGGATAATCGCATCTGGACTCATCGCATCTCCATAGTGAAATGGGATATCGCCACCAGAGCCATTTGAGTATCCTGAAACAATATAACCACCATCTGAAACAGAAATCATACTTGTAAAATAATCATCCAGCGGTCCTCCATAACAGTGACTCCATATTTTATTTCCATTTAAATCCGTTTTCACAACAACCAAATCGTGTGCTCCGTGATTATCTGCAAAATCACCATCTACTGCATATGAAATACCGCCGCAAATATATCCATCCGGAATTTCATGTATAACATCAAAGAAGCTGGTGCCACTTGCTCCGCCAAAATTTCTTTGCCATTCCAAATTAAATTCTGAATCAAACTTTAATAAAATTGCCGGAATAATTAGACTATCTTGCCCCTCTGCATCGCCGTCAGTTCCACCGTATGTTGTTGACACTAAATAGCCATCATCCGAGGTTATAATTGCGTCATTAAAATAATCTGATTCCGAAGTTCCAAAACATTGTTGCCAAACTATATCGGGCTGCGCTTTTATGTGAATTACACTAAATATCAAAAGCTGTAATAAAATAGATAATGGTTTGAGTTTCATAAAATCAGTCATTTGGGTAAATATAAACAATACTTAGTCGATCCGATTTTATTTCAAATCCGTCCAAATGTCACAAAATCGTTACAGTAGTTAGTTTATCGATGGTTCAGAACGATAAAAATTGGCAAGTCAGCAGGGCTTTTGTGGCCGACTTAATTCGTAAGTGTGTATTCTTTATAAGAGCCACATGTGTGACTCCGGAATTTATAAAATTTTTGTTTTTCAAGTGGTTTTTATTATGTTTTCAAATATAATAGACAATAATAATATGCTTATTTGGCATCTCCAAATTTTTTACAATATATTTTTGTTAATTTTAAAAATAATGTAAATCATTACTCATTTATAGTTAATGATTAATAATTTTAATAAAAGGGAATTTATTAAAATTCGTAGCAACAAAATAAAAAGAGGTGAAAAAAATTAAATTCTTGGCTCAATTTAATTCACTTAATAGTGCTTTACCTTCCTTTGAAAAAAAAATCCCGCAAAGCTAGTATTTCGAAGCTGACCCCTATAGGCATAGGCGTCAACTTAAGGAAATTATAATCAAGTAGGATTTTATTTTTTAGGTATTTTTTGGTCAGGATTTTTCTTCCCTTCTAGTTTATTTTGTCTCGTTGGAATCACTTTTACTCGTTGCAGAAAATAGGTATTCTTGTCTTCAATGATCCATTCCATTTCCTCACCCTTTTCTATAAGACATGCTTCTGCAACAGCTGCAGGGAAATTAATATAGAATGACTTTGTAGCACCTCTGTCTACTCTTTGAATCTTTGCTTTATATCCCA
>JBBRGZ010000054.1:0-14807 GCA_038223395.1 Chitinophagales bacterium
AACATTTGGGGCATTTGATTGTATTGCACGTTGTAAATGTTGAATACTTAAACGCATAGGTGTAAGTGGGTTTTTAATTTCGTGCGCCACCTGCTTTGCCATGTCGCGCCAAGCACTTTCGCGTTCAGAACGCGCTAATAAATTTGCACTGTTTTCTAATTCGCGGAGCATTTTATTATACTCCGATACAAGCAATCCAATTTCATCGTCATGGGTCCAATGTATTGGTTCGTTGAGTGTTCCTAACTTAATTCCTTTAAATTTTCCTGCAATATTTGCAAGAGGACTCGTAATGGATTTTGAAACCACAAATGCAATAATACCTGCCACAATTAATAATAATACATACACATTAACAAGCGTAACCATGAAGGATGAAATTTCGGTACGCAAGTTTAATTCAGTCGCAAAATAGGGAAGATTGAGGTAAAACATGGTTTCACCATTATCGTCTAATACAGGTACATAAGCAGATAAAAAGGAAAGGTCGCCGATATTTTCTGTTTGAATAAACCAAGTTTCCTTATCGCAACTCATTTTAAAAAATGCTAATGAATTCATTTTTTTAGAAACCAAACCCTTATCAAATATATCAGGTTGAGATGTTGCAATTAAATCGCCATCGGGTTTAAAAATATTAATATCCATGGCGTGAATTTCTGATAATTCTGATACATGATTTCCTATTTTTCTAAATTGATAATTTGACATAGAATTCGCATCCTTGCGCTTGTTATCGTTAATTAAAAAATCAATATTGATTTGCACTGCTTCTATTTTGTCTAAAAGCCTTTGTTGATGCGAGAAATTGTATTGGTTAGAGATATAATAAACAGTAGCAACACCCATTAATATAAAAGCAAATATAATTAAACTGATAACCGAGGTTTGAATTTTATTTTGCAGCGAAGTATTTATCCACTCCTTAATAATGATATTGCCCTGCAAAATTTTAGAAACCAATTCCATAAGTAGAATAATAACTAAAAAGATCAGATTAAAGAAGAATAAATAAGAAAATATAGAAACCGGTTCAAACCAGTTCTGTGCCGGCGAAGAAACAATTACTTTTTTGGTTTCGTTTACCTTATATATATAATGATCAAATTCGTTTTGGTGTATATCTGAAGTTTCCTCACTTTTATTTACATAAAAAATATCCATAAGTGGATAGGGGTATTTCCCTTTGCGTTCAGATAAGGTATGGTCATTATAGATGGCATAATCAAAATTGACAAAACTTTCGGAGGTGCGCAGGTCATCGTCAATTAATAATTCAGGATATATGCTTTGTCCTGTAAATTTTTTGGGGAACATACGCAAGTATGCGATGAAAGTTCCAGAACTATCTTTCCTTACAGGCAACTCTGCCAGGTAATAATAATTGCCGGTATAGTCATTTATAAAATAGAGATTTTCTGCAGAGGTAAATTCTCCATTATTTTCAATTGCATCAACAAAGGGCAGACGGGAAACATAATTTTGGTTTGATGTAGAAAGCAACAAACTATCATTTCTGAATATGTCAATTTCGGTATCATATTTTTTAAAATAGTTTGCCTGCAAGTCTTGCCGTATCTGGTTTACAATACCAGGTCGCAAATTACCCCCTACGCCTCCGGTAACATCCTGCATCATGAGTTGTTTGGTTATATCAAGCTCAACCTCACTAAACAAAAATTCAGTTATCGGGTCTTTTTCAATAGATTTTTTAATTGCAAATAAACGTTTTGTTTCTTCTTCTTTCTTATGAATTGAAGAATTAAAAACATAAGCGCTGAAAGCTGAAAAGTAAATCAACCATAACATCATTCCACCCAGAGACCTTGTGCTAATTTTACGTACTAATAAAAGCGCTTTAAGAAACACAAATCCTACTGCAAAAAGTATAATTTCATATTGCACAATACGGCCTGAATAACGTTCAACTAGCAGCATTGCAACACCAATTATTAATACAATATATCCGAAGGCAAACTTATTGCTAGAGTTTTCTATCACTATTTCTATAGTTCTTATCACAATAAAGAAATAGCTGAGCAGCAAAATCGAAATGCATAAAAATCCTGTGAAACTAAAATAGTTTAACGAAAAGAAATTGTGTATATCAAAAGATATAGATGAGTCAATAATAAGACTGCGAAATATATATCCTGTAATGAGTGATGCCGCGGCAATAAAAATCGCCATCACTATTTGCAAAATAATGGTGTAAATTTTAGCAATCTTTTGAGGAAGCTGAATATTAAAATATTTGGAAAAAAATAGCGCAAAACAAAATAATAACAGCGTTTTTATCAGCAAATCGCCTGTAGAATCTGCAATGCCGGGAGATCCATAATACTGCGGATCAAACAAGGGTAAATAAGAAAATATGTTGTCATATAACAAAAAGTTTGTCAGCAAATAGACTGCAATTAACAGCACTAACAAAAATGCCGTTCCCACAGCACTACCCCATTTTTTTAATACCTTTTTAGCCAATACGGAACCCAAAATCAGGAGCGACAAAAATGCTAAAAACATGGCCACATACATACCATTATTATATTCTGTAATATTTTGAATTTCTGCATTTTCAGTAATATAAAAAACAGGATTCCCATTTAATGAATGCACTGCAAATGCACCAGGTTGAGCGCGTGCCTGTAATTTTAAATGATCATGAATTTGAATGCCCGCCGTTTTAACATGATTGAGGTATTTATTTTTTATTCCGTATTCAAACTGCAATGGCAAAAATCCGATTACGTGAATATTACCTGGAAAATCGTGCTGAAAAATAATATACTCACCATTCGACTCCGAAATAAAAAGGGGCGCATCGTTATAAACTACCTGTGCCTTTACGGGAGTAATAAAATTATTTGTCCAAATTACCGCACTATCGTTCTGATATATAATAAGACCGAAAGGTTCTGATGCAAGCTTACTAAATTCTTCAAAAGTATACGAATCGGTAATGAGGTTGCTGATAATGAGAGGATCGGAAATCGTTTTTATGATACGCTGCTCTAAATATTGGTAATCTTTTTCTATTGTTTTGGCACTCTCATCTTCCTTAAAATCATGCTGCCCATTACTATACAAAAGCAGAGCAACTAATGCGCTGCAAATGCATAAAATTGCAGTAAATATGTTAAGGCCATTTCTTTTCAACTAAAACTTATTTTAATATTTCCTGAATATTGTATAATTTTCCAATCTATCAACTAAAAATAAAGTTCATAATTTTAAGCAAATTGTAATCCATATTTGTATTTTTGAAATGTCAAGTCCAAAAATTCAATTTTGTAATCAAGTGTAAAAATAGCAACCTATTCACTTAATTAACCTAAATAGAAGTTAAACGCACAGCCTATGAGAAAAATTTTTACAATTTTAAGCTTCTTCCTATTAATTTCTCCTTTTACATTATCTGCTCAAAACCGCTCTATATCAGGTGTTGTAACGGATGCTGAAACAGGACTTACCCTACCGGGAGTAACTGTTTTGGTTAAAGAAAATAATACAATCGGCGCTTCAAGCGATGATAATGGAAAATTTAATTTCGAAATCCCTGAATCTGCAACTGCTTTAATTGTGCGCTCGGTTGGATATACGGAGCAAGAAGTGCAAATCGGCTCAAATACCTTTTTAAGCATTTCTATGCTGCCAGTTGACTTCGATTTAGATGCCATCGTAATCAGCGCATCTCGCCGACAGGAAAAAATATTAGATGCACCCGCCTCTATCAGTTTGATTACTACCGAACAACTAAAAAATACTGTTGCAATTACGCCAATGGCAAATATAAAAGGTGTGCCGGGGGTAGACATTGTTAATACAGGTCTTATTCAAACAAATGTTGTTGTAAGAGGCTTTAATAACATATTTTCAGGTTCGCTTTTATTAATGGTTGACAATAGATATGCTGCGGTTCCTTCACTGAGAGCAAACGTTGCAACTTTTATTCCTACAGATAATGCGGATTTGGAGCGTATCGAAATTTTAAGAGGTCCTGCATCGGCATTATACGGACCGAATTGCTCAAATGGGGTAGTGCATTTAATTACTAAATCACCACTATCGCAAGAGAAAAAATTTATGACAACAGCAAGTGTAGGTTTAGGTTTTAGAAGCAAAATTTCTGATACTATTCTAATTTCAAATCCACTGTTTTCTGATGACCTCGCGTTAGATACTAACTATAAATATTATCCTTTATTTGATAATGATGCCATTGGCGACAGAATGTTTTACACTGCCGGTTTCAGACATTCAGGAAATATCAATGATAAGTTCGGATATAAAATTTCTTTTACTTATTTAGACGGAAACGATTGGTTATACGACGACCCTTTTGAACCTAATTATTTTCAAAAAGGATATCAAACTAACGAAGGTCGCGTACCTGTAGGCGATACGGTTGCAAATGTGCGCGATACACATATTAGAAAAATTGGTGTCGATTTGCGTTTAGATTATAGATTTAATAATTCTGCAGAGTTAATTTTTACCGGAGGCCTTACCGAAAACGATGGTATTGAATTAACAGGTATCGGTGCCGGACAAGCAGTTGGCTGGAAATATTATTATGCACAAATGCGCTACAATTATAAAGGATGGTTTGCTCAAGCTTTTGTTAATGGGAGCGACGCAGGCCAAACCTATTTATTTCGCACCGGAGATTTAATTATTGACCATTCAAAACAATATGTTGCACAAGTGCAACACGCAAATGTGTTATTGGATAAAAAATTAAATCTGATTTATGGTGTTGATGGAATTTTTACAAGACCTGATACCCAAAATACAATTAATGGTATTAATGAAGAGGATGATAATATTACCGAAATTGGAGCTTACTCACAAGGCGATTATAAAGTAAACAGCAAATTCAGTTTAATTGCTGCTTTAAGGTACGATTATCACAACTTTGTAGATCAACCATTTATTGCACCGCGGGCAGCTGTTGTTTATAAGGCAAATCCCAAAAATACCTTTCGTGTAACATATAATAGATCCTTTTCTGCACCAAGTTCTAATAACTTGAACTTAGACATTTTACAGTTGAGCGATTTAACTGGTTATGCGAGTTTATTCCAAGGTATTTTAGGTTCTACATATGTTCCAAATATGCCTTTATATGCAATTGGAAATAGAAATGGATTTACGTATTCGTATGATGAAGCAGGTATGCCACAATATACTTCTCCATACGCACAATATTTAGGATATGGTTCCGACCAATACTTTTCTTTGGATAATAGCCTAGAATTAAATAATGTTATTTGGGATGCGACAAGAGGTTTATTAGAAGTTGGATTTAATAATACAATTCCCGGTTTAGGTGCTGCTCTAGTAGGGTGGTTACCTGAAGATATTACCGTGGCAACTAATACCGTTGCCGCATTAAATTTAACTACTTCGTCTTTCGATAAAATAGATCCTAAAAATATTACCGATTACAGTGCAATTTTGAATTCAGCATCTAATACCATTGAAGCTGGCTGGAAAGGCAGTTTATTTAACGACAAGGTATTTGCAACCTTAGATGTATATTATAATCTTATTCAAGATTATGTAAGTCCGCTTACGGATATTACGCCAAACGTATTTATAGATGGAGAAGCTTTATCAGCTTATGTTACTCCAATAATTTTAGATAATTATAATGATACAACGGGTACAAATCCATTACTTGCATCTTTAGTAACCAGCACCTTAGACAACGATCCGGCATATGGTGGAAACGGAAACGGTACTGGTGCTGACGAATTTATTAATCTTGTTTTGGCAGCAGGTGCCGGTTTACCGGTTGGAACAATTTCGCCAACACAATACCCAGACGCTGCTAAATATGTTACCTATGTTAATTTGGGAGATATATCCGTTTTTGGTGCAGATTTAGGTGTAACCTATTATGCATCTAAAAATCTTACTATGCAATTTTCTTATTCTTGGGTAGACAAAGATTCAGTGCCACTTGAAGGAGCACAATTGGGATACGTTGGCTTAAATTCACCAAAAAATAAAATATCTGTAAGAGCATTTTACGACATCCCGAAACTCGATTTGAACGTAGGTTTAAATTTCCGTTGGCAAGAATCGTATCCTGCAAATTCAGGTGCTTATGTTGGAACAGTAGAACAAATTCACGACCTCGATTTAACTTTAAATTATGCACCTGATTATATTAAGGATACCCAATTTTCATTATTGATTACCAATTTATATAATCACGAACAACAATATTTTGTGGGTGCACCAAAAATTGGAAGTACCTATTTCTTTAAAATAACGAAGTGGTTTTAAAATTTAAATCCTAAATCAAAGAGGGTGTCTTCATAAAAGACATCCTCTTTTTTTTTGAAGCAGTATCATTTTCTTTCTCAACAAAATTCACTTCCGATAGCTATCGGAATCCATTACAAGTGCTCTCCGCCATGGCGGATGCGGGCCTGCCTGGCGAGGGCTCTGCCGGCAGACAGGCTTTTCATTACTATCTAGGCTCGGTTTTAATGGCTATTGCTTTCAGTATATTGCAGTGCAAAATTTAACATCTATCTTCGCCGTGTGGTATTATTACGCAATTTCTTTTCTCGCAAATCCGGCAATGAAAAAAAAATCTTGTTATACGGTTTACAACGCAGTGGAACTAATTACCTCCAATCGCTCCTCATGCTCAATTATCCTGATTTTAAATTTGTAAACGGCGAAGAAAGAAATAATATCACCCATAAACACTTCCGACTTTACGATAATAAGTCAGCCATTCCCGAACCTCAGTTTTATAATATGCAAACTTTTTTAAATTTTAAGGATTTTGAATCAGCATTGCCTAAAAATTCAATCCCCAATTATTATCTTATTATTTCAAAAGATCCTTTAAGCTGGTATAGCAGTTATTTAAAATGGAGTATCAAAAATGCATGGCCAAAAAATGCATATCATTACCTTGAAGAATATCAGTTGTTTTATAGCAAGTGGATGGAGTTTAGTTTGCAAAGCAATAATATTATTTTCATACAATATGCCGACTTGCTAAAACATCCTGAAAAGACTATTCAGCAACTGGCAGCTCAAATGCAAATGCCTTTAAAAGAAAATATTAAAACAACTAAAAAAGTGTATGCATCCAGGCGCTTTACTGAAGATAAAAAGAAGGCCTTTTTAAATAAAGCGCATGTGAAAGATATCTCCAATGAAGAAAAAGAAATAATAAAGTCTATCCTAAAACCCAACCTATTGCAATTTCTTGGGTATTCGATTTAGGGAATACTTATTGCGGTTTTTGCAATCGTTTTGCTTCATTCCAAAGTGCATCCATTTCGTCGAGCGACATGTTAACTAAATTTTTATTTTGTTCTGCGGCCTTTTCCTCAATGTATTGAAAACGCGCAATAAACTTTTTATTTGTTTTTTCTAAAGCAACCTCCGGATCAATCTGCATAAACCTCGACAAATTCACAAGAGAAAATAATAAATCGCCAAACTCCTCTTCTGCTTTAATTTTATCTCGATTTTCATGCAAGGCAACTTCTTTAAACTCCATTAATTCTTCTTCAACCTTATCCCAAACCTGTGCAGTTTTTTCCCATTCAAATTTTACTTGTGCAGCCTTATCTTGAATTCGATATGCTTTAATAATAGCCGGCAAACTTTGAGGAACACCTTCTAAAACAGATTTTTTCCCTTCTTTCAATTTCAATTGCTCCCAGTTTTTTTTCACCTCATCTTCATCCTTCACTATAACATCGCCATAAATATGTGGATGGCGATGAATAAGCTTTTCGCATTGCGCGTTTAATACATCTGCAATTGAAAAGGCATTTTGCTCCTCACCTATTTTAGAATAGAAAATGATATGCAGCAAAATATCGCCAAGTTCTTCCTTAATATCTTTCCAATTATTTTCAGATATTGCATCAGCAAGTTCGTACGTTTCTTCTATTGTCAGATTGCGTAAGGTGTGTATGGTTTGTTTTTTATCCCAGGGACATTGTTCGCGCAATTCATCCATTATGCCGAGTAATCTTTCAAAGGCATCTTTCTTATTTTCAACCGAGCTTTCCATATCCTGATTAAATTTGTACAAAGGTCTATAAATATATTGGCATCTTAATTGGTAAATTGCAATCTGATATGACACTCAATCACAGAATATTAAAATGTAAGCGTTTCGCAACTTTTATATGTACTGCACACCTATATATATATAGGTGTACCCTTTTTGCGCAACCTCAACCCGATTCTATTGAATACATTCCAAATGTAATTACACAAAATACCGTAAATAATATTAACGAACAGGTAAATGCGTCTTATATAAAAACCATCCAACTTACTAGAACCGACCTACAATTAGCATATCCAATTGTATTATTAAACTCAGAAGATAAATTGAGTCTTGGCTTTGACGATTTACGAGGCAGCGTACATAATTATTATTATAGCTTCCAACACTGCAATCAAAACTGGGAACCATCCAATTTAACCTCATTCGATTTTTTGGAAGGGTTTGAAGAAAACAGTTTTGAGGACTATTCCTTTTCTTTTGGAACACTTCAACCCTTTACGCATTATGCTGTTCAATTTCCAAACGACCTTGTCAATTTTAAAGTAAGCGGCAATTATGTTATTAAAGTTTGGGAAGATGATAATAAGGAAGTGCCGGTTATTGTAAAACGTTTTTTTGTGTGGGAGGAACTTGCATCAATAAATGCAAAAGTATACCGACCAAATTTGATTGAGTTCAGAAACGCATATCAAGAAATAAACTTTACTGTCGACATTCGTAATTTAAACATCTCGCACGCACTAGATGAGGTGCGTGTAACCATATTACAAAACGGCAGGTTTGATAACGCCATCTACGATTGCAAACCCCGCATGATAACAAATGATTTACTTACTTACGATAAAGATGATGTTGTGTTTGCAGCAGGAAAAGAATATAGACATTTTGATACTAAAACACTCAATTTTCAATCCGACATGGTGAGAAAAATTACCAAAGTGGATGGCAAGTATCAAGTGTTTGTAAATGTAGATGAAAGCCGACTGTATCAAAAGTACTATTACGAAAAGGATATTAATGGGCAGTACATATTGAGAGCCGACCTTACTAATAATGTAAATACCGAAGGTGATTATGCCATGGTCAACTTTGTTTTAAAATATCCGTACGTAATAACCTCAGGCGAACTCTATGTATTTGGCGAATTGAATAACAACATGATGAACGCTGAAAACAAAATGGTGTACGATTACGACCTCCAACAATACACTGGCGCTTTATACTTAAAACAAGGTTACTATAATTACACTTACATGTATAAAGGCGCCCAATCAGAATCCGGCGAATTGATATATACAGAAGGCAATCATTTCGAGACGGAAAACGATTACGAGATATTTATCTACCAACATAGTTTCGACCGCGACTACGACCGTATAATTGGTTGTTCAATATTCAATTCATTAAAATAAACACAATTACCAATTGAAGAGCAATAGCAATCTGTGTAAGTTCGTTTGATTGGTTATTTTAGTTGCAGATATAAAAATTCAGTTTTATGAAAACAATACTCATGTCGCTTTGTGCATATAATGTTTGGGCTAACAAACGCATTATAGAAATACTTCAGAACCATTCAGAAGATATTCTGGATAAAACCATTGACAGCAGTTTTCAAAGCATAAGAAAAACGATTTATCATATTTGGGATGCACAAGTTATCTGGTTGAACAGGTTACAAGGCATATCGCTTAATACTTGGCCAAGTATGGAATACGATGATGCGTTTGCTGGGTATGATATTTACTTTATTCAACAGTCTTTCGACTTCCAGAAATTTATTGAAACGCGAGGTGATGGTTTTTTTGAATCAACCTGTTTTTATAAAACTTTGAATGGCACAAATCATCAAACTAAACACTGGCAAATTATCTTACATGCAATGAATCACTCCACTTATCACCGCGGTCAGTTAATAACAATGTTCAGAATGCTGGGAATTACAGAAATGTTATCCACCGACTACAACTTTTATGTAGGCGAAATGGAAAGTGCGGAAAATAATTTAAGATTATAAGGACGGGTTGTTGTTACGCAATCAAAAAAACTGACTTGATAATTAAATCCGGAGAGAAATAAAATGCAATTACAAAACACTTATATATTCAAATACCTAATGGTACATTGAATTATAAAAGCATATGCAACTATAAAGCTCGAGTTATTTAAATCAGAAATTAAAAGTAAAATCAGAATAACATCGACATGATAAAATGAAAAATACAAACTTTTATAAAAGAGATTAAACACATAAAAGAGTTTAAAAGGATAAATTAGATATTACTTTGTATACAATAATGTGCAAAACATGTGAAAATCAACAATTATTTTTTCTTTTTTTTTTGATAATATAAATTTATGTATAATTTTGCAATAACCAAATATTTTTCCAATGGCAAAATCAACAAAAAAATCAGCCGGTAAACGTGGACGTCCTGCCGGTAAAAAAGCAGCTGCTAAAAAAGTAGCTCCTAAAGCAAGCGCTAAAAAAGCAACTGCTAAAAAAGCTGTTAAAAAAACTGCTAAAAAAGCGACTGCTAAAAAAGCGACTGCTAAAAAAGCTGTTAAAGCAACTGCAAAAAAAGCAACTGCAAAAAAAGCAACCGCTAAAAAAGCCACCAAAAAAGCAGCTCCTAAAAAAGCAGCTAAAAAATCTGCTGCTAAAAAAGCAGGTAAGCGTGGTCGTCCTGCAGCAAAAAAAGCTGCTAAGACTGCTGGTAAAAAAGCAACGAAAAAAAGTAAAGCACCCGCTAAGAAAAAAGCAAGTGCAAAAAAAGCTAAAACAACAACAACAACACCTCCTATGAACGGAAATGGTGCTGCGATGTAAAATTAAGTAGCTTAACAAATGAAGGAGATCAGTTTTGGTCTCCTTTTTTTTGTTTTATTCTTTTCTAATTAGCACAATTAATTATGGGAAAATGCGGCGTATTTTTTTCCAAATGCATAGGTTATCGGTATACAATTTTTATAGATTTTAAATTATCGGCAAAATCAACTTTTTAAGTGATGGCATTTTTACCTTTAAAAATTTGGGGCTCGTTTTGAATTGAAGGTGTAAATTAAATAAACTTAAAAACCGCCTTTGCCCGAAAAAACTTCGCAATTATTCAAATTGATATTTAGGTCGCGGCTTTATCTCTCTTGTCGACCTGTTTTTCAACTTGTATTTTAACCCCTTAAAGCTTCCTAAAAATGCCCAAAGCTGTAAATTGTGTACTCTTTTTGTCATTTTTTCCGAATAGTTAAATTTTAACCGAATATTCAACCATTTTACATTAATTAACATTAACTTTATACCTTTACAAAATTGTATTATTAACGAAATTTTTTAAGCTATGAGAAAATTGATACTTTTATTTGCAACAGGCCTCCTATCTGTGAGTCTGTTTGCACAGTCTGCAATCCAGACTAAAACGCATGATAAGAAGGACTTGATGGGAAAGTTCAAAACTGCTGAAGCAGTTCCTTACCATCAGGTTGCTAAAGATGATGCTACAGGCGTTCCGGTAAACAGCGGAACATTTTACGCTAAATCAGGCTCACGTACCGGTGAAAGCATTGGTACTACAGGTTACGATTTGCAAACAAACTCTGCCGCATTTGATCGCGTAAGAGCGTATGCTGACGGTAGTATTTCTGCAATTTGGACAGGTTCATTAGTTGCTGATGGTGCTTGGGCTGATAGAGGAACTTTTTACAATCACAACGATGGTGCTACTTGGGGTGCTGCTCCAACAACAAGGGTTGAAACTCCACGTTCAGGTTTTGGAAGCATCTTAACTGTAATGGACCATGAGGTTGTTATTTCGCATGATGGAACAAATATCAATGTTTATGGCAATTCAGCAATCGGTAACACCGATTGGGCTCCACTTGGCATAAATTCATTGCATACAGGCCTATGGGCTCGTGGTTATTGTCCTGAAGGAACTAATAATATTTATATCATAAGCCCAGATGCATCACCGGTTAACGTTATTCACTTTTCAAGATCTGATGATGGCGGTGCTACATTCTCTGTGGTAAATTCTGTTTTACCTTTAGATATGGCAAGTTGTTTCGGTTCTTTATCTGCTGACTGCTATCAAATTGCGGTTGACGGAAATACTGTTTATGTATTATATGGTTCTTCTTGGACTAACTTAGTATTGTTAACATCAACTTCAAATGGCGATCCTGGAACATGGACAAGTCAAACTCTTATTGAAACAGGTTTATGTAACTACCAAGGCGACTTAGACCAAATTTCAGATGTTAATGGTGACGGTATTGGCGATACTATTGAAACTACTGATGGTTTTCACGAAATGGTTTTAGATGACGCAGGCGTTTTACACGTTTGGTCAGGTTACTATTGGCTTTTAGATACTGATCCGGCAGAAGGATGGAGCTATTTCCCAAGTCTTTCAGGCTTATGGTATTGGAACTCAACAATGGCACCTGGCGATATTTCTTATATCGATCTTTTACAGGATTGGGATGAAGACGGTGATCCTTTCTTAGGTATTGGCGCTGATTTAGGTATGTATGATGGTGTAACATTTACATCGATGCCTAATGCTTCTGTAGATGAAACAGCAGGTAGAATTTATTTGATGTTTACTCATCCAATAGAATATACTGACTATTTTGACGATCCAACAGTTGCTGAAGCACAATCTTTCCGCGATATTTTCGGAACGTATTCTGATGATAATGGTCTTTCTTGGTCAGCTCCAACAAATATGACATACTCAGCTCACGATCAAATAGAAAGTGTATTTCCTTATTGCTACGATAGAGTAGTTGATGGTTGTGTGCATACAATTTGGATGCAAGATCAAGAACCGGGTACATCTTTAGATACAAATAGTCCTGATGCTTACGGCATTAACCAAATGCAATATCGTTGTTTTGATGAAGCGCGCTTTAACCCATACCCACCAACAGCTGAGTACGATTATACTCCTGATGGCGTTACAGGTTTAGTAAACTTCACAAACCTTTCAGTTGATGCTGATTCATATTCATGGGATTTTGGTGATGGTGGAAGTTCATCTTCTAAAAATCCTTCTCATATTTATGCTGCTGCAGGAACATATAATGTATGTTTAGTAGCTACAAATAAATATGATACTGATAATACTTGTAAAGTAATCAATATTCAGGTTTCTGTTGTTGACTTCGCTTTAAATCAAGCGTTAAACGTTTACCCAACTCCTGCTACTACAAATGTAACAGTAGAAGTTAATGGTAACTTCGGAACTTTATATGCTGAAATGTATAATGCATTAGGTGATAAAGTAATTAACACATCTGCATTTACAGGTTCTGTTAATTTTGATGTTACTACTTTAGCTACAGGTAATTATATCGTTAAAGTTTACACACAAGATGGTGCGTTTACTTCACGTCAAATTACAATAAGTAAATAATATTAACTTAAAATAATTAACAAAAAACCCTCGCATTGCGGGGGTTTTTTGTTAATTAACACGAAGGAAATCTTAAATGACAATATTGACCATCAAAATGTAAAAAGAAGAAATACTTTTCCGCTATTGTTTAATAAATAAACTATAGCTATGAAAAAATTAATCTACATCATTATTGTTATTTGCACTTTAAATAATGCAAAAGCACAAAATGCAACTGCTTCGCATAATGCGGATTTAAAAAATAAAACCAAAGCAGTTTCGCTAAAAAGTTATCATTCTAATAATAATTATTTGGAAGGTGCTCCTGTTGAAAATAATACATTCTATAAATCATCAAGTGGTTCGCGATTAGGTGGCAGCGATGTGGGAACTACATCTTACGATTTAAACACAAACGCAGCTGCACCAAATAGGTTATTAGTATATCCGGATAATACGGTTTCAGCCGTTTGGACAGGCTCCACAAATACCACTGCAGCACGGCCCGATAGAGGCACATTTTTTAATAATTACGATGGTGCAAATTGGGGACCGGCACCCGATACAAGAATAGAAAGTTACAGAGCAGGATTTCCTGCAATAATTAATGTTGGCGATCATGAAATGTACTTTGCGCATGATGGAAATAATAATATTGTAATTTTTGAAAATGATGCAAAGGGTTCAACTAATTGGACAGAAAATGCAAACTCATTAATGTTGCATGGCGCATGGCCTCGTGCTGCATGCGCAGAAGGTTCGAATATTATTCATCTATTGGCAGCAAACGACGATGCCGCAAATAAAAATGAATATATGTTTTATTATCGCTCTAGTGATGGCGGCGCAAGTTGGGATATTATAAACTATAGACTTCCCGGAATTGATACACTCGGAGGATATAATATAATGGGTGCGGAATGTTATGTGATGCGCGCAATTGGTTCTAATGTTTATATCGCTGCAGGCGAAAGTATTAATGATCTTGCTGTTTGGAAATCTAATTCAAATGGTGATATTGGCAGCTGGACTAGAACACGTATTATCGAATGGCCACAACCAAATTTTGATGGAAATACCATTTCAGATATTACAGGTGATGGCGTTGCAGATACAATTACTTCTCAAGATGGAAATATTGCATTTGCAATCGATAACGATGGAATGATGCATGTATGGAGTGGTGTAACTAATATTTTAGATGTTACACCTGATGATAAAACGTGGTCTTATTTTCCAGGTGTTGCAGGCATGTGGTATTGGAACGAAAGTTTTGGCGCCGACTCTGTGCAATATTTAGATTTTACTTTAGTGGATTGGGATGAAGATGGAAATCCTTTTGCAGG
>JBBRGZ010000055.1:0-14613 GCA_038223395.1 Chitinophagales bacterium
TGAGTATTCATGAATAACACACCGGTGTAAATTAATCCAACAATTCCTAAAACAGTAAGTAATGCCCCAAATATTCTCTTTAAATTCATAATATTTAAATTTTAATTAAGATGCCATATGATATCGTTTCCTATTCTGAGAAGATATCAATTAATCTCCCTAATTATGCTCACAGCGATGTAATTTATTCAAGCAAATCTTTATATCTTGTTTCTTCTAAATATACTAATTTACTAGTTGCAATTAGGTTGTTAATTGTTCATCAAAGGAAAAGTCGTTTTATTTTTTTTTCTTAGGTTATTCTAACTTATCAAAACAATAATAAAGCCACAAAGTAGAATGCTGTGTTGTATAAATAGTTGCAATGCCTAAAGAATTTGTTATATTCATGAAACAACTATAGATTTTGCGTTGCTTTTATTTATGGCAATACCAAAACGAATTGGCGAAATGATGCAAACGTGAATATGATTAGGACGCATATTCTGGACTACAACTTCTTCATGGGCACCTTTATGTTTTATTAGTATCAATAAAACACTGTTCCATTACCTAGGGCATTTTAAAAAAACCGCTAAGCCTATTTTTTTATTTAAGCAATAATAATATCGGAAATACCTCTTGAGAAATTTTAATTTCAGGGGAATTAAATTCCCATCTGTGGAATAAATTAAAAGTTCTATGTTTATTCGCAACAAAACTTAACACTCACCCTCATCTTTACATACATCCCTTCCACAGAGTTCCTTCGGTAACTCTGTGGCAGAACGGTTAGCAACAAACTCAAAATCCACTCACTTCACATTCTCCGAAATCAAACAATTGGAAGCCCTCAATCAGTAATGAGTAATGAGAAATGAGGTTAAATTGTAGAGTTAATTACAATTTGTAATCCATTTTATTAAAATCAATTATCCGTGTGATAGGCAAGTTCTTTTCTTACTCAGAATTCTCCCACGTCCCATGTCCCACGTCCCACGTCCCCTACACCTCCATCTTCGCCTTCATAACATCCCTATCAACATTTTCTTGAAAAATAGTTTCTAAAGTATCCAAATTAAGCGCACACAAACGGGCGTTTTTATTCTTCAAAGCATATACGCAACCGCAATCAATATCAATTGCCGGATATTTCATTTCTTTAATATCTTGGTCGAGAGTTTCGAAGCTTCTTGTTGTATGACCGTGCACAATAATTTTGTTGTTAATTTTCGCATTATCAATATCCTTATAATAATTGCGAATCCAAAACATATTTTGTGTGTCTTTATAGATATCTTCTTCCTTAAAATTAAAACCCGCGTGTACGAGAATGTATTTATCTAATTCGACATGCGTTTTTAAATTGCGCAAAAAAGTATCGTATTTTTTATCCAGACCTTTTAAATCGTCAATGCGTTTGTAGCCGAAATTCATTAAAGTAGTTGTTCCGCCATTTTTCATCCAATTTTGGAATCGGCGCCAGTCCCAGCAATAAGGAATAGTTTCATCAACGGCTTGCAAAAACAACCATTCGTGATTTCCCATTATAGGAGTAATTTTATAACCATCGTCCATCAATTGCATAACAAGGTCAATAACACCTTTGCCATTCGGTCCACGGTCGATCATATCGCCAATAATATACAGCTCGTCTTCCTTTGTAAGCTCTAATTTAGTAAGCATCGCCATAAAGGTATTTAGGCATCCGTGTATATCTGATATTGCAAATCTTCTCATAATATTATTCGTTGTAAAGCGTATTTAAACATTTAATTCTCAGTTTTTCCTGCAAATCTGTAGGAGCAACTTCCTGCAAATATATTTCTTTTGTTTCAGAAGGCAGCAGGTCGAAGTAGTTTTCACTCAATTTGAGCTCATTTTCGGTGGTAAATAAATAGACATCCTTAGTATACACTTGCGATGTAATGCGGATTATCTGTCTTTCTGCATCAAAACTGTATTCAAAATGAGGAGACTGTAAAACCATGTCTTTTGGTGGAACAAAATTGTAAATTTCCTCGGCAATTACACCTCCTTTTTGCTTAATTAAAACACTGTAAATGCATTCATTTGGATGCAATCCACCTAATAAAATAAATTTTGGAAATTTTGCATATAAGGTTGACGACATAGGCGCCAAAACGAGAGATTCATTAAAAGTAGAAATGATTTTACCTGAGGTAGTCATTAATTTACCTTCAATGGTTATAGCTTGAGATTCTAATAAATCATTTATTAGATATGTTTCAATAGTATCCTGTTCATTAAAAATACTTACAATAATTGGTTGATATTTTTCTTTTACAAGATAATAACTCGCCTTTCTATTATTATAATAATCTAAAGTGCTCCAACTTGTTACCGGCCAACAATCATTTAATTGCCAATACAATGTGCCCATACAATACGGCATATTTCTTCTATGTGCTTCAATTGCAATTTGCATTCCGCGTGCTTGCAATAATTGTGAGACATAAATATAATCTTCAAAATTTTGTGGTTTTATATAATCGCGCTGTAAATAGGTGTCAATCGTTTCATATCCTGTAGGATGTTTTTGATGATTTTTTACAGATGCAGAATTAAGTGAAAGTTCATTTTGCGGAATAAATTTTAAAAAAGAACGATAAGACGGCATGCCTTGAAATCCATATTCACTCATAAAGCGTGATATCTTATAATTATAAGTATCAAAAGGTTCTAATCCCCACCAAACGCCCCAATAATGACAATCGCCCTGCAATAAACTTTCTGCATGTCCCCAACCAAAAGTAGGTGAGGAGGGATGGTAATTTGTGTTTGATTTTGAGCGTGTTTGAAAGGGAATTGTGCCTTCAAAAAACTCTTGATTTTGACGCCAAATTTGTATCGAATCGGCAGCTGAATAGTTGAATTCTTTTTGCCAGCTCCAATTAAACCATCCCTCGTAATTTTCATTATTGCCACACCACAATGCAACAGAACCGTTTTTATTTATTCTTTTATTTTGATAATTTACTTCTTGCACATACGAATTTACATTATCGTGAAAAGGATACATAGCACAAGCAAACATATAATCCTGCCAAACTAAAATGCCTAAAGAATCGCACAACTGATAAAAATAATCATCTTCATAAATACCTCCACCCCAAACACGAATCATATTCATGTGCATATTTTTTGCTTCAATAAGTAAATTTCTATAATCCTGTTTTTTTAAAGCGGTTGGGAAACTATTTAAGGGGATATAGTTTGCGCCTTTTGCAAAAATGGGTTTGCCGTTTAAAATAAAGGTAAATCCTGAACCGCTTGAATCAGCAATTTGTTTTAATTGCACATCACGAATTGCAAATGTTGTTTCAGCGCTGTCAATTATTACATTTTTATGGGATAAAAATACTGTAAAGGAATATAAATTTTGCTCACCCAAATCGTTGCACCACCAAAGTTGAGGATTGTGTATATAAAATTGCAAGTGCAATCCTTCTTGTGTCTGATTTTGAATTGTATGTATTAATATTTCACCTGTTATTTTATTAATAATTTGCAAATAATAATTTTCATTCCCTATTTTTAATTTATCAAGCTTGCCATCTAAAATAAAATCAATTAATATTGAATCATTTGCTATTTTACCTTGATGAACTGTGATATTTCCTATTGCAGTTTCATCGTCACTTGCTTTAATAACTATAGGCTTCCAAATACCACAAGTTAGAAGTCGCGGTCCCCAATCCCAGCCATATTGATATTGCGCCTTGCGTGTAAATACGCGTTCACCTCCGGGTAAAGCAATCGGATAATTCTGCATCAATTCTTTTCCTCTTTTTACTGGAGAATAAAAACGGATATACAAATTGTTTTCACCCTTTTTAAGAATATTTTGGATTTCGACCTGCCACTCAATGAACATATTATCCGCTTGCAAAATCAACGAATCATTCAAATACACATCTGCATAAGTATCCAATCCTGATAGCGTGATATTAATATGTTCCTTTTTAGAAACCTTGCGTTTAATATTAAAGGATGTTTTGTATTCCCAATCTTCGCGCTCCACCCATTGCACAAGTTTTTCATTATTGCCATAAAAAGGATCGGGAATAACTTCATTAGCAATTAAATCTGTATGCACACAGCCAGGTACTGTTGCTTTCATCCATCCTGATGAATCGCCAAACTTTCTAAACTCCCAATTTTGATTTAATTCTAAAGTAAAAGGAAGCTGACCAAAACTTAATTTCATCATAATAAAAAAACCAACACAAACGGAAATGACATATTTCATAAAGTATATAGTGTTGTAATTGTTTTTAACTTTTTTACTTCTTCAACATCAGTAATAATTATTTTACTTAAATCGTAAATGCCTTTGCGAAAATGAAATGAATTATTTTCTTCCTCATTTTGATATTTTTTAGCAGAAGCATGAATTTCGGTAGAACCCGTTTCATCAATTATCTGTTTTGCATTGGAGGATGTTATTCCGGCTCCGGGCAATAAATCGATGCGATGATTTGCTGCGGCAATTAATTGTTTAATCAGCGTTGTTCCCTCCATAACTGAAGCCTTTTGTCCGGAGGTTAATACACGTTTAAATCCGCAAGTAATGGCATCCTCCAAAGCTTGTAATGGATTTTCTGTCAGGTCGAATGCGCGTTGCAAAGTGCAATGCATGGGTGAGGCTAATTCAACTAAAATTTTGTTGCGTTCAATATCGAGTGTGCCGTTTTCATTTATTATTCCGAAAATAACATTTTTAACACCAAGCATTTTGCAATGTAAAATATCATTTTTCATCACCTCAAATTCAGCATTGCTATATACAAAATTGCCACCACGTGGACGAATCATTACAACAACTTGATGTGCATCTATATGTTTAAATGTTTCAGTAATAGTTGCGTGAGATGGCGTTATGCCGCCTTCTAAATACGAAGCGCACAATTCAATTCTATCTGCTCCGCCTTGAATGGCAGTGAGGACATCTTGTATGCTGAAAACGCAGATTTCTAATTTCATAGTTTGAAATGTCAGGGGGTTAAATGTCAGGGGTCAAAAGTCAAGGGTCAAAAGTTAAGGGGTCAAAAGTCAGGGGTCAAAAGTTAGGGGGTCAAAAGTCAGGGGTCAATAGTTAAGGGTCAAAAGTCAGGGGTCAAAAGTTAAGGGGTCAAAAGTCAGGGGTCAAAAGTTAAGGGTCAATGGGCAATGGTCAAGGGTGAATAGGCAATGGTCAATAGGCAATGGTCAATGGTGAGGTGGAACTAACTAGCACCTTAAATATATTTTTATAAATAGTCAATTAAATTTTATCAAAGAAATTATTCGTTTGTTTCTTTTTTAATATAATTTAAACCAATTGATTTAATATAAGCGTTGAGTTTTGGTTTTAATATGGATAAATGATTTAGAAAAGTAAGATATGTTTCTTCAGAAACTAAATTCCTATTTTTAGCCTTTGTTAATTCAGTGTAAGTTTCAAACATTGATCCTCTGGCATAATAACAAAACTGTTTATTTTCTTTAAAATGATATCTTCCATATCCTTCACTAATATTATTTGCAATTGAATCGGCAGCAGATACTAACTGAGTGCCATGATTATATTTAGAAAAACTGTCCCATTGCGAAACTTCATTCCATGATAATTCTCCAATTTTCATTGCCAAATTATAAACTTCCAATTTCTCCAACTCCTGCATAATCCCATAAGTTTATTCGGATTTAAAAATAGAATAAATTATTAACTGTAGATAACTTAATACAAATTTAAATGTGGTAATCTATTCACACGTTTAAACCCCATTAGCTATTGACCCCACCACTCCTTCCCCCTAACCATTTACCCCTTACCCTTTACACCATGACCCTTTACACCCTGACCCTTGACACCCTTACCCCTGACCCTTGACACCTTGACCCCTGACCCCTGACCATTGACCCCTCAACATTGACTCATGACACATTGACTCCTTCCTCACGGCCATTAAATTTTTATAACTGAATATTATAATTTTCGAATCTAACTTATTAACTTTAAAATTCAAACAGTAAAACCCAAAACTCAATATTATGAAAAACACGAAAAAAGCCCCCCCCCCCCATTCGAATTTTGTTCACTCAATATTACTTTTGGGAAGTATTCTATTTTTGAATATTTCCGGAATGTTTGCTCAATGCACTCTAACTATTGAAACTTGCACCGTGCCCGAGTATACAACCGATGTAACTTCTTCAACAATTAATGATTCACCTTACAATTGGGTAGCAGATAAAATTTGTTTAAGTGCAGATTTAACAATTAATGAAGATTTTACTATTGGTAATTCAGAGGTTTATATTGCTGCAAATAAAAAAATTACGGTGAATTCCGGCTATACGCTTACCATAACAAATAGTCAGCTTTTTGCATCCGGAAATATGTGGGATAGAATTACTGTTCAATCTGGAGCATTTTTAATTGTTGAGAATTCAATTATTGCAGACGCATTTTATGCAATTTTTTCGGAAAATACCACTGGCGGCTCCTATCTAGAAATCACGGGGTCTACGTTTTGCAACAATGAACTCGCCATTTATTTTGGACCATTTGGCACAGGACCTGCTGCCGCAGCTTCTATAATTTCTGATAATATATTCACCGCTCCTTCACTTAAAGCACCTAAAACAGGTCAAGTAGGTGATTATGGTATTTTTGTAGACCAACTTAGTAATGTTCAAATTGGTGATGATGCAGTATATTCTTCTTCAACAACATATAATTATTTTACTGATTTGAATATTGCAATTAGATGTCACAGAGGTGCCATTGTGATTCAAGACAATTTTATTGACCACACCACTGGTTCTATTGCTACTATGCCAACAAGTTTTCCGCTCAATGAGACCTATTCAAATGTAGGGGTATGCGTTACTTCCATAACAGATATTACCTATTCACCTGCTGAATTAAAACTTGGAAAAACTGTTTTAGTTTCTGGTTATAATAATGAGATAAAAGATACAAAGGCTGGGGTAAAAGTTGATACTAGGGTTAACTCCTACATTTATTCAAATCGCATAAGAGGCTTGTTTACCGGTTCTGATTATACAATGGAAATTGGTATTGATATTGAAAATATTATTAAAAACAATGAAATAAAAAATAATAGTATAGAACGGTTTAAACAATATGGTATATATATGAAAGATGTTGGCGAAAGTTTAAATTATATTGGTAGCAACACCATTTCAACTATAAATAATTTTAGTAATCCCGCTGTTCCAACCGGTATTCGAGTTTTCGAAGCGATTTTAATTTCCAATCATTATTTGACGATTGAAAATAATACAATAAATTTAATAAAAACAGGAATTCAGGTACGGAATATTAAGGCGCCTGTTATTTACAATAATGTAATAGAATTTACCTTGCCATCTCCTGCAACCGGTGTTGGTTATGGAATGCGCATTGAAAGTTGTCCTTATGCTCAAATTTTAACCAATAAATCTACAGGTATTTGCGGTGGTGGATGTGGCGATAAAGTAAGGCCATTATATATTGAAAGCTGTTATGAGTTTTTTGCAAATAAAAATGCACTTTATGATGGATATGCAGGCATTTATCTCAATTATTCTAGTGTAAATGGAAATATGACCTGTAATGAAATTCATAATTGCACAAGAGGAGTAGCTATGCGGGCTTTAGGAGTAAGCGGAGTAGGGCCAGTAGGCACGCTTGCTTCGCCAAGCGATAATAGCTGGTACCCTGCAACAACCGCTAATAGAGCGTATTGTTTTGATGATGGGACGACAGGTACAGACGGAGCATCTTTAAATACGGATTGGGTTTTTAGAACATCGCCTTCTGAATTTAATATTCCTGGAGCGTTAACTACCTTTGTTCCAATGTTGTCTTATGATTTCAATCCTTCTATAACTTCAGGTTTAGGCACTCCTTGTTATTCACCTTACAAAATAACAGAGGATTCAATCGCAACCTTTATCTCCAACCTGACAAATAAATATTCAAAACTTGCCGATAGGATTGTAGGTGGAATTGCAACGGACGAGAATGACTATTATACAATGATATGTTATTGGCAAGAAATAAATAAAAATTTAGGGATTATTGAATTTTTAAATGATGATTTTATTGGACTCTATAATTTTATTGCCAGCTCAAACATTCCATTATTCTCCAATTTGTCTGATAGCATTGGTATAAGGAATTTTATCTATTCTAATGAGTTAAACCAGACAATAAATCCGATAAATGATATCGAATATTATTGGAAAGCTACCAATGATACCTATTTAAATAATTTAAATGAATTAGGAACACTTATTTTAAATGATGAAATAATAAGCGAACTTAAAACAATTGCGGAATTGCCGGGAGGTATTTACGGTCAAGGCGTTTATAACGCAAGGGGTATGTTGGACACCCTCATAGATGTTTTCGAAATTGCGGAAGAAGGCTTTGAAAAATTATCAAAGGATATTAATATTTCTATTTATCCGAATCCCTCAAAATCTGAAATATTCTTTACGAATTTAGATTTACTGGAAAATATTCATTTGGAAATTTTTGATATTCTTGGGAATAAATTAAGTGAATTTAATAAAGTTGAAATAAATAAGCCTATTGATATTTCGAATATTAACCCCGGTATTTATCTGTTGAAATTGTACTCCAATAATAATATCATTTTTTCAGATAAATTAATCATTCAATAAAATTATCATTTATGCAAAAAATGATTTTTATATTGCTCGTTATTTTCGTATATGCAAATAATGCGTATAGTCAAAAATATGATGTTAATTGGGTTTTTGGTGATAGTGCAGGTTTGAATTTCCATGACGGCACTACAAATTATTTTGGTTCGTCTATTATTGATGGAGAAACTGCTGCTTCAATAAGTGATTCTTTAGGTAATTTATTATTTTATACAAATGGTCAAAATGTTTGGAATAAATTTAACGAGATAATGCCACAAGGAACTGGGTTAGAAATAGGAGGTCCGGGTGATTATTTTACTTCAAGTGAAACACAAGGTGTACTTATTGCACCTAAACCTGAAACAAACAATTTATTCTATATATTTCAATTACAGAACTATGACCCAATCGGTGTGAAATATTCCGTTGTTGATATAAATTTGGACGAGGGGAAAGGTGATGTTATAGAGAAAAATATTGTTTTATTTGAAAAGGATGTGACTGAAAAAATGCAATTAGTCAAACATGGAAATGGGAAGGATTGGTGGTTGATAGTTCATTCTTGGCCAGATTTAATCGAAACTACTGATTCAACTTTAGTTTTTGTTTCTTTTTTAATTACTTCAGAAGGAATCAGTGGCCCATTTGAGCAAGCATATGGTCCAAAGGCCTATTTACCTGATGTTATATACAATGGTTATGGAGAGATGATTTTCAATAAATTAGGGAATAAGTTAGCTTATACTCGCCAAAAACGACTGGACATTTATGATTTTGACAGATGCACAGGCCTTTTTAGTAACTGGGTGGAAATAACCAGCATTCCAAACTATACCTTATATGGCTGTTCCTTTTCCTCAGATGGGTCAAAAGTATATACATCAACTATTGGTGACGATTTTTCATTTTTGTATGGATTTTCTTTGAGTGACGATAATATAGATTCTTCGATGCAAATAATTTATCAAAATACTTTTAATCATTATGGATTAGGTCAACATGAGATTGGACCAGATGGCAAAATTTATATTTCAATGGCATACCTCGAATTTCCAAGCGACATTTTTACTGTTCGAAACCAAAACCTTTGCGTAATTAATAGCCCAAACGAATTATTCCCTTTTTGCGATTTTGATACCAATACGATTTCATTAGGAGATAGGAGAGTAATTGCGGGTCTCCCCAACATGCCAAATTACAATCTTGGCGTTTTAGCCGGCAGTGCATGCGATACGATAACATCTGCAGTAATTAATGCGGAACAATTAAGCCAATTCTCTATTTTCCCAAACCCTGCAAAAAATGAACTTTTTATTAAATGCGATAATTGTAAAGGACAATTTTTTGATATAAGTATTCTAAACGCAATTGGAGAACAAGTGTTATTTAAAAAAAATAAACAAATTAATGTGCCAATTGATATTTCTAAATTAAAACCGGGTATGTATCACTTAAACCTATATTCCAATAATATATTGATATTTAAAGATAAATTAATTATTCTATAAGATAATTTTTAAAAGGATATTGTCGATAAAAGTATATTAAAGTAAAGCGTTAATATAGTTTTAAGGGATGGATTAGAGTTAAACCTTCAATAATAACTATCCGAAACAAACAACTCATTCGAAATATTATTCGAGTACACCGCATAATTAAACCCGGGCTGCAAACAATATCCTCCAAACTCGCCATTTTTATTTAATGCAATAAATCCCACTTGAAAATCTTTTGTTTTTTCTTTTCTGATGGAAAACATACGTTCAACTGCTGCCTTGCATGCTTCGTAAGGTGATTTTCCATTGCGCATAAATTCTACCACCAAATGCGTTCCTGCAATGCGAATTACTTCTTCGCCGGTTCCGGTTGCCGTTGCGGCTCCAATTGCATTATCTACATATAATCCGGCTCCAATTATTGGTGAATCGCCAACTCTACCGCGCACCTTAAATGCAATTCCACTGGTTGTGCACGCTCCCGATAAATTGCCTTGCATATCCATTGCAAGCATGCCAATTGTATCGTGATTTTCAATATTAATAACGGGTTTATATTTTGATGTTTTTATCCATTCTTGATATGCTTTAATAGATTCGGGATTTGTATAATCATCAAGTGTAAATCCATTTTCCAAAGCAAATTTTTGTGCACCTTCGCCAACTAACATAATATGCGGCGTTTTTTCCATAACCATGCGCGCAACTGAAATGGGATTTTTTATTTTCTCCAAAAATGCAACAGAACCACAATTGTAATTTTCATCCATAATGCAAGCATCCAAAGTAGTATGTCCTTCCCGATCGGGCTGACCTGCAAGTCCAACTGAAGTGCTATGCAAATCATTTTCGGCAACTTTTACTCCGGCTTCAACAGCATCCAAAGCGCGACCTTTATTTTTTAATATTTCCCAAGCATCTTTATTTGCCTTTATTCCGAAATCCCACGTTGATATCACTATCGGTTTATTAAATGCTGTACCTTGCTGAATAACATTTTCTGCTTCCATCAATTTTCCTGTTGCAATTAAAGCCCCTGATAAGGATGCTGCTTTAATAAATTTTCTGCGTGAAGTCATATTCTTTTTTTTATAATTATTCTATCGTTATTTCATCAACAAATAACCATGGCATTGAACCTGCTCCGGGATTGCCTTCTGGGATTTTTCCATAGTTTAAAGCAACAATACGCACGTACCGTGTTTTTACTTTTTTAAAGGATAATACTGTTTCGTTGCGCAATGTTTTTCCTGTCGCTACATTTAGTTTCCCAACTGATTTGAATTTTTTACCATCGTCAGAAATTAAAACTTCAAATGCAGATGGTGTGTAAATCCAACTCAATCTATCCATTAAAAATCCTGCACTCACTTGCGAAATAGAATCTTTAACACCAAGGTCTATTGTTGCTTGTAAATCTTTCCCATTAAATCCCAACCAGTCTTTTCCCGACCATCCATTTGTTGTATTTGCTTTTATTCCATTAACCAAAGTAAATGGACCGTCGGCAGAATATTTTTTAGAAGGCGGAATTTCAATATCAATTTTTTTGCCGGTTGATTTAGAAAAATTAACATTAAATTCTGTTGCAGGAAGCGGAGTAGTGAAAATACTATTCGATTGCGCCAAATTCATGTTAAATTGAAATTGTGCGCATGCATTTTGCTGAATTAATATTGGCGATTCGTAAATAAAATTAACGGCATCGCTTGAATCTATAGGACAAACCCGTTTCGTAACCTGAATATTTCCTATATTTTTATTGATGAGCGCTGCTAATAAAATACCTTTATTATTTTCACCCGGAAATGTTTTTAATTCTATTTCAAATATTGCTCTTGAATAATTGCTATTAGTTCTATTTAAAAGTTCAAAATTTTTCAACAATCTTATAACAAAATCATCATAATTTTTATTCTCTTTTTGACTCCACACTACTTCACTCAAAGCGAGTAATCGTGGTAACAACATATATTCAACTTGTTCGGGCGAAGTAATGTATTCTGTCCACAAATTTCCCTGCGCACCTAAAATGTATTTTTGTTGCTCCGGTGTTAATCCCGCAGGAATAGGTTCATAATTATACACTGCTTCTATAGGTATATATCCGCCAATTGCAATTGGTTCTGTTGCAGGATTGCCTTGATAATAATCGAAATAACAATATTTACCGGGCGTCATTATTGCATAATGATTTTGTTGTGCCGCAGCTATACCACCATCCTCACCACGCCAACTCATAATTGTTGCATTGGGTGCTAAGCCACCTTCTAATATTTCATCCCAACCAATTATTTGTCTGCCATTATCATTCACAAATTTCTCTATGCGACGAATAAAATAACTTTGTAAGCCGGCTTCATTTACAAGTTTATTATCTGCAATTAATTTCTGACAAAATGCCGAATTTTTCCAACGCGTTTTGTTTACTTCATCACCACCAATATGAATATATTGTGATGGAAACAATGCCATTACTTCAGTTAAAATATTTTCAATAAAAGTAAAAGTTTCTTCTTTGGGACAAAATATATCCGGAAATTCTCCCCATCCTTCTGCAACAGTAAGTGTAGTATCAATACATCCATATTCTGGATAAGCAGCAAGTGCAGCTTGGCAATGTCCCGGCATTTCTATTTCGGGAATTATTGTAATATTTCGCGCTGCCGCATATTTAACTATCAATTTAATATCCGCCTGCGAATAAAATCCCCCATATTTTACATCATCATACGTTTGGTCGCGATAATGCCCAACCATACTACCGTCACGCCAAGCACCAACTTCGGTAAGTTTGGGATATTGTTTTATTTCTATTCTCCATCCTTGGTCATCTGTTAAATGCCAGTGGAAAGTGTTCATTTTATAAAGCGCGAGATAGTCGATATATTTTTTAATAAAATCCACAGAAAAAAAATGTCGACTACAATCCAAATGCATGCCGCGATATTCAAAACGGGGATAATCAATTATTTCACAACAAGGCACTCGATATATTTTATTAGAGGGATTTTCCACCATTTGTAAAACACTCATCAACCCATAAAACACGCCACCTGAATTTTTACCCGTTATTGAAATCGTATTTTGAGATACTTTTAAAATATACCCACCATCCGGAATTTGTAAAGTAGAATCGTATTGTAAAACAATACCACTAAAATTGCCAATTTGTTTGCTTGTTGTTTTAATTGGGAGATTAAAATACGAGATAAATAAATCTTGCGCAGCAAAGGCATCTGTATATGCATTAAAATCATGCGCCTCAAAATAGGATGTAGGCGAAAATGTATAATATCCCGAAAGGGCATTTACGCTTGCGGGTTGTGGAATTATGGAAATGGTATTTTGAGAAAATAAAAGATGCGGAATACATAAAATTGCAATTAATATTTTTCTCATGATAATTTTTTTATTAAATAAAAATGGAAAACAACAAGTTTAAAACCGACATTTTTAAACTTGAATTACACCCGTACTAAAGGCTTTTATTTCTGCATTTTGATTTGCCATTTCAATTCCCATGCTCACCCAATTTCTTGTATCCATAGGATCTATAATGGCATCCACCCATAATCTTGCAGCACCATAATAAACATCCATTGAAGTATCATATTGTTGGGTAATGGTATCTAATAATTCCTTTTCTTTTTCTTCAGTAATTTCTTGTCCCTTTGCTTTTAAAGAAGCCACTTTAATTTGCAATAATACTTTAGCTGCTTGTGTGCCACCCATAACTGCAATTTTTGCATTCGGCCATGCAATAATCCATCGTGGATCATATGCTTTGCCACACATTGCATAATTACCTGCGCCATAACTATTGCCAACAATAACAGTAAATTTTGGAACAACAGAATTAGCAACTGCATTCACCATTTTTGCTCCGTCTTTTATTATTCCGGCATGTTCGCTTTTGCTTCCAACCATAAATCCGGTTACATCTTGCAAGAATAAGAGCGGAATTTTTTTCTGATTGCAATTCATAATAAATCGTGCAGCTTTATCTGCACTGTCGTTATAAATTACACCACCAATTTGCAATTCACCTTTTTTATTTTTTACAACCTTGCGCTGATTAGCAACAATACCCACGCTCCATCCATCAATGCGCGCATAACCACAAATTATTGTTTTGCCGTAAGCGGCTTTATATTCATCAAATTCAGAATTATCTGTAAGACGATAAATAATCTCGTGCATGTCGTATTGTTTTGTACTATCCATAGGCATTATCCCATACAAATCTTCTGCATTTAATTTTGGAAGTGCTGCTTCTTTTCTATCGAAACCTGCGTAAGTCTGGCCACCAATTTTATCTACAATTTTGCGTATTTGATTGATACAATCTTCATCATTTTCTGCAGTATAATCGCAAATGCCACTTAATTCTGTCGATGAAATTGCGCCTCCTAAAGTTTCAGCATCAATTTCTTCACCAATAGCTGCT
>JBBRGZ010000056.1:0-14587 GCA_038223395.1 Chitinophagales bacterium
AAGATTTTCGGTTACTGCAATATAATCAATACGCCAACCTTTATTATTTATGCGTGCATTTGCTCGATAACTCCACCAAGTATATTGATGTGGGTCTTTATTAAAAAAACGCAAACTATCTATAAATCCCGAACCATAAAAGGTATCCATCCAAGCGCGTTCTTCGGGCAAAAAGCCGGAGCTGTTTTTATTGCCTTTTGGGTCGTGAATATCCAGCGCCGTATGTGCAATATTATAATCGCCACAAACAATTAATTTCTTTCGTGTTTTTTGAATATCTTTTAAATAACCATGCATATAATCAAGAAATTGATATTTAACTCATTGTCGATCATCACCGGTTGTTCCCGAAGGGAAATAAATTGAAAATACACTCTTATCTCCATAATCAGCGCGAATTACTCTGCCCTCAAAATCAAAATCCGCATTGCCACAACCCATTACAATATTATCGGGTTTCGTTTTAGAAAAAATGGCAACACCACTATATCCTTTTTTTTGTGCCGGATGCCAATAATGATGATATCCTAAGGCATCAAATAGTGTAAGGTCTAATTGCCCCGGTTCTGCTTTTAACTCTTGCACACAAATGATATCAAAAGCCTGTTCCCGCACCCAGTCGAGCCAACCACGATTCATTGCTGCTCGAATACCGTTAAGATTGTAAGTAATTATTTTCATTTAGAGTTGATTTAAGATGTCAAGTTTTGGTAGTATATGCTTTTCATTTTATTTCACTCAAAAGTAATAATTACAGTTATAACCCGATGCAATTTCACCAATTAAATGTTAAAAAAATGCTTCATTGCGTAAAAATAATCAATAACAAATGTGCTTTACTAACTCAAAGCTGCATTTCACACCCAAAACTATCCAATTCAGCAAATTAGTAGTGTTTATTTAATCGGAAGTTTTAATTTTATAAAATCATTAAAGAATACCATTTGCGTTTTAAGTAATATTTGAACGACAGCATGACATCTATATCAATTATTAATTTGGCGACAGATATGTTGGGAAGAGTTGTAATTTCATATCATTATCTAAATATTGAAAGGGCGTTTCTATTTAATGTTTTTCAATTGCCCATGGGAAATTATGTGTTAGCGTATAATATTAATGCTTTAACTATTGCAGCCTTAATTGAAATAATAAATTAAATATTATGAAGACACTTTTAATTGCAAGTTTATTTCTTATTGTTTGCACAAATAATTTGATTGCTCAGGCACCGGATATTGAATGGCAAAATTCTTTGGGCGGTACTGATGGCGACAGGTTGCGTTGTGTTGAACAAACATCAGACGGTGGGTTTATTTTAGGAGGTTTTTCGCGGTCAAATGCCTCTGAAGATAAAGTGGAAGATAGCCATGGACTTGGCGATTATTGGATAATAAAATTAAATGCCGAGGGAAATATCCTTTGGCAAAATACACTCGGTGGCACCACAGGCGATCAGGTATATGAAATTGAGCAAACAACCGATGGAGGATATATTGTTGGCGGCTATTCTTATTCAAATATTTGCGAAGATAAAAGTGAAGATAACAAAGGTGTTAATGCTAAAGATTATTGGGTGGTTAAATTAAATGATGTTGGAGATATTGAATGGGAAAATACAATTGGTGGTGTAGGCGAGGATTTTTTGTGGAGCACCAAACAAACTTCCGATGGCGGTTATATTGTTGGTGGATATTCGCATTCGAAAATTTCAGGCGATAAAATTGAAACAACAATTGGTGGCGATGATTATGATTTCTGGATTTTAAAACTTGATGATGCAGGTGAAATCGTTTGGCAAAACGATATTGGAGGCAATGGGGACGATGAATTGTATACAATTATTCAAACAGCAGACGGAGGTTATATTGCAGGAGGAGAATCTACTTCCGGCATTTCCGGAGATAAATCGGAAGCATCCTATGGTGAAGCTGATTTCTGGGTGGTAAAATTATTTGAAAATGGCACTGTAGAATGGGAAAAAACAATTGGAGGTAGTGGTGATGACGAATTAAAAAGCATAGTTCAAACTGATGATGGAGGGTATATTTTAGGTGGCACTTCCGACTCTGATATTTCAGGAAATAAAACAGAAAATAGCAAAGGTGATGAGGATATCTGGATAGTAAAAATTGATGCTCTAGGCAATATTCTCTGGCAAAAAACTATTGGTGGAAATAAAGAAGACGGCCTTTCTCATGTAGAACAAACCAACGACAATAATTTTATCATTGCCGGTCACAGCAAATCAGGAAATTCGGGCGATATAAGCGAAATAAATAATGGCTCTGACGATTTTTGGATATTGAAGATTGATGCAAACGGAAATCTGTTATGGCAAAAAACAATTGGTGGCAACGGTTCAGATATTCCATATTGGATAATGCAATGTGCCGATGGCGGATATATTTTGGGTGGCGATTCTGCTTCTGAATTATCAGGCGATAAAAATGAACCTAATCAAGGTGTTTGCGATTATTGGGTAATAAAATTGGCGCCGGAAATACCTCTAGATATAGCAACAATAAAAAAACCAGCCTTTGATGTTTATCCGAATCCGTCAAATAATAGTATTCACTTTGAAATTACAACAGCACAGAATTATCAACTTACAATACTAGACCCAACCGGAAAAATAATGCAATTTTATCCTTCTATTACTTCCGAACAACAGATTTCCGTTGAAGATTTAATTCCCGGTATGTATTTTTTGCAATTGCAAACAGAAAATTACTCGCTGATTTCAAAATTTATTAAATTATAATCTAAACTTCTAATATTACCTGTATGAAAGCATTATTTACTTTTTTTACAATCAATTTATTTTCAGTAATAGCTTTTGCACAAGCCCCGGATTTGCAATGGCAAAAAACATATGGAGGTGATAATGATGATAAAATTCACTGGACCAAACAAAGTTCTGATGGTGGATATATTTTGGCAGGATATTCTTTTTCAAACATGTCTGGAATTAAATCGGAAAACACTTATGGTGGTGCCGATTATTGGGTAATTAAAACAGACGCAAATGGCGAAATGATTTGGCAGAATAATATTGGCGGAGATGATGGTGACCATTTATACGATGCAGTTGAATCAAACGATGGTGGATTTATTTTGGCTGGATATTCGTATTCGGAATTAGGCGGCGATAAAACGGAAGAAAATATTGGCGAAGTAGACAACAGGAAAAAAGATTATTGGGTAATTAAACTCAATAATTTAGGAAACATCGTTTGGCAAAATACTATCGGAGGAGACCTTGAGGATAATTTATGGAGTATAGATAATACAACAGATGGCGGATATATTTTAGGCGGATATTCAGCTTCCTATATTTCCGGAGATAAATTAAATGCGAATTTCGGTCCTGACAGCACAACGGATTTCTGGGTGGTTAAACTCACTGAAAATGGTGAAGTAGATTGGCAAAAAACAATTGGTGGCAATAAAGATGATGAATTATACAGCATACATCAAACTACTGATGGCGGTTTTATTTTAGGCGGTGGTTCAAATTCTGATATCAGTGGTAATAAAACAGAGGGCTGTTTAGGTGAAGAAGATTATTGGATAGTAAAATTAGATGCTGAGGGAAATATTGAATGGCAAAATACAATAGGTGGCAATGCTGAAGATGAAATGCAAGCAATAATTCAAACATCAGATGGCGGTTATTTATTGGGAGGATATTCTGATTCAGATATATCAGGTGATAAACAAACTGCAAGTTTTGGTAAAACAGATTTCTGGATAGTTAAGATTAACGGTTCCGGCAATATTGAATGGCAAAATACAATAGGTGGAAACGGTGCAGAAGTGTTGCATAGTATTATTGAAACAAACTCCGGAAATTTTATTGCTGCAGGTAAATCAAGATCAGATGCTACAGGAAATATTACTGAGCCAAATTATGGCGACGAGGATTATTTTATTGTTGAATTAAATCCTTCAGGTGATGTGCTCTGGCAAAAATCTTTTGGTGGCGATTTAAGCGATGAACTCTATTCTATTCAGCAAACTTCCGATAACGGGTTTATCCTTTCCGGTTTTTCAAAATCGGAAATATCAGGAAATAAAACTGCAATCTGTTATGGCGAATACGATTATTGGATCATAAAATTATTTCCGGAAGACATTGTGGGTATACAACAACAATACACACAATCGGCTAAATTATTTCCTAACCCGGCAACTGAATTACTACATCTTGACTTACTGCAAAATCTGAATACAACATTTGCAATTTATATTACAAATCTATCGGGCGAAACACTCTATTCCACTTTACAACAATCAAATAATATTACATTGCCAATAACACAATTAAATCCGGGATTATTTCTGGTTACAATAATCTCTGATAAGTATCAAAAAACCATGTCATTTATTAAACAATAAATTAAGTAAAGCGCAGGTTTAATCGCATTAGCTTTGTTTTGGGTTATACACTTAAACTTTTAATCACAAAAGCTTAATTTTACACTATTGGCTATTACTTTCTTACGCAAAACCGATGAAAAAATTATTGCCTTATATTATATGCGTTATTACCTTTACTTGCTTTGGCAAAATTAGCCTTGCTCAGCTTGCACCAAAACCCAATATCATTTTTATAATTATTGACGACCTGAACGATTATATTGAAGCACTTGATGGAAAAATTGCAGTTGAAACGCCCAATTTAAACAGAATTTCTGCAAATGGCACCTTGTTTACAAATGCAGAAGCTTCATCTCCTTTGTGTTGCCCTTCACGCACCAGCTTTCTTACTGGAAAAGATGCTGCCTATACACAAATTTATAGTGCAGCTAACTATAAATGTCACAATTTCGCCCAAAATTTTACTGCTGCAAATAATAACGAAACATATTTTACATTACCGGGATACTTTAAGGATAGTATTGGGTATTTTACTTATGGCTTAAATAAAATATTTCACTGCTACGAAAATTATCAGGAATATGATGATGTTACACCTAATGCCTGTGATAAATCCTTGTCGTGGAATAAAATGTTTGTCTATAATGATTCAATTATTTTAAAACCTGATGTTGTTTTGGAAGAACAAGGAGTTATTTCTAACGAATGGTCAGCAATTAACGATACACTTGAAAAATATATGATGGATTATGTTGCAGTGGACTCAACAATACATTTTATTTCTCAAATAGCTCAAGGCGAAAATATCACTTGCGATAAACCCTTTTTTATAACACTCGGAATAAAAAAACCGCACAAACCATTATATATCCCCCAAAAATATTTTATGCCGGAATATATTACAGATTTTTATGCCGAACCTTACAATATTCCATTTCATTATCCTGCAAATTCATATCCAATAAATGGCATCGTAATGCCGCCACAACCCGACATTCCATTTGCCGATTATTATAATTTACCTGTGGATGGTATGGGCCAAGAAATGGTAAAAGGCGCCGACGAACGTTTTATTACATGGGCTGAAAATGTTTCACCATTACCCGTAATAAATCCCGCGTTCGACGAAGAACTTACGCGCGATATTCTCGGTTGGTCGAAACGCGCAAATTGTGTACTTGCATATATAGCAGCGGTTAAATATTTAGATGCCCAAATTGGCAGACTACTCGATACTCTTGAAGCATATCCTGATATTTATAACAATACAATTATTGTTGTTGCCGGTGATAACGGATACAGTCTCAGCGAAAAAAAACATTGGGGAAAAAGAGCAATGTGGGAAACAGATGTGCGTGTGCCATTTATGATTGCCGATTTAAGAAATCCTCATAAACAGGTAAGCAACACTTCAGTTAATTTACTTGATATTTTTCCTACACTTTGCGATTTAACTGATTCACCTTTTCCCACATTTTTAAATGGCAGTAATTACTTGGATGGAATAAGTTTAAAACCGCTTTTAGAAAATCCATCTCTTACCTGGGAGAGACCTTTACTTTCAGCTGTAAAAAAAGAATCAGATACTGAAGGTTCCTGCTTTCCGCAATATTCCATTCGCAACAACAGATTTCATTATATCAGATATCAATCCAACGGCGGAGGACCCTTATCCTGTGATGCTGAAAACAGTTATATTGAAGAAGAATTATATGAAATTGGAATCAATCGCGATGTTGACCCTTATGAGTGGAATAATTTAATAAGTAATCCTGACTATAATGCACTCGTTGCCTATTTACAACAATGGCTACCGGATAGTGCTATGTATTTAAAAAAAACCTTTACAGCACAAATCAATAATACGAACAATTGTTTTTTGAATTATACAGATACGCTTTTGTTAAGTTTTAATTTAATTGACTCAGCCGGTAATAGCATTGCAGCTCCTGCCGGTTATAATTATGTATGGACAAACAATTTAACAGATGACACTTTATTTGCGATAAATGGCGCATTTTTAATTTCTAATTTGTCAGAAATAACCTTTGCAACAAATGATAAAATAATTTTTACATTACAAATGCAAGACATTGCATCAGGTGCTACAGTAGCTTTTGACATGGCGTATTTTTACATTGATGCAGCAAACGAACCTGATATTCATTTTTCATCAATATCTGCAGGCACAACAACAAATATTGTTGACTTTTTAATAGAAGGCAGTTATACTAATTATTGGTGGGTAATTAACGGCGACAGCGTATTTACGAATCAAGTTCCGCAGGAAATTGCATTACCGGCAGAAGGCACAATGACTATTACATGTTTTGCTGAATATGGCAATAATGCATGTGTCAAATCCTTTACAGTAATAATTTATCTTCCTGTTAAGAATTACTTTAAGGATGAGGTTCTTTACGTAATTCCCAATCCTGCCATCACTCATGTAACCATGTATATGAAAAAAGGATTTACAGGAACACAATTAAATGTCTACTCGCTTGATGGTAAACTTGTATTACAAAAATATCTAGGTGAAGATGCTGCCACTTTATATTATACCTTTGATGTAAGTGAGCTTAAAAATGGCTTATACTTTGTTTCATTAATTGGCGAGCAAAATATATTTTCTAATTCAATTGTTATTATGCATTAAAATGAAGTATAAAAATCTGCATAAAATATTTTTTTTTATATTATGTTTTATTATTCAAAGTAATATTAAAGCACAAACAGAACAACCCAATTTTATTTTTATTGTTGTTGACGATTTAAATGATTATATTGAAGGATATACCGATCAACCTCAAATTGTAACACCAAATATTAAACAAATCGCAGCCGAAGGAACTACATTTTTAAATTCGTATTCAAGCGCCGCCGGCTGCGCTCCATCGCGAACCAGTTTTTTTAGTGGTAAAGATTTGTATTACACTAAAGTGTATAATAATGAAGATTATGACAGCAAATTCAGAGATAATTTTACCGCAGCGGATAATAACCAAGTAGTTTATACACTACCACAAATACTAAAAGATTCGGCGGGGTACTTTACTTACGGCATCAATAAACTTTTTCATAATCCAAGCGAAAACGATTATGATAAAACGGTTGGCACGCCCCAATGCGATAAAAGTTTATCGTGGAATAAAATGATTTTTACTTCCGATTCTGATTCACTGCTTGAGGTATTTAGTCAATATGCTTTTGGAAATTATTTCGACTGGGGAATGATCCCCGATTCGATGGAAGATTTAATGGAAGATTATAAAGGCGCAGATTCAGCTATTGCTTTTATTGATGCTTATGCAAATGGCACAACTAATACTTGTGGCAATCCCTTTTTTTTAGGGTTGGGATTTTTCCGCCCTCATTCTGAGAGATATATCCCTGAAAAATATTTCCCGCCATACTATTTAAAAAATATTTATGACGAACCTTTTGTCTTGCCATATAATAATCCAATAGGCACTTTTCCCTATAATGGATTTGTTATGCCACCGCAACCGGATACTATCTGGCAAGATTATTACAATTTGCCAACAGGAGGAATTGCACAAACCTTTGCAGATGGCGGAAAGGTTTATGATAACATTTTAAATTATATAGATGAATTATCTTCTTTGCCAATTATAGATCCAGATATTACAGATGCACAGCGCGAAGCCATTTTATTTCAAGCAGTAAATGCCGATTATGCAATTAATTATTTTGCATCGGTGCAGTTTTTAGATGCGCAAGTTGGCAGAGTAATGGATGCATTAAATGCACATCCTGATTTAAAAGCAAATACAATTATTATTTTAATAAGTGATAATGGATATTCGTTAGGCGAAAAAAGGCATTGGACAAAATGGACATTATGGGAACCTGATATTCGAGTTCCTTTTATTGTTGTTGACCCCTCAATTGCAGGAGGGCAAATGAGCGATGCGCCAGCTTCAATTTTAGATATCTTTCCAACCATTTGCGATAAATTAGGTTTGGATTATCCACTATTTCCCGATGGCAAAAATTATCTCGATGGCCATAGTTTGATGCCGGTATTAGAACAACCGCAAATTCAAGTGGAATGGCCAACATTAACTTCTTACAAAAAAAACGGTTCGGTGGGTGGCTGCCATCCGCATTATTCAATTCGAACAGATAGATTTCATTATATCCGTTATCAAAAAAATAATGATGGAACCGGCACATTTGCACCCAATTATTGCGATACAAATTATGTTGGGTTTGAAGAAGAATTATATGAAGTTGGAACAAAAAGAGAAACGGATCCCTTCGAATGGAATAATTTAATTTCTAATGCAGATTATTATCCTGTAATTCATTATTTGCAACAATGGATTCCAGATAGCAGCATGTATTTGCAAAAAGCATTTAAACCCATAATTCAAAGTGCATTCTCCGATTGTATCGCAGAGCAAAATGCCGTATTAGAAATGCATTTTGATTTATACGATACAGCAGGAATCCTAATTACACTTCCCGAAAATTATATTTGTAAATGGTCTAATAATTTAACCGATGAAATACATTTTGAAGAAAGTTTTACCTTCAATTTTAATACAATTAGCGATTATGATTTTAATGCGAACGACCGTATCATGTTTTATTTAGAAATTATTGATACCATAAATAACATCACCAAAGGTTTAGATTTAAAATATATTTATATTAATGTAGACAACATCCCTTACTCCACATTTACACTCGTTAATGCTGTAAAGCTAGAAGTAAGTATTCAAAATTATCATATCACAGGAAGTTACGCTAGCACATGGTGGGATTTTGGAGATGGTCATACGTCAGATCAGTTAATTCCGGGAAACTATACATATGCAGATACAGGAACATACACAATTACCAATTATGTGGAGTATGGAAACGATAGTTGTATCAGCATAACCCAAAAGAGTATCCACCTTACTGAAACTCCTAACCCTCCCGAACCCGAAATTACATTTTTCCCAAATCCTGCAAATAATCTACTGCAGGTTAATTTTTCTTTGCCTTTAAACTATGCGGTAATTTCAATTTACGATCTCACAGGTAGAAGAATTAACGAAATTCAATACCTCGAAAGTACTCATAACTTCCTCACTACCATAGATGTAAGTAATTTTGTTCCCGCTATGTATGTCCTGCTCCTCCAGAGTGGCGAGCAACAATATGTGGGGCGATTTATCGTTAATCATTAAGATTATTTCACAAATTATCCTTAAAAAAACCTTAATTTCGACTTACCTTAAAAAGCATATTGAATAACATTTACACAGCAATGACAAATTACTTTGTTAATTTTGTGTGGATTACAAGAATTTAGTAACTTTGAATTGAATAAGCCAGGAACAACCATATGAATAGAATTCTCTTAGCTTTCATTTTAATTGTGTCATCTGTATTGAGCTCCTCAGCTCAGGATATTCACTTTTCGCAATATTCTCAGTCGCCACTCACTTTAAACCCAGCATTAACGGGTCTTACTCCCTGTACTTACAGAGGAGTTCTTAATTATCGTAACCAATGGGCAAGTGCCGTTGGGCCTGCATCATACCAAACTTTTGCCGGCTCTTTCGACGCAGGGTTATGGCGAGATAAGTTCGACGGCAATATGATTGGCGTTGGCGGAATGGTGTATAACGACGTTTCAGGCGATGGTTCATTAACCAACCTCACCGTAATGGGCTCTTTTGCATATCACCAGAAATTAGGCGACGAAAACAATTACCTTTCTATTGGTGGTCAATTAGGTCTCGTTCAAAAACGTGTCGATTACAGCAAACTCATTTTTGAATCACAAATTGATGCCGGCGGAATCGACCCTACTTTACCTAGTGGCGAATATGGCGACGATAATTTTTCATATTTAGATATGAATGCCGGTATTAATTGGAGAAGCCGTTTTAGCGATAAATTTGCTGTTCAAGTCGGTGCCGCTTACTTCCACCTTTCAGAACCAACTGAAACATTTTACAACTACAACGTAAATAAATTAAATGCACATTATATCGGATACGGATCATTCAAAATTGGCATGGGTAAAAATACTGTGTTAATACCGTCCTTTTTATACATGCAACAAACCGAAGGTTCAAACGTGCAAATGAACAGCGGAGTTGACGTAGGATTACAATTAGAAAAAGGTGTTTCCATGGTTTACCTCGGCACACATTATAGATCGGTTGATAATATTGATGTTGCCGATGCAGTAATCGTAAACCTCGGTTTAGATTATAATAATATTAATTTCGGCTTGAGTTACGATATTAATATTTCTGGTTTATCTACCGTTACAGATTACCGCGGTGGTATCGAATTATCATTTGTCTATTGGGGATGTATAGACGTAAGTCCAAAACAAAAACCAATCGACTGCCCAAGATTTTAATTATACATATAAAGATTTTTTAAAAGGCTCCCACAAAATTTGGTAGCCTTTTTTTATGTACGATATTAAATAAAATGGTTGTATTTAATTGGAGCAGCAACATTCAGGCTTTCCTCGTCATTCACAGGCTATCCGCTGCAACTCCTGGATCGCTGCGCTCACTGTGGGCTTGCCTACCGGCGCGGCTTGCGCCAGGTAGGGTTTCCACTGCTATCCGGGCTATTAATAATGTTTTTATTTACTAATAACATTTTTAAAATAAAATATCAAGTTTTCTCAAAAAATGAAAGGTGATTTTCAATCTTTAAGAATTTTCAATTTGGAAATTTCCAATCTTGTAATTTAAGTTAATAATTTTCAATTTGGAAATTTCCAATCTTGGAATTTTGTTTTAGAATTTTCAATTCTCAATTTCCAATCTTGTAATTTAATTTAGGAATTTTCAATTCTGTAATTTCCAATCTTGAAATTAAATTTTGGAATTTTTAATTCGGTAATTAATAAAAAAGAAAATACAATACAATTGATATTTTCCCTCAAGCGTCCGCTGGTGCCATTGTTTTACAGCTTAAAAATAACCTCACTTTCCGATACACGAAATTGTTCATGATAAATTCCCTGTGCAGTTCCAGGTCCACAACTTATTATCATATTAATTTCGTAAGAGCGTGGAAATTTTAAATAGCGTTTCAGTTTTACAGAGTCAAATCCTTCCATCGGGCAAGTATTATATCCCTCTGCCTGCATACTCAACATAAATGTTTGCGCAGCCAGCGCCGCCGACTTATGGCAAATAACACGCAAATCCTGTTTACTCACTTGCCAAACAACTGGTCGCCAAAGAGATGCAATTGTTACCACTAATTTTCTAATTAATCCGGTTATTCCAAACCAATCTCTAAAATAATACATCGGCATTAATAGCGAATAATATTGCAATCTGCGTTGCTCTCTTTTTGTCAATTCATTCAACGGTTTATTATCATAGCGCGCATGATGAAATGCGAAATTTGCTTTTGCTCTTGCTTTATATTTATTTTTAGGAATAACAATAATAACAAAAGCACGTGCCGTGCGTGCAGCACTTTGGTGCATACATAAATTAGAAATTTTTTTCATTTTTTCGGCATCCGTTATCTGATAAAACTCCCACATTTGCATGTTGCTGCTATTTGGTGCATAGAGTGCGCGTTGTATACTGCGATATATGGCATCTGTATCAAAATGCTGATCTGCATCAAAAACACGCATACTTCTTCTTGCTTTCACAAGCGCATCAAATACAGCCGCTTCTTCTTTCATGGTTTTAAATTTTTACTAAGGTAATTCGCAGAAATACCAATTCAAAACGTAAACAATATTTACAATCCCAAAAAGTAATACTGCATTTGCTCGCTTATCTTTATTTTTGCAAGGTGATAATCCATCTCAATCATCTCGAGTCCGAACTCAACGAAAAAACGCGCTTGCGTGGTTACGATTTTTATTGCGAAGGTCGCGTAAAATCCGTTTTTAATATTAATGGTATCGAATGGATGGCAATTGTGCAAGGTTACGACGACCATGTAGTGCAACTCAAACGCCATAACGATAGTATCACCGCTTGGGAATGTAATTGCAGCGATATCGAAGACCCTTGCAAGCACGTAGCTGCTGTTTTATTCTATATTAAAAACGAAGGCCACAAATTAGTTAAACTCGATACCACAGGTTACGAAGACATTAAAGAACACTTAGCCTACCTGCCTCCACACGTGCTCCGTTATTTAATTTTAAAATACGCCGCCGAAAATAATCACTTTAGAAAATTTTTAAATGCTTACTTTAATATAGAGAAGAAATAAGCATAATCCTGCTCCAAAAAAAAATATTTTTAAAATATCTTTCAATATATTTTGAAAGTTCCGAAACTTTAATATACCTTTGCCTTATGCAATTGGCAGAAGCAAAAGAAAAATTTATACAAAGCTGGGGCAGCCTAGGCAGTCAGTGGGGCATTAACAAGACCATGGCTCAAATCCACGCCTTATTATTGGTTTCTGCCGAACCTCTTTCTGCCGAAGAGGTGATGGAAGAATTGCTGGTAAGTCGCGGAAATGCCAATATGAATATCCGCGAACTCATCAATTGGCAACTCGTGCGCCGCGAAAATAAACCCGGCGAACGTCGCGAATTTTTTGTAGCCGAAAAAGATATGTGGAAGGTGTTTCGCCTCATCCTCAAAGAAAGAAAAAAACGCGAAATTGATCCAATGATTCAAATTATTCACGAACTCAACGATGTGAAAGGCGATAAAAAAAATGCCGAATACAAAGAATTTAACGCAATGATTAAAGATTTGGATACCCTTACAAATAAAGGCGATAAAATGATGGAACTCGTTATTAAAAGCGATGAAAACTGGTTTTTAAATACTTTTATCAAATTAATGCGCTGATTTTTTTTGTTATTTATTTTCAATTGTTTCTGAAAGTTCAATAATAATAACTAAAAATAAATAGATATGCAAAACTTAACAATCGCGGCTTACTGGTTTTACCTGCCAATAACCATTGCACTCACAATATGGGTGGCAAGAACCTTATTTTCTAACGGGAAAGTATTTTTACTCCAAATTTTTCATGGCAATGTAGAAATGGCAACAGCCGTTAACAAGCTCTTGCTTGTGGGATTTTATTTAATAAACGGTGGCTATATTTTATATACCATGACAATCACCCACAATTTGAATGACAGTCAAGACGTAATAGAAATGCTAAGCAAAAAAATAGGATTAATTATTTTGATTTTAGGAGCCATGCACTTTTTTAATATGTATCTACTCTTTAGAGGAAAAAAGAAATCAAACGAAAATGCAATGCGACGTGAGCTGCATGAAAAAACTTTGTTATAATATTTTCCTAAATAAATACAATATCATGGCAACGCAAATGCAAAAAGACCCCAGATTAAAACAAGTCATGTGGAAAGACCTCTTACATTTATCAAATGCCGAAATTGCCAACGAAATTCTGTTGTCACTTCCATGGTTGATTGTTTCCTTAATATGTGCTTATTTGTATTTATATATTCCTGCTCTTATTTGTTCCTTCTTTTTTTTCCTCACAGGATTAAGGCAATCGCACAACGCGCAACACGACACACTTGGCATTTCATCAAGAGCAACTGCGTGGTTTTTATTTTTTCTCAGTTCTACTATGATGGCAAGTATGCACGCTGTTAAATACAATCACCTGCAACATCATAAACACACGCTCAACGAAAATGATATTGAAGCTCTAAGTGCAAAAATGCCCGCTTGGAAAGCCATTATGGCAGGACCTTATTTTATAATAAAAATACATACGCATGCTATTCACTTTGCAAACACAAACTATAGAAATTGGATTATTTTTGAACTGTTTGTCATTTTTGGTATTCTGTTGTTTACTTATACTGTAGTAAATGTTCACTGGATTTCTTACCATGTAACAGTAATGTTGATAGGTGAATGTTTAACTTCATTTTTTGCAGTTTGGACGGTACACCACGATTGCGAAAAAGATAAATTATTTTCAAGAACGATGCGCGGATTTTGGCAAACAAAATTATTTTACAATATGTTTTATCATACCGAACACCATTTATTTCCTAGAGTACCTACTTGTCATCTCGGTATATTAGCAAAACGTATTGACGCAGTTATGCCGGAAATTAAAAGCAAAAGCATTTTTTAAATGTTTAAAATACCTGAATATGAAAATAATAATAGCGGGAGGAAGTGGATATATTGGAACTTATCTTGCACAGTATTTTGCATCAAAAAATAAT
>JBBRGZ010000057.1:0-14424 GCA_038223395.1 Chitinophagales bacterium
CCTTCTGTTTTGGCTATGGTAATGATATTTGGGGTCCAACCCTAAAAATTCGCAAAGGCGAAAGTGTAAACATTAGCTTTACAAATCAAATTAATGAGGATTCAAATATTCACTTTCATGGTTTAATGTTAGATGCAGGAAGTGATGATGGCATTGATGATGCAATCAGCAATGGAGCTTCGAGAAATTATAATTTCACAATTAACAACCGTGCAGGCTTATATTGGTATCACCCACATTTTGGCAAATCTGCAGGTAAACAATTAAATATCGGTTTAGGTGGATTATTTGTGGTAAATGATGATGAGGAAGATGGTGTTAATCTACCCGCCGGTGATAGAGAAATATTTATAGTTTTACAAGACAAGCGATTTAACGAAGATGATAGTATGTTTTACGGAACTAGCACTGCCGAACAAATGGTAGGTTATTTTGGTGAAACAATTATGATTAACGGCGTAACCGGTGCTAAAAAAGATGGCCTAGCTCAGAGATATTATCGTTTACGCATTTGTAATGCGAGCAATGCCCGTATTTATAATTTAGGAATAGATGATAGCGATGGCAATGACTTAGGTTTTACAATTATAGGCGGAGATGGCGGATTAATTCAAAATACTACTGCTACTCCAACAAGTCTAGTCATGTTAGGGCCTGGCGAGCGTGCGGATGTGATTGTTGACTTTACAAACATTCCAGTAGGAGGTTTCGCACAATTAAAAAGCAGACAATTTAACAATGCTGGGGCTTTTCAAGGAAGTGCAGGATTTACTTTAATGCAATTTAACATTGAAACCGCATATTCTGAGACTTACTCAATTCCAGGCTCACTTTCTTCAATTATCAGCTTAAGCGAAGGTGATGCTACAGAAACTAGAAATATTAATGTTTCCAATGCTCAACTTACCCAGACTTATGCTGCAGAACATGTAGATTCCGGCGATATGCACGAAATAGATGGTGCTGCATATCAAACAGGCGCGCCTGCAGCTTTTGAAGTTAATTATGGCGCAACAGAATTATGGGAAATCAAAAATGATGGCGCTGAGCCGGTTGCTGTTCACATCTATGGAGTTCAGTTCCAATTGATAGAGCGTATTGGCGGCAGAGGAAATATTCGTGTTTGGGAAAAAGGATGGAAAGACACCATTTTGGCTTTACCAACTGAAACAGTGCGCATAGTAATACCATTTACAGGCGCACCAGGCAGGTATTATTTCTGTGCTACAAATCTTGAAGCTGCCGATTCAGGTATGATTCAGGCTTTTGATATCGTATAATTTCATTTTAAAATATACTAAAAAGCCCTCTTTTGGAGGGCTTTTTAGTATTTGTATTTTACAAGCTTTTTACAAATGTTAACAATATCAACACATATAAATTTCGTTTTGTTTGAAATTTGTTACCTTAGAAACTGAAAAACCTCTTTTATGCTGCTAAAATCCGCTCGCCGACCGTTAAAAAGCATGCTTTCAGTTTGTTTAATTTATTTATTTAGCCTTACCTTAAAATCGCAAAGTTCGGGCGATGGAACAATGACACAGTTTTATATTGTAATTATCGTTTTTGCAATTATTGTTTTAGGTGCAGTAATTTCTTTTTTTGTATCTAGTAAAAAACGAAAGGATTGAAATATAATAATGGTTTTTTGAAGCAATTAAAAGTGCTTTTTCATGTATTATTATTTTTGATTTTACCGACAATTAATCTGCAATCAAAATGTTCGGTTAATAGAGAAAAACTCATTTCAGCAGAACTACCAACAGAGGAACCTGATTCAATAATTAATATCACTATTTCATCGGTTGGCGATTTAATGTGTCACTCTACGCAATATAATTATGCCCGTGTAGAAGGTGATAGTTTTAATTTTGCACCTTGTTTTGATTATGTTTTGCCGTGGCTTACAAAACCTGATATGTTGTTAGGCAATCTTGAAACAACATTTGGTGGAACAGGTATCCCCTACTCCGGTTTTCCTTATTTTAATTCGCCTGATGATTATGCTGCTGCAATAAAATCTGTAGGATTTGATTTTTTGGTGACTGCCAATAACCACGCAAATGATACGGGAGAAAAAGGTATTAAACGCACAATAAAAATTTTAGATGAAGCTGGTATTCCACATACCGGAACCTTCGCTTCGCAGCAAGACAGAGATTCTATAAGAATAACTGATGTGTCGGGAATTACAGTTGTTGTATTAGCCTATTCTTTTTCTACAAATGGATTGGATTTAGCTGTAGGGAAACCATGGCTGGTAAATTTGTGCGATTCTGATTTAATACAAAATGATATAAAAAAAAGTCGCGCCCTATGTGCGGAACTTGTAATTGTATTTTACCATTTTGGAAATGAATATGAAAGAGTTCCGGGACAATATCAAAAAGACATGGTAAATTTTGCAATTGAAAATGGCGCCGATATTATTTTAGGAAGTCACCCACATGTATTGCAACCTGTCGATTTTTATAAAACACAGGGAGCAACTTTAGATACAGGATTTGTAGCCTATTCGATGGGGAATTTCATTTCTAATCAACAAGACCCATATACTTATGAAGGCATTATAATTAATATGCATATTGAAAAAAATATGTTATCAGGAAAAATAAAAATTACTTCTGTAGATTATTTACCAACTTGGGTGTATAAGGGAAAAAACGAGGAGAAAAAATTACATGTTGTTTTTCCTGCAATTTCGGGAGCAGAAACATATTTTCCTGAATTTATCAATACACAATATGGCGACCAGTTAAAGAATGCCTTTAAAAACACGGAAGGTACAATGGAAAAGTATACCAATAAAGTGCTGCCGGTAACAGAATAAAAATTTAGCACAACTTTTGTAACCTCATATCTATGCGCAAGTTATTTATCATATCTATTTTACTGATTTCCTTCCAAACGGGCTTTTCTCAGATTGGCAATGTGTTCAAAGGAGATGAAATAACCGATACTATTTTTTTTGTAGAACTTGATACTTTTAGTATTACTGCAAGACCTTTAAATAATTATAATTATACAAGGTATGAAGCTATTGTAAATAAAGTATATCCTTATGCTGATACTGCAATTGTTTTATTGCGCGAATTAAATGCTTTGCAATTTGATAAAAAAAGGGATGAGAAAAAATACAAAAAAGAACTTGAGGATAAATTGCGCGGTAGTTTTGAAGACAAACTAAAAAATCTTTCGCGCTCGCAGGGTGAGGTATTGATTGATATTATTGAAAGAAATACCGGACGAACAATGTATAATATTTTGAAGGATGTTAAAAATGGAAGTACCGCATTTTGGTGGAATAATGCTTCGAAGATTTATGGTTACGATTTAAAGGAGGGGTACGACCCGTTGAATAATCCGACTTTGGAAAATATTATTGCGGAGTATGAGATGAAACATAAACATTAGCCTTTCGCTTATTAATAGTTTGTATTTGCCACAAAGACACTAAGGGACAAAGAAAAGCACTAAGAGATTTCGGTTAATATGATATCGGTAGGCTTTTTTTGAAGCTAAGTTGCTCAGGTGTTTACCCAATTACTTCGTGAAATCTTCATGCCTCCGCGTCTTAGTGGCAGAAAAAACATAGCATCAATTTAAACGAAAATAATCCGTGTTTTTATTGTTTTAAGCTTTTGCTCACGTTTGGTAATCGTTAGTTCAAGAGGGACGCTTGCGCTAGTGCAGCTCAAAAAAAAAGACTGCCTATTTTAAGACAGCCTTTTGGTATAATTTAAATTACTTATTTTAATTTAAGGATTTTGCTCGTCGCCTTCTAAGGGCACGGCATTTTCGTCAGTAGTTTGGTCGGGTTGAGTTGGGATTGTTAGTGAATTTGAAGGTGTTTTTGCCTCTGGGCGCAGACCATTTTGGGTTTGAACAGATTCGGAGGGTTTGAAAGCGGTTGAACCTAGGCACAATGCAAATACTACAATTACAAGCACCCAAGTAATACGTTCGATGTCGTCGGTTGTTCTTTTGTAGCCAAAAATTTGATTAGCTGCACCTCCAAAAGTTCCTGAAAGTCCACCACCCTTTGGGTTTTGTACTAAAACAATCAAACCTAAGAGGATAGCGGCAATAATTGCGATTACTATAATTACTGTAAATAACATGTTATTTTATTCGTTTTTTTAATTGATCAATTAAGGCTGCAAAGTAATCGCTTTTTTGGGGTTTTAACAAACTTAGTTTAGAATACATTTCAACTGCCTTACTATATTTTGCTTGCATAACGAGAATCCGCGCATAAGTTTCGGTAATTAGGTGCTCGTCTGCTTGTATACTTTTTTTTGCCAATTGCCCAGCAACTATCTCATTTATTACCTTTTCAGCTCCCTTATGGGCGGTTTCAGGGTCAGGTTTGCGTTTGCTGAGGACAATAGGTTTATTGCTTGCTTTTTGTTCTACAAGCTGTCCTTTATTGTCGCCACTCAAACGATTTAGCCAGCCAACAAATGAATCTGAGTAAATTTCTTGCTCAATTTGGTGAATTTCTTGCTCAGGAACAGGTCTTTGAATTGTGATATTAATCTTTTGGTCATCGGGTAAAGGACCGAGCTCTGACTCAATATCGTAAGGAGGCGCATCGAATAAGAGTTCATCTTCCCAAGTTTCTTCAGCTTCTTCAATATCCTCCATTTCTAACATCGCATCCATTTGAATATGGAGAGGATCTATTTCAGGCGTTGCCAATTGTTGCGTTACTTCTTCGAGTTCCTCTATTTTTTCTTCTTCGTATTGTTCTGCTAATACTTCTGTTTCTTCTGTGGATGGTATTACCTCTTCGATAACTAACTCAGGGGTGTTTTCGACATAATCTTCGAGAATTGCCGTATGTTCTTGCTCAACTGCCTCTTCAGTTTTTAATTCAGGCATTTCTTGTTGCACTTCCTCTATTACTTCCTCCTGCACTTGTTCTTCTTGAATCTGAGGCACCTCGAAAGCATTATTTACAGTAATTTCTTCAATTACAGGTTCTTGATGCTCATTTTCTTTCGGAATATTTTCAATTTCAGATGTTTCTTCTATTACAAGTTCTTTGTAATCACTTTCTATCGGAATATTTTCTATTTCAGAAGTTTCTTCAATTACAAGTTCTTTGTAATCACTTTCTATCGGAATATTTTCTATTTCAGATGTTTCTTCAATTACAGGTTCTTTGAAATCAGAATCTATCAGTATATTTTCAATTTCCGTAGTTTCTTCAATTACATGTTCTTTCATTTCGGTTTCTACAGGAATATTATCCAAAACAGGAATTTCTTCAATTAATTTTTCTTCTGGTGTAGCTGTTTTCTTTTCTATATATAACGTTTCTGGAGATTCTTGGAAGTCGGCAAGTATTGGTTTATTAAATGCAGTATTTTCAATAAAATCGTGCAACACAGTTCTGTCGTAAACGGAAATTGAAGCTTTTTTGAGTTGATTTTCGAATTGCGCATTATTCATATCGCGCAATTTTTTTGCGTAAAAAAGGTGTGCAATTTGACAATAGGGATATCGCTCAGACATAGACCTGAGGTCAACCATATCAATTTCTGAAATGTTTGCCGGGTTTGAAACTATTTTATTGAACTCCTCCTGATACATTACCAGTTTTGCGTTAATTTTTGATAGATATCATCTGCTAATTGTTCCGATAATTTTGGAAGCAAATCGCCTTCAACCTGCGAAAGTGTTTTTGTGCTTTCGTAGTCCTCATAACGATTAAATGTTTGGTTCCAATTTTCTTCTTCGTTTTTTCTATTGATAAAATCTACCTTAATTGTAATAGTTAATCTATTTAGCGCTGTTGTTTCTGTTCCTGTTGGTGCAATAGGAGTGCTTGTATATTTTGTAATTGCACCACTTAATTCCCAATCGCCTCCGTTATCGGTTAAAGTTAAGGGAGATTCGCGTAAAAATTTATCTTTTACTGCTTCGGTAAATGTTTGACTTAAAGATGGTGCTACAAAATTTGATTGATTAGGGAAATATTGAATTGTTATTGTTTTAATATCCACAGGAATATTTGTACCGCTTAACGACACATTGCATGTTGCTGATATAAAAATCAAACATGCAAAAACAGACATTATTTTCAATATATTTTTGTTACTCTTCAATTTTATATTCCTTTATTTTTCTATACAAAGTTCTTTCAGAAATGCCCAAATCTAAAGCGGCATCTTTTCTTTTGCCTTTGTGTTTTGAAAGTGCTTTTATTATTAATTCTTTTTCTTTGTCAACTAATGATAACGATTCTTCAACTTCTTCGTGATGATGTGTTGAATTTGAAGATGCTGCATTAATTGCAAATGGTTTTTTATTTATTATTTCGGGTTGTATTTGCGTTTGAGTCGGCATATCTGCATGATCGTTTTCAAAAAAATCGGAGCCAACGGGCACATCCGTTTTTAACTCATTTGCATCAGCAATATTTAAAACAAATTGTTTCAAGTCGTGCAAATCTTTTTTCATATCGAATAACACCTTATATAAAATATCTCTTTCACTAAAATCGCTTCCATTTTTTTGTGATGTTAACGCGGGCAAATTATTTTTCCTAATATTCGGAATAAATTGTGCAAGTTCAGCTGCTGATACTTGCTTGTCGCTTGATAAAACGGAAACTTGTTCGGCAATATTTTTCAATTCTCGAATATTTCCCGGCCACACATAATTTTTTAAAATTTCTGTTGCTTCAGGGTCTAAAATGATGGAAGGAGTTCTATATTTTTCGGCAAAATCGCTTGAAAATTTTCTAAATAATAAATTGATATCCTCTTTTCTTTCGCGCAAAGAAGGGACTGTAATTGGCACTGTATTTAATCTATAAAAAAGGTCTTCGCGAAATCTTCCGTCTTGAATTAATTTATGCAAATCCACATTAGTTGCTGCAACAACGCGCACATCAGTTTTTTGCACTTTTGATGAGCCTACGCGCAAAAATTCACCGGCTTCTAGTACGCGCAATAATCGCGCTTGTGTTCCGAGGGGCAACTCTCCTACTTCATCTAAAAAAATTGTTCCTCCGTTAACCGTTTCGAAATATCCTTTTCTATCGTCGAGGGCATTTGTAAAGGAGCCTTTTGTATGTCCGAATAATTCTGAGTCTATTGTTCCTTCCGGAATGGCACCGCAGTTTACGGCAATAAAAGGACCGTGTTTGCGACTTGAAAACTGGTGAATAATTTGAGAAAATATTTCTTTTCCTACCCCACTTTCGCCGGTAATTAATACGGTTAAATTAGTTGGTGCAACACGCGCGGCTATGCTCAAAGCATAATTTAATTCGGGTGTATTACCAATTATACCAAAACGTTGTTTTATCGATTGAATTTCATCTGCCATATTATTCACTATTTCAATTATGGAACTAAATGTCCCAATAAAGTAGCCGATGTAACACCTGTAATTTTTACATTTACATAGTCACCGGGTTTTGCCTCAGTAGACGGAAATACAACCATTTTATTCTGATCATTTCTTCCACACATGTCTTCTTTAGAACGCTTGGAAGTTTTTTCAACTAATATTTTAAATGTTTTTCCGATGTCTGCCTCATTTTTTTCGAGTGCGTGTCGCGATTGCACTTTAATTACGTCTGCTAATCTTCTGCGTTTTACTTCTTCGGGAATATCGTCTTGATATTTTCTTGCTGCTAAAGTTCCCGGTCTTTCGCTATAGAAAAACATGTAAGCCATATCGTATTTAACCTGTTCCATTAAACTGATAGTATCGAGATGTTCTTCTTCTGTTTCACTGCAAAATCCTGTAATAACATCGGTAGATAAACCGCAATCAGGAATAATTCTTTTAATTGCATCAATTCTATTCAAATACCAAGCGCGATTGTAAGTGCGGTTCATTAATTCTAAAACGCGTGAATTTCCTGATTGCACGGGCAGATGAATGTAATTGCAAATATTTTCGTATTTCGCGATGGTATATAATACTTCATCTGTAATATCTTTTGGATGCGAAGTAGAAAAACGCACACGCAATAATGGATTAACATCCGCCACCATTGCTAATAATTGCGCAAAAGAAACGATGGCATTTGATTCAGGATTTTCCCATTTATAAGAATCTACATTCTGACCTAACAAAGTAACTTCGCGATATCCATTTGAAAATAATTCCTGTGCTTCGGCAACAATTGAGAATGCATTTCTGCTTCGTTCACGTCCGCGTGTAAATGGAACTACACAAAATGAACACATATTATCGCAGCCGCGCATGATTGAGATATATCCGGAAATTCCGGTAGCATCTAAGCGCAAGGGACTGATATCGCTATAGGTTTCTTCTCTACTTAATAATACGTTAACTGCTTTTTGGCCATTGTCGGCAGATTGCACTAGTTTTGGTAAATCGCGGTAGGCATCGGGTCCGCAAACGATATCTACAAGCTTTTCTTCTTCTAAAAGTTCTGATTTTAAGCGCTCAGCCATGCAGCCGAGCATGCCGATAATTGCATCGGGTTTATTTTTTTTAACCGATTTGAGTTCTTGTAAACGTGCTCGCACGCGTTGTTCTGCATTGTCGCGAATTGCGCAAGTGTTAAGCAAAATAACATCCGCTTCTTCGTAATTACGCGTCAATCCAAAGCCATCTGCGTGCAAAATGGAAGCGACAATTTCGCTATCACTAAAATTCATCTGACAACCGTAACTTTCGATATAAAACTTCTTACCGCTATTGGTGTTTTCAAGCGATTCGAGTCCCAAAGCTTCGCCCTGCCTGATATCCTCAAGCGGTTTGTTTAAACCAAATTCGGGTAAAGTAGGGTTATTATCGTACATTTATTTGTTCTTTAGGTGCAAATTTACGGAATATACTGTCAACTTGTCAGAAGTTAACAATATCTTTTCGAAAAAAACTGCGATAATATGTGTTAAGCATTTCAAACATTATTTCTTTAACCCGGTTCGTTGTTTTTAGAGTGGAAGGCATTTTTAAAATCTACAATGCATTATACACCGTTAAAAAAAAGCAATTGGTCGAAAACATATAGTTTTGTGCGCTCAAAAGCAATTTCTTTACACAAAAAATTATAAATGGAAAGTATTATTCCTATCGGATATTGGATATTCTTTATCTTCTCTATTGTTGGAACCTTTGTTGGTTTATATAAACTTTTTGAAAAAGCGGGTTATGCAGGATGGAAAGCACTGGTTCCTATTTTAAATATTTATATCTGCACAAAAATTACAGGCAAAGGCATCAGCTGGTTTATTATGTTATTAATTCCGGTTTTGAATGTTGTTGTTTGGTTGTTGATGGCAAATGAAATTGCAAAGGTATTTGGTAAAGAAACATTTTGGGCTTATGTGGGTTCTATGATGGTTCCTTATATCTTTTTCTTAAAAATTGGGTTTGATAAAGATGTGCGTTATATCGGTCCGCACCCTTCTGCTAAAAAAACAGGTGGAAGAGAATGGGCAGATGCGATTGCTTTTGCAGTTGTTGCTGCAACACTCATTAGAACCTTCTTTTTTGAGGCTTATACTATTCCAACTACATCTATGGAAAGTACTTTAAAAGCGGGCGACTTTTTATTCGTGAGTAAATTTCATTATGGTGCGCGTTTTCCAATTACACCACTTGCATTTCCATTTGCACATCATACCATGCCGGTAATTAAAACAAAGGCTTATAGCGATGCTATTCAGTTGCCTTATATGCGTTTTCCGGGATTAGAAAAAATTCATAGAAACGGAAGTGTTGTATTTAATTTTCCTGAAGGCGATACTGTGTATTTACCAAATCAACAAAATAGTTATTACAGCTTAATAATGAATGATGCGGAGTCGATGCGCATGTATGATAAACAACAAAACAACACCGAAAAACCTTATAGTTATTATTACGATAAAATGCGCATGCGTTATCAAGCATCAGGCGATTTAGCTTATAGGCCTGTAGATAAACGAGACAATTATATTAAACGTTGTGTTGGATTACCAGGCGATTCTATTACGGTGCGCGATGGCATTTTATATGTAAATGGTTCAAAAGCGATGGTTGCAGAAGATCAGCAAAAATCGTATGATATTATGTTCAGAGAAAAACTGAATGCAACGCAAGCAGGAAAAATATTAACGGATTTAAAATTAAATCCGATGGATTTTGAGGATACTACATACGTTGAAAATATTATTACCATAACGGCGAATATCAGTATTACTCAAAGTAAAGCATTAGCAAAAAATGCTGCAGTGCAAAGTGTTACTTTAAATCATTTTGATAGGTTGCGTTATGGTTATGTTGGTTTATTTCCGCACAATCCGAAAGGCATGCCAAATTCTGTGGATGATTTTAGTCCGATTTGGGTGCCAAAAAAAGGTGCAACTGTTGCTATTACACCTGATAGTTATTACAATTATCAACGCATTATTGAGGCATACGAACACAACGATGTAACCAGAGATAAAAAAGGGAATGTATATATTGATGGTAAAATAATCACCGAATACACTTTCAAACAAAATTATTATTGGATGATGGGTGACAACCGCCATCGCTCTTACGACTCGCGTTATTGGGGATATGTGCCTGAGGATCATATTGTTGGCAAACCTGTTCTTATTTGGTTCAGCTGGGATAAAACAAAACCGCTTGGCGAACGTATAAGGGATATACGCTGGGAGAGAATGATGCGTTTCATTTAACCCGGAATAAGCAATAGAAATAGTAAACAAGTGGCAATTTTTATTACATTAACTTTTTCAAGTCAAAAATGTATTGCTTCCATTTATTTGCTATTCAGGGTAAACCCTGATTAAGCATTGAATTTGATGTAGAATAATTTTTATAAAGAAAAAGCGTTGCAAATTGCAATCTAATCAGGGCAAGCCCAACTAAATCCATAGGCTAGTTGGTTTTTATATGTTAATTGATAAAGTTTGGTTAAAATCTAATTATGAAAAAAGGATTCTTTTATTTTTTAATAGCAGGTTTAATTGGATTTTCTTCTTGTAAAGAAAATACTGCTGATGGCGATGAAGCTGTTGTGAAAGACACAGTTATAACTATTACAAAAGACAGTCCCGAAACACTCAACGAAATTATTGATGCCGAATCTACCGATGCAGTTTATGAGGATGCCGATAAAAAAGGATATAATAAAATAAGCAGCGACCGTTATGGTTTTAGTTTCGAAATTCCTAAGGAATGGACCGCAACAGATAAAAGCAATAATGGAGATGGATATTTTCTTTCGAATGGAGATAAAACCGTTGACTTGCGTGTATATGGCGAAAATCTAAAGGGCAACGAAGTGATGGCAGAAATGGAATTAAAAACCTGCGAAACAAGCGAAAAATTTACCTTTAGAAATGGATATCCCGGAATAAAATGCAAACAATCAGGCGATTATTATTACTACTACGATACACCAAAAACGCGTGTTATATTTTATGTGCACGCACCAAAAAAATGGATAGACGACAACGCAATTTTAATTGAAACGATTGCGAAAAGTGTGGAGGTAAATGGGAGTCAGTTTCAATAATTAGGTAATCATTAACAACACTAAGTTGGATATTCCAACCAAACTGACCCCTCTTCTGCAATTTAAACTGACCCCACCTAAAAGGGTGGGCAGGCCCTCAAAGTTGCCCTTCCTTTTTGATTTATTAATAGTTGTTTTTTGCAATGTTTGGCTAAGTTAGTTTTAATTTTTAAAATCAAATTTTTCTTCATTTTCCAGATGTCTTTTTTTTCTTAAAGATTCACCTTTCATTTCTACATGAGGCGCATCATGTATAATTCGGCCTAAAATTGCATCTGCAATGGGTTGCTCACCGATTATATCGTGCCATCCGCTTACCGGAACTTGTGATGTTAAGATTACAGAGTATATTCCTAATGGAGGAAAAATCAAAGACCTCTTGCAATTTATTACTCGATATAACCTCCCTTACCGAATTAAATAATTTATTCAACTCAAAGTCCGTTAAAAGCGAAAGCTCCTCCTACGGCCTCTGTAAATGATGAAAGGCATCGATATACAGTTTTACGGTATTCTTTGAAATAGCTAATCGGGTTCCGATTTTCTTTTTGCCCATTCTTTGTGAATGCAGCTTGATAATTTGTCTGATTTTGTTCATACTAATGGTTTTATTCGCCATGTTTATTTAAGTTTACAGTACCGTCATAATACGATATCGCAAACACTTAAAATCATCATGCTAAAACAGTAAAATCAAATCAAAAACGGTGGGCCTGCCCGACGCGAAGCAGGCGGGGTCAGTTTGGATTGCAGAGAGGGGGTCAGTTTACTCCGTAGAGGTGGGGTCAGTTTGGATTGCTCAGGTGGGGTCAGTTTGGATTGCTCAGGTGGGGTCAGTTTGACTGGAATTTCCACTTAATATGCAAGTCCGCTTCTGCAACTTTAACCATTGTTTCCAGGCCAATTATTTTTAGTTTCGCATATTCAAGATCTTTTGTAAGCTCATTAATTTTTCGACTTAATGCAGCTTCTGTTTGGTTATTATTCATCCTAGATAGTAATTGGTGTGAAAACTCATCTCCCAAATTACAAATAGAAAATTTTGCAATGAATAATTTCAAAGTATTTCTGCATAATCCATACCTGAAACAGGCAGTTCTAATTCCTATTAATCCGGATTGAATTTCCCTTACAATCTTAACCATTTCTTCGTCAGTCCGCCTCACATAGGGTGCGGAACTTTTAGGGTCTCTTTTTTTCTTTGGTTTTTGTTCAATTTGAATCCTGAATGATTTTTAATGACAAGCTATTTCAGGACGATATATAAAGTTGTTGATGTTTTGGGAACTGAAATTAAGTAGGAAAACAGCTATTACTTTACAATATTAATTTTTTCTGAATATTCGCTGTATTTATTATCTATTTTTATCACATAATATCCACTGACCAGTGAATTAAGATCTTTTCTTGTATCGCCAGGTTCTAACTTAAAAGACATTAATAGCGTACCAGTAATCGAATACAGATTGCAGCTATATTCTTGTGGAACATTAATTAAAAGTTGATTTTCAAACACAATAAATGACACTTCAGTGTTAAAATTCTTTACTGGAGAGGATAATGTACCTGCAAGCACCCCTTGCCCACAAGTGCTATTATATGCATAATCTTTTATTGTTAGTTCATCTAATGAGTCTGAAATTTGACATCTGATCCATCCATAATAAAAACAATCATTTTCATTGTTTTTAAATTTCACCCCAATAAACTGATCCTCTTCCCTATGAGATGCCCAATCCCCAATATTTGGGTACTCCCATGGGCCAATCGGTTCAAAGTAAAGGCAACTTAGGTCGCGCAATTTGAATGTAAGATATTGCCATATGTCTCCTGCCCATTGGGCCTCACTATTTATTAAATAGGAAGAGCTCAGTGGATATACAATGTCTTTAGACGTAGTCCTTGAATAACCCAATAGAGAATTACTGGTATTTAGACAACCCACTTCAAAAATTATCGACAAATAACAGTTATAAAGAGTAGCGATAGAATTGCTGATGCTCTCCCTTATAAAACGAAAATCATCAGATCCATCGTTGTCCAAATCAATTAATTGGTCAAGATCGGAAACAATAACATCAGGTTCAATATCCGTGTAAATAACTTGACTATTACAATAATTATTACACAATACGATCTCTGCAAATATTGAGTACTCCTTCAAGGAAAAATTTCTTTTCATACTAATCTACTTTTATCAACCTTTTGGTAATTTTTGATGATCCAGAATAGATGGTAACCAAATAAATTCCATTTGAAAGTGTAGATGGATATTCCAACCAAAAAGACCCCACTTCTGCACTATAAACTGACCTGTATTGATTGCATTCAAAATTCCTTTAAAACCCTTTGCAAATAAACGTTAGATACCAAAATTACAAATATTTAACATGGGTCTCCTATTTGAGGAAAATAGGGGTCTGAACTTGCAAAAATTCCAAGCCTGATCATAATAATCATAATAATCGAACACCCCACCTGTCAGTTTCAATAATTAATCCAATGTAATATCCCGCAATAAAAATTCTAATTCGCTTAATAAAATTGCAGTTGCTCCCCAAACGCGATGTTTGTTTATGAGGTAACAGGGAACATTTATTGGTTCCCCTCCCCTTTGCATTTTAAGTGTTGATTTTATTTTTGGGTCTGCTAATAATTTAATTGGTGCTTCAATAAGATATTCTACTTCAGTGGGATCTAATTTAAAATTCGGTCGTGATGAAGCATAGCCTAAATAAGGAAATACAAAAAAGTTACTTGGTGGAATATAGATATCGCTGAGTTTACCAAAAACGGTTATTTCAGATTGTGCAACTCCAATTTCCTCTTCTGTTTCTCGGAGCGCGGTGTGTTGCCTGCTTGTATCTAATTCTTCTGATTTGCCACCGGGAAAGCTCACTTGTCCGCTGTGCACGCCA